>CAZVHM010000185.1:0-1559 GCA_964627175.1 uncultured Novosphingobium sp. | reverse complement strand
GGCCGCGAGGGCATCGGACATGCAGCTTCACCCGGAAATCCGCGCCATGCTGGAAAGCCCGGCGGTGCTGCTGGCGCAGCAGGCGCAGCACCAGGCCGCGTTCGAGGCCTGGCGCGCGGCGCCTTCTACCTGCGCCGTGTTCGATGCCTTCGCCGCCTATGCCGAAGGGGCGGCGCTTTCGGCCCTGCCGGCTCTGGCCGCGCTGTTCGATGGCTCGGCCCGCGCTGCGGCCTTCACCGGCAGCCTGGCCGGCGCGGTCACGCCCGTGCTGGCCCGTGCGCCGTTCGGGCAGGTGCCGCTGCGCCATTCCACCTCGCGCGCCAGCACCACGGTGCTGCTGGCGCGGGCCGGCCATGCCTCGCTCACGCTGGTTGCGCTTGATGGTGCGGGCCTTGCCCTGCAACCCCCGGCGCAGTGTGCCGCCTTTGCCCCGGCCGAGGAATGGGACGTGGTGATTGCCGGCAAGGGCACTGGTCGTCTGGTTGAACTTTCCCGCAGCATCGGTTCGGCCGATGCCGCCCCGCGCGTTCACCCGCTGGCGCTGGAACCGGGCCTTGCCCTGGGCCGCGATGCCGGGCGCGAGGCGCTGCTGGTCGATCAGGCCGAAGGCACCCTGCTGCTGCTGCGCCTGCAACGGCGCCGGGCTGGCCCTGCGCCCGTGCGAGAAGTCTCGCTGCCCGAAGGGCGCCTGCTGCACCAGTCCGCATCCAGCGCGCGGGAAAGCCGGCACGAGATCGCCGTCGCCCTGCTTGGCCGGATGGGCCGCAAGGATGCCGCGCCGGTGCTGGCCGATATCGCGCGTGATGCCGGCTGTAGCGATATGCTGCGCTGGCAGGCGCTGCGCGAATGCCTTGCGCTCGATACGCTGACGGGCTTCCGCACTCTCGCTGCCATCGCCTGCCTTGAAGGTGATGCACTGGCCGCGCCGGCGGGCGCCTTGCGGGCCCAACTGATCGAACAACATCCTGTTCTGGGAAGCATCGAACCATGCCCCGCCTGATCGAACTCGCCGATGATCGCGTTGCCGCGCTGGGCGATTGCGCCGAAGCGATTCACGCCGCCGGCTTTGCCCCGGCAGACGAGGATAGCCTGACCCACGCCGCCCTGTGGCTGCGCCGGCTGGGGAACAACCCCGATTTCCTCGGCGATATCCTGCTCGAATCGCTCAAAACCCGCCACCGCGATGAACCCTCCCAAGGCTATGGCCCGCAGGCGATCCAGCTCACCCGGCCGCAAAACGGCGTGTTCCTGCGTGCGGCGGTGTGGCCGTCGCACGGCGATGCCATGGTCCAGGCCAGCGGCGGCGCCTCGTTCGTCTATGGCCTGCCCCACGATCACAACTTCAGCTTCCTCACCCACGGCTATTTCGGGCCAGGCTACTGGAGCGACTATTACGAGTATGACTATGCCGCCGTTGCCGGGTGGACCGGCGAACTGGCGCACCTGCGGCCCGCTGGCCGGCACCGGTTGGAGCCGGGTGCGCTGATGCTTTACCGGGCCCACAGCGATGTCCATCGCCAGTTGCCGGCCGATGCGCTGTCGGTTTCGCTCAACGTCAT
>CAZVHM010000184.1:0-1559 GCA_964627175.1 uncultured Novosphingobium sp. | reverse complement strand
GGCCGCGAGGGCATCGGACATGCAGCTTCACCCGGAAATCCGCGCCATGCTGGAATGCCCGGCCGCGCTGCTGGTGCAGCAGGCGCAGCATCAGGCCGCGTTCGAGGCCTGGCGCGCGGCGCCTGCCACCCGCGCCGTGTTCGATGCCTTCGTCGCCTATGCCGAAGGGGCGGCGCTGTCGGCCCTGCCGGCTCTGGCCGCGCTGTTCGATGGCTCGGCCCGCGCCGCGGCCTTCACCGGCAGCCTGGCGGGCGCGGTCATGCCCGTGCTGGCCCGTGCGCCGTTCGGGCAGGTGCCGCTGCGCCATTCCACCTCCCGCGCCAGCACCACGGTGCTGCTGGCGCGGGCCGGCCATGCCTCGCTCACGCTGGTTGCGCTTGATGGTGCGGGCCTTGCCCTGCAACCCCCGGCGCAGTGTGCCGCCTTTGCCCCGGCCGAGGAATGGGACGTGGTGATTGCCGGCAAGGGCACTGGTCGTCTGGTTGAACTTTCCCGCAGCATCGGTTCGGCCGATGCCGCCCCGCGCGTTCACCCGCTGGCGCTGGAACCGGGCCTTGCCCTGGGCCGCGATGCCGGGCGCGAGGCGCTGCTGGTCGATCAGGCCGAAGGCACCCTGCTGCTGCTGCGCCTGCAACGGCGCCGGGCTGGCCCTGCGCCCGTGCGAGAAGTCTCGCTGCCCGAAGGGCGCCTGCTGCACCAGTCCGCATCCAGCGCGCGGGAAAGCCGGCACGAGATCGCCGTCGCCCTGCTTGGCCGGATGGGCCGCAAGGATGCCGCGCCGGTGCTGGCCGATATCGCGCGTGATGCCGGCTGTAGCGATATGCTGCGCTGGCAGGCGCTGCGCGAATGCCTTGCGCTCGATACGCTGACGGGCTTCCGCACTCTCGCTGCCATCGCCTGCCTTGAAGGTGATGCACTGGCCGCGCCGGCGGGCGCCTTGCGGGCCCAACTGATCGAACAACATCCTGTTCTGGGAAGCATCGAACCATGCCCCGCCTGATCGAACTCGCCGATGATCGCGTTGCCGCGCTGGGCGATTGCGCCGAAGCGATTCACGCCGCCGGCTTTGCCCCGGCAGACGAGGATAGCCTGACCCACGCCGCCCTGTGGCTGCGCCGGCTGGGGAACAACCCCGATTTCCTCGGCGATATCCTGCTCGAATCGCTCAAAACCCGCCACCGCGATGAACCCTCCCAAGGCTATGGCCCGCAGGCGATCCAGCTCACCCGGCCGCAAAACGGCGTGTTCCTGCGCGCGGCGGTGTGGCCGTCGAACGGCGATGCCATGGTTCAGGCCAGCGGCGGCGCCTCGTTCGTCTATGGCCTGCCGCACGATCACAACTTCAGCTTTCTCACTCACGGCTATTTCGGCCCGGGCTACTGGAGCGACTATTACGAGTATGACTATGCCGCCGTCGCCGGGTGGACCGGCGAACTGGCGCACCTGCGACCCGCTGGCCGGCATCGGCTGGAGCCCGGCGCGCTGATGCTTTACCGGGCCCACCGCGATGTCCATCGCCAGTTGCCGGCCGATGCGCTGTCGGTTTCGCTCAACGTCAT
>CAZVHM010000183.1:0-1569 GCA_964627175.1 uncultured Novosphingobium sp. | reverse complement strand
ATTCCCTCTATCGTTCCTATGCGCCTGACGGCAACCTGAGCAGCACGATCCTCGACCGCGGAACCGGGGTGTTCATCAACACCACCCAGAGCGGCTATATCACCGACCTGCAACTGTTGCTGGTCAGCCTGAGTGTGCTGATCATCTGGCTTGGACGATTTCGCTGGTGGTCGTTCCTGCCACTGGTCGCCTTCATCATGTTGCGCGCCGGAACCGGGGGCCGTGGCCCGTTCGTGGCGGCCGCGGTCAGTGCAGGGCTGCTCTACCTTTATGAAAAGCGGATCCGCTATCCCGGTCTCGGGGTGGTGCTGGCCACGACCGCCGTATTCGCGGCCTTTTCGGCTGTGGGCAGCGATCGAGGCGCGTCTATCCGCCAGGCGCTCGGTATCGAGGAGCAAAGCTTCTATGCCACCAACTCGGAACGTGCTGACCGCTTTCTGGAAAGCATGGACTTCGGCAACATGGAGTTCTTCGAATACATTGTCTACGTGGTGCCACAAAGGTCCGGAACTTACGACTATTTCCTTGATAACCTGCAGATTTTTACAGAGCCCGTCCCACGCATCCTGTGGCCCGGAAAACCCATTGGCGCCCCGATCAAGCGGTTCGAACTTTTCGATTACGGCTACCCGATCGGCATGACCCGATCGCTGCCCGGCGAGGGATGGCATGCACTCGGCTGGCTGGGTGTGTTGATCTGGTGCGGGCTATGGGGCCACGTGCTGGGCAGGATCTACACGCGTTTCGTCAGCGGGGAGCAATCCACCTTCAAGATCGCCGCCTACATGATTTTCCTGCCGACCTTGGTCATCGGCCTGCGTGACGGGCTGTTGCTGACAATGGTCAGGCAAGTGGGAGCATATCTGGCGCCGGTGGTCCTCTGGTATATCGCGGCGCGGCTCTTCGGGGTTCCCTCCATCGTCCAGTTGCAGGCTGCGATGCGGCATCGCCGGGAACAGGGCCGCATTGGCCCCACGGGCGACGAAACCGCCGGCGCCCTGTCGGAAGATCTGCCACCCGCTGTCCGGCGACGGCGGCTCGCACTGGCCAGGGTGAAATCGGCGGCTCCCCACCCATGACCGCAAGCATGGCAGGGCTGCGGATCGGCCTGATCACTGCTTCCGCCTCTCGCCTGGGCGGCGGGGTGTTCGAAGCAGTGGCCACTCACGCCGCCATGCTGAAAGACTGCGGCGCCGCACCACACATCTTTGCCTTGCACGACCGCGAGACCGACACCGACCGCGCACGCTTCGCCGGCATTCCGGTTCAAACCAGCCGCGTCGTCGGGCCAGGGCAAATCGGCTTTTCGCCGGATTTGCTGCCGGCCCTGCTTGCCGCAAAGCTCGATTGCCTGCACCTTCATGGCATCTGGATGTATCCTTCAGCCGCAGCAAGCCGCTGGGCCGCGATCACCGGGCGGCCCTATTTCATTTCGCCGCATGGCATGCTGGACCCGTGGATCACAGCGCGCGGCAAGCTCAAGAAAGCCATTGCCCGGCTGGCATACGAACGCCGCAGCTGGCAGCGCGCCACGGCCTTTCACGCCCTCACCCCCCGCGAAGCGGAAGA
>CAZVHM010000182.1:0-1629 GCA_964627175.1 uncultured Novosphingobium sp. | reverse complement strand
CGAACTTGGGATGCTGTGAACGCGTCCCCATATAGGTTGCAGCCATGACCGAGACTAAAACCCGCCAGCGCCCGGCCGCCGTGATCCTGACCCCCGCTGCCGAGGCGCGGATTGCCACGCTGATGGCCTCTGCCCCGGAAGGCGCGATCGGGGTCAAGCTGTCAACCCCGCGCCGCGGCTGTTCGGGTCTGGCCTATTCGGTGGACTATGTGAGCGAGGCGAACGCGCTGGACGAGCGGATCGAGACGCCCGGCGGCCTGTTCTTCATTGATGCCGCCTCGGTGCTTTATCTGATCGGCAGCACGATGGATTGGCGGGAAGACGATTTCACCGCCGGGTTCGTATTCAACAACCCCAACGCCAAGGGTTCGTGCGGCTGCGGCGAGAGCTTCACCGTCTGATCGGGCCTTGCACCGGGCCCTTCAGGCCTGGTGCTGTTCCGCAGCGATGAACCGCAGCAAGGCCTTGTCGAGCTCGTCGAGCTGGTGGTTGGCATCCACTTGTTGCTGCAGCCAGGCATCCTCCAATTCGGTCACGCGCCGGTCGGCCGCTGCTTCGGCAGCGTGGTCGCGCGCCGCGTTCTTGCGGCCAAAGCCCAGCACCTTGCTAGCTGCCTCGGCAAAGCTGCCGTCGGCATGGCTGCTGGCCATGCGGCCAAAGAATGCGCCGATGCGCGGGGTGTTATCGCCCATGAAGTTTTCCAGTTCGCGGGCGCGCTCTGGTGAAATCTGGGTAAAATGGTTGTGGCCCATCAGGTGGCTGGCCACCGCCTTCACGAATAGATCAGGCCACTCGGCGGCGTTCTCGGCCCCCAGCGTCGCATCCTTGATGCGAAACAGCATTTCCGCTTCGGCGCGGCTGATCGCGCCGGGGCTGTCACCCGCGAACGAATAGACGAACCGCTTGAGCAAGCGGCATTCGGCCGCCGTGATGCAGGCGGCGTCGATCCGCCCCCCATCTCGAGTCGGGCCATTGCCGGTCAGCACGATCTGTTCAATCTGGGCCAGGGCATAGGTTCGCAGCCGCTCGGGCAGGTGTTCGGCCCGAGCGAACAGGCGTTCCAGCAGTTCAAGTTCGGCCATGGTTTCCACCCGGCCGGTGCGATCGAGTCGGGTGATCAGCCATTCGACCTGATCTTCGCTGACGAACCCGCGCGGCATGGCGCCGGCGAGGATGAATTCGCACAAGGCTTCGACAAAGAAATCGACCCATTCCGGCGGGCGCTGCGCCAGCAGATCGTTGAGTACGAACAAGGCTTCGGCTTCTGCCGGATCGATCCGTCCATCAGCCCAGCCTTCACGCCGCAGCTGGAGGATTTCTTCGGCAGAGATCTGCCCATCGCCCTGCGCCTGATCGGCAAGTGCGCGGAATTGATAGGTCATGGCGTGCCCCCTGGCGGCGATTACCCAAGGGATATGCCGATGGTGCAGTTAAAGTGGAGTTACCGGTTTCCGCGCCGGCGCATCGCCGCAACGCAAGCGGCCCGGTCGACATCCTGGGCATCGCTGGCGCGGCGGGCATCGACATAGCTGGCCACTGGTTCGCGCCCGGCTTCCGGGGGATAGAGATAGATGTCCAGCACGCAGGCATCGCCGGAATACTGCAGCTTGCGCACATCGCCTTCCAATA
>CAZVHM010000181.1:0-1630 GCA_964627175.1 uncultured Novosphingobium sp. | reverse complement strand
CGAACTTGGGATGCTGTGAACGCGTCCCCATATAGGTTGCAGCCATGACCGAGACCAAAACCCGCCAGCGCCCGGCCGCCGTGATCCTGACCCCCGCTGCCGAAGCACGGGTTGCCACGCTGATGGCCTCTGCCCCGGAAGGCGCGATCGGGGTCAAGCTGTCGACCCCGCGCCGCGGCTGTTCGGGCCTTGCCTATTCGGTGGACTATGTGACCGAGGCGAACGCGCTGGACGAGCGGATCGAGACGCCGGGCGGCCTGTTCTTCATTGATGCCGCCTCGGTGCTCTATCTGATCGGGAGCACGATGGATTGGCGGGAAGACGATTTCACCGCCGGGTTCGTGTTCAACAACCCCAATGCCAAGGGTTCGTGCGGCTGTGGGGAAAGCTTTACCGTCTGATCGGGCCTTGCACCGGACCCTTCAGGCCTGGTGCTGTTCCGCAGCGATGAACCGCAGCAAGGCCTTGTCGAGCTCGTCGAGCTGGTGGTTGGCATCCACTTGTTGCTGCAGCCAGGCATCCTCCAATTCGGTCACGCGCCGGTCGGCCGCTGCTTCGGCAGCGTGGTCGCGCGCCGCGTTCTTGCGGCCAAAGCCCAGCACCTTGCTAGCTGCCTCGGCAAAGCTGCCGTCGGCATGGCTGCTGGCCATGCGGCCAAAGAATGCGCCGATGCGCGGGGTGTTATCGCCCATGAAGTTTTCCAGTTCGCGGGCGCGCTCTGGTGAAATCTGGGTAAAATGGTTGTGGCCCATCAGGTGGCTGGCCACCGCCTTCACGAATAGATCAGGCCACTCGGCGGCGTTCTCGGCCCCCAGCGTCGCATCCTTGATGCGAAACAGCATTTCCGCTTCGGCGCGGCTGATCGCGCCGGGGCTGTCACCCGCGAACGAATAGACGAACCGCTTGAGCAAGCGGCATTCGGCCGCCGTGATGCAGGCGGCGTCGATCCGCCCCCCATCTCGAGTCGGGCCATTGCCGGTCAGCACGATCTGTTCAATCTGGGCCAGGGCATAGGTTCGCAGCCGCTCGGGCAGGTGTTCGGCCCGAGCGAACAGGCGTTCCAGCAGTTCAAGTTCGGCCATGGTTTCCACCCGGCCGGTGCGATCGAGTCGGGTGATCAGCCATTCGACCTGATCTTCGCTGACGAACCCGCGCGGCATGGCGCCGGCGAGGATGAATTCGCACAAGGCTTCGACAAAGAAATCGACCCATTCCGGCGGGCGCTGCGCCAGCAGATCGTTGAGTACGAACAAGGCTTCGGCTTCTGCCGGATCGATCCGTCCATCAGCCCAGCCTTCGCGCCGCAGCTGGAGGATTTCTTCGGGAGTGATCTGCCCATCGCCCTGAGCCTGATCGGCAAGTGCGCGGAATTGATAGGTCATGGCGTGCCCCCTTGGCGGCGATTGCCCAAGGGATATGCCGATGGCGCGGTTAAAGTGGAGTTACCGGGTGCCGCGCCGGCGCATCGCCGCAACGCAGGCAGCCCGATCTACATCTTGGGCATCGCTGGCGCGCCGTGCATCGACATAGCTGGCCACCGGCTCGCGCCCGGCTTCCGGGGGATAGAGATAGATATCCAGCACGCAGGCATCGCCGGAATACTGCAGCTTGCGCACATCGCCTTCCAATA
>CAZVHM010000180.1:0-1652 GCA_964627175.1 uncultured Novosphingobium sp. | reverse complement strand
TATCGCGATATGGCGCATTGTCCGGGATCTCCCACCCATTGTTGTTCTTGCGTCCAGCCAAGCAACTCTCATTCAGGCTCCGGCGCAAGTGCAATTCTTTGTCGCAAGGTGTGCCAGGCCATTTGCATTTAACCCTTTTGCAAGCGGCGCAGGCGCACAGGGTGGACATGCGGCCAGCCGATGCCACCAGACCTGTCACGGCGGAGGAGATCCCGCGCCCGGATGCCGCATCGGCGGCAGCGTCGGGCGAATCATCGTCACGCATCCGTTCGTCCACGGCGCGTGTTCGCGGACGGCGTTTCGTGGCGCGCTATGCCCTGCCGCTTGAATGGTGGTTGATGGGCCCGGCCATGCTGGTGGCGGTGCTGGTTCACGGTTGGGCGTCGTGGTCGCTTCCCCCTGTCGATAGCGGGCTGATCGCGATGGCCGCTGCCTTGCTCGCCGTGCTGGCTTCGCTTGGCGTCAGGTTCGAGCGCCGCCGCGACATCAGTCTGGGCCAGCGGTGGAGCCTTGTCGCCCTGTTTGTTGCCGGCCCCATGTTCCTTTTCGGCATTGCGCTGTCCTTATGGATGGTAGGCAAGCCTGCCGCGGGCTGGGATACCGGGCCGGCTGCCCTGGTGGTGGTCGGCACGTTGGCTTGTATCGTCTGTTCGGGCCGCCTGCCCACGATGATGGCGGCGTTGCTTTCGCTGTGGTTCGCGAACGCGCTGGTCACGCTGGAGCCGGCAACGATGCTGGCGCTGGTGGTTGGCGCCGGGGGCGGGGTGTTCGTCTCGCTTCGGCAGGTGGAGTTCAACCGCACTGCCCAGGCCCGTCAGGAGCAGGTCGAGCGCGCCCAGCAGCGCGCCGAACTTATCCTTTCGGACTATGAGCTGACCCGGCAGGGCTGGTTCTGGGAAACCGACCGGCGCGGCCTGATTACCTATGTTTCGCCCACCATCGGCGAGATCGTGGGCCGCCCGGTGGCCGAGCTGATCGGACGGCCGTTCATCGAGCTGTTCGTGAGCGACAGCCAATCCGGCGAGAGCGAACGCACGCTGCTGTTCCACCTCAACGCGCGTTCATCCTTTCAGAATCTGCCGATGCGGGCGGCTAGCGCCAGCGAGGAGCGCTGGTGGTTGATTAACGGGTTGCCGGTTTACGACGACTTCGACAATTTCCAGGGATTCCGGGGTTCCGGCTCCGACCTTACCGAGCGCAAGCGGTCTGAAGAGCAGGCGACCAGGCTGGCGCACTACGATTCCCTCACCGGGCTGGCCAATCGGCTGCAGATGTCGAAGTCGCTGGAAAAGCTGTTGAACGCCCGGGCGGCGGATCAACGCGCTTGCGCGGTGTTCCTGCTTGATCTTGATCGGTTCAAGCAGGTCAACGATACGCTGGGACATCCGGCCGGCGATGCCTTGCTCAAGCAGGTGGCGCATCGGCTGGAACGGGTAGTTGGCACACGGGGCAGGGTTGGCCGGCTGGGGGGTGATGAGTTCGAGGTGATTCTCGCCGATCGCCAGACGCGGGAAAACCTTGGGCGGCGGGCCCAACGGATCATTTCCACCCTGTCCGAACCTTATCAGATCGACGGACATCGCGTGGTGATCGGCGCTTCGGTCGGCATCGCGATGGCGCCGGAAGACGGGGTGACTTCAGAAGCGATTATC
>CAZVHM010000179.1:0-1652 GCA_964627175.1 uncultured Novosphingobium sp. | reverse complement strand
TATCGCGATATGGCGCATTGTCCGGGATCTCCCACCCATTGTTGTTCTTGCGTCCTGCCAAGCAACTCTCATTCAGGCTCTGGCGCAAGTGTAATTCTTTGTAGCAATGTTTGTCGGCCCATTCGTATTTAACCCTTTTGCAAGCCGCGCAGGCGCAAAGAGTGGGCATGCGGCCAGCCGATGCCACCAGACCTGTCACGGCGGAGGAGCTCCCGCGCCCGTATGCCGCTACGGCGGCAGCGCCGGGCGAATCCTCTATGCGCATCCGTTCGTCCACGGCGCGGGTTCGTGGGCGGCGTTTCGTGGCGCGCTATGCCCTGCCGCTTGAATGGTGGTTGATGGGCCCGGCCATGCTGGTGGCGGTGCTGGTTCACGGTTGGGCGTCGTGGTCGCTTCCCCCTGTCGATAGCGGGCTGATCGCGATGGCCGCTGCCTTGCTCGCCGTGCTGGCTTCGCTTGGCGTCAGGTTCGAGCGCCGCCGCGACATCAGTCTGGGCCAGCGGTGGAGCCTTGTCGCCCTGTTTGTTGCCGGCCCCATGTTCCTTTTCGGCATTGCGCTGTCCTTATGGATGGTAGGCAAGCCTGCCGCGGGCTGGGATACCGGGCCGGCTGCCCTGGTGGTGGTCGGCACGTTGGCTTGTATCGTCTGTTCGGGCCGCCTGCCCACGATGATGGCGGCGTTGCTTTCGCTGTGGTTCGCGAACGCGCTGGTCACGCTGGAGCCGGCAACGATGCTGGCGCTGGTGGTTGGCGCCGGGGGCGGGGTGTTCGTCTCGCTTCGGCAGGTGGAGTTCAACCGCACTGCCCAGGCCCGTCAGGAGCAGGTCGAGCGCGCCCAGCAGCGCGCCGAACTTATCCTTTCGGACTATGAGCTGACCCGGCAGGGCTGGTTCTGGGAAACCGACCGGCGCGGCCTGATTACCTATGTTTCGCCCACCATCGGCGAGATCGTGGGCCGCCCGGTGGCCGAGCTGATCGGACGGCCGTTCATCGAGCTGTTCGTGAGCGACAGCCAATCCGGCGAGAGCGAACGCACGCTGCTGTTCCACCTCAACGCGCGTTCATCCTTTCAGAATCTGCCGATGCGGGCGGCTAGCGCCAGCGAGGAGCGCTGGTGGTTGATTAACGGGTTGCCGGTTTACGACGACTTCGACAATTTCCAGGGATTCCGGGGTTCCGGCTCCGACCTTACCGAGCGCAAGCGGTCTGAAGAGCAGGCGACCAGGCTGGCGCACTACGATTCCCTCACCGGGCTGGCCAATCGACTGCAGATGTCGAAGTCTCTGGAAAAGTTGCTGAACGCCCGGGCGGCGGAACAGCGCGCCTGCGCGGTGTTCCTGCTTGATCTCGACCGGTTCAAGCAGGTCAACGATACGCTTGGCCATCCGTCCGGCGATGCCTTGCTCAAGCAGGTCGCCCATCGGCTGGAACGGGTGGTTGGCACACGGGGCAGGGTTGGCCGGCTGGGGGGTGACGAGTTCGAGGTCATCATCGCCGATCGCCAGACGCGGGAAAATCTTGGGCGGCTGGCTCAGCGGATCATTTCCACCTTGTCCGAGCCTTACCAGATAGACGGCCATCGCGTGGTGATTGGCGTTTCGGTCGGCATCG
This sequence comes from uncultured Novosphingobium sp., assembly GCA_964627175.1. Taxonomy (GTDB): domain Bacteria; phylum Pseudomonadota; class Alphaproteobacteria; order Sphingomonadales; family Sphingomonadaceae; genus Novosphingobium. Next base: position 41 of record CAZVHM010000179.1, on the reverse strand, counting down.
CGATGGCGCCGGAAGACGGGGTGACTTCAGAAGCGATTATC
>CAZVHM010000178.1:0-1672 GCA_964627175.1 uncultured Novosphingobium sp. | reverse complement strand
AGGCCCTGGGCGCCACCAAAGGCACGCTCCGCGCGTTGCCGCCCTGCACTTGCGCCGTGCCCACGATCGCCCCGCGGGCAAACAGCGGCTTGCTCTCAAACGCGGCGAAGCCCCAGTTCATTAGCGCTTCTGCGGCCTTGCCCCGGTCTGCCGGGCGGTCGACCCCGGCAACCACCATGACCAGCCGACGCCCGTCCCGCTCGGCCGAGCCGAGGAAGCCATAGCCTGCCTGATTGGTGAAACCGGTCTTGATGCCATCGGCGCCTTCCAGCTTGCCCAGGATTGGATCATGGTTGCGCTGGGTGATGCCGTTCCACGTCATGGTCTTGCGGCCGACATATTGCCGGTAGAGATCAGGATGACGGGATATCATCGCGCTGGCCAGCGTGACCAGGTCGCGGGCGGAAACGAAAGTCTGCCCTTCATCCATCCAGCCATTGGGCGTGCCGAAATGGCTGTCCTTCATGCCCAGCCGGCGGGCTTCGGCATTCATCAGGGCGATCCAGTTCGGCACCGAACCGGCCGCTCCTTCGGCAAGGACCACGCAGCCATCGTTTGCCGAAACATTGGCAATGCCCATCAGCAGATCATGCACGGTTACATCGTGTTCCCGGTCGAGGAACATGGAAGAGCCGACTGCGCGCCAGTGCTTCCAGGCATATTCGCTCATGCGGAAGGTGGCTTTGGGATCGAGCTGCCCGCGTGCGATCAGTTCGAAGGCGACATAGAGCGTCATCACCTTGGTGATCGACGCCGGCACGAACCTGCGCTCCGCTTCACGAGCATAGAGAGTCTGCCCTGATCCGAGATCGACCAGCAACGCGATCGGCACCGGGCTGGCTTCAGGCGGAACCACGAGCGGGTCGGCTGCCGCAGTTGTGGTGGGTGCCTGAGTTGGCGCCGCGGCCAGCGGCGTGGCCAACATCAGGGCGGCGGTCAGGATATGGCGTTTCAAGTGCGGCCCACACGCTTGGCGCGTGAGCGGACACAAGGTCAGTTCACGCGCTGGATTCGAGCGTCGCTATAACCCGCCGCTAGTGCCTTGGCGAGGGCGCCTTGGGCATCTGCCGGCGAGGTGAACCCGGTTATCCGCACCCGGTGCAGCTTGCCGGCGGCGCTCACCACGCCGCCCACCTGGCTGGCGACCTGCGCGGCCCGGTTGACGGTGGAAAAGGCTCCAACCTGTACTGCAAAGAGTGCGGCGACATCCCGCTGTCCGGCCCGCTTCGCCGTAGTCGCAGGTCTGGCAGCAAGTGGCTCAGGGGCAGTCGCCTTGGGCCCGGGTGCAGCTTGAACCAGCTTGCGCGTAAGGGCAGCAACAAGCGGCATAGGCGTGCTCATGCGTTCAGGCGCACGCTGCCCGCTGCGCAGCAGGGCCCGTTCCGCTTCCGGCGGGTTAACCCGGCGGACGCGTACCGCTTCGTTCGGGCCAGCCATGCCGAGTTGGGCCGCAGCGCCGGGCGAAAGGCTCACCAGGCTGCTCCCCGCCATCGGGCCGCGTCGTTCCACTCGGGCCAGAATGGTCTTGCCGGTCAGGAGCGAGGTGACTTCGACATAGCTGGGCAGTGGCAAGGTGCGATGGGCCAGCGAAACGCCGGTCGCTTCGTTATCATCTACAACCGCATGGCCTACCTGGTCATAGTTCAGCGTATTGGCGGGGGTGTAAGTGATC
>CAZVHM010000177.1:0-1699 GCA_964627175.1 uncultured Novosphingobium sp. | reverse complement strand
GGGCGAGTTGGGCGATCCGTTCCGCGTAATAATCGGCTGCGGCGGCATCGGTGGCGTATTCGGCCGAGCCGATCCGCGCGAACAGGGTGCGGATCGAAATGATCGATTCATGCGGTGCGCGAACAAGGAAGATGCCGAAGGCATCCTGCAGGTCGGGCGGCGCGGCGGAATCGTAGCGCGAGTGGAGCACCTTGTCGAACAGGTGGGTGGCCTGCGGTTTCCAGGCGCCGCGCCGACACTGGTTGATGGCCAGCCGGCCGAGCGCCGCGGGGCTGTCGTAGGCAATATGCGCTTCGCCATAGCCGCTGATCCGAGGATGGCTGCACAGCACGTTGGACAGCGCGGTGGAGCCGCAGCGCATGTGACCGAACAGGAAAACCGCGTGGTCAAACCGGCATTGCGGCAAGAGCCGGCCGGCCAGCGAGCCGGCGGCCTGTTTGACGATCTGGCGGGCGCCAGCGCGCACGGGATGAAGGCTGATCATCGCGGTGTTGCCAGCGCCGGATGGGGGGCAAGGCTACCGATGGCATCCAACATGCGATGGCGCACGCTGAAGGCGCCGAGCAGGAAGGCGAGGGCCGCGATTGCTGCTCCGGCCATCACGGCGCCGGGACCGGCGAGGTGCGGCGCGGCGGCCTGCAAGGCGGCAAGGGCGAGGATGACCGACGCGACCGGCGGGGCCGCGGTGCGCAGCAAATCGGCCACGGCACCGCGATCGGCCTGCGAAAGGCGCAGGACCATGATCCCGTAGGTCATGCTCATCCCGCACGTGGCAAGGCCGACGGCCGAGGCAACGGCTACGGGGCCGAGCGGTGCGGCCAGCCCGCCGAGCACGATCACGCCCAACGCCGTGGCCATCTGCACCTTCAGCATGGCGTGTTGCCGATCATGGCAGACCAGAAACGAGGTGGTGACCGCATCAAGCAGTGAAAACGCCTTTATCACGCAGAACACGACCACGATGGGCGCGGCCGGAGCCCATTTTTTTCCCAGCGCCAGCGGCACCAGATCATCGGCCAGGAACGCCAGGGTGACGAGCCCGGCCCAGCCGATGGCGCCCACGCCCGAAAGCATCGACAGCCAGGCGGTGCCGATCTCGCGGCGCCGGACCCACGAGGCCGACAGGTTGGCCTGGGCGATTTTCTGCAAGGGCTGGGCGAACAGGTCGGTCAACGCCGAGACGATCCGGCTGGCGGCGCGGTAGAGGCCGGTGGCCGCGGGCGAGAGGAGCGCGCCGAGCAGGAGATCGGCGCCGTGGGCAGTGAAGAAATTGAGCAGGACGGCCGCGTGGCGCGCGCGCGACCAGCGCAGGACATCGGCCACGGCGCGGCGCGGGGCGCCAAGGGCCGGGCGGATGCCGGTGGTGCCGGCGTAGATCGCCAGAAGCACCAGCAGCCGGGCATAGGTTTGCGCGACCAGCGCCATAACCCCGAAGCCGCGCACCAGCAGGACAACGGCGATGGCCGCTCCGATCATATCGCCCAGCAGGGTGGAGGCATAATAGTGCCGCACCCGCATCCGGCGCAGCAGCACGGCTTCATACCAGGCGGTAATGGCGACGAGAAAGACCGAGGGGGCCAGCAGCGCGAGTATACGACCGACATCAGCCGAGCCAAACACCACTGGCGCAGCCAGAGCTGCTGCGGCCAGCAGCCCGGCGAGGACGCCGGCCTGGATCAGGTTCGCGGCAAGGCAAGCA
>CAZVHM010000176.1:0-1699 GCA_964627175.1 uncultured Novosphingobium sp. | reverse complement strand
AAATCTATCTGCTCTTTGCCGAAGGCCGCGCCGATGTGTGGCCGGCCGGCGATCTTGGCGTGCAAGCTGGACTTCATCGCATCCTTGCCCTGCCAGAGCGCCCGGCTGAAAAGCAGGCCCGCGCAATGGGTGAAAACTGGCGTCCACATCGCGGGGCCTGCGCCATCTTCACCTGGCACTGCTACGATAATCCCGCTCTCTGATTCGCCTCTCCAGCATACAGGAACAGCCATGCAGACCTTTGGATACGCCGCCTACTCCGCCGATACCCCGCTGGCGCCGTGGAGCTTTACCCGGCGCGAACTGCGCGATGACGATGTGGCGCTGGAAGTGCTTTATTGCGGGGTTTGCCATTCCGACCTGCACACCTGCCGAGGCGATTGGGGGCCAAGCTACCACCCGATCGTGCCCGGCCACGAAATCGTCGGCCGGGTGATCGCCACCGGCGGGGCCGTCACGCGCCACGCCGTGGGCGATCTGGTTGCGGTGGGCTGCTTCGTCGATTCGTGCGGCGAATGCGATTGCTGCGAACGCGATCTGGAAAACTATTGCCGCAATGGCTTTACCGGCACGTATGGCGGGATGGATCGCATCACCGGCGAGCCGACCCAGGGCGGCTATGCCAAGCATCTGGTGTGCAAGGATCACTTCGTGCTGCGTATGCCCGATGGGCTTGATCCGGCCAAGGCCGCGCCGCTGCTTTGCGCCGGGATCACCACTTGGTCGCCGCTGCGCGAATGGAACGTCGGCCCCGGTTCGCGCGTCGGCGTGATCGGGCTGGGCGGGCTCGGCCATATGGCGGTGAAGCTGGCCGCAGCGCTCGGCGCCGAAGTCAGCGTGTTCAGCCGCAGCCCCGGCAAGGAAGCCGATGCGGCGGCCCTTGGCGCCAGCCGGGTCATCCTGTCGGGCGATGCGGCCCATATGCGCGCCGCCGCCGCCAGCTTCGACCTGATCATCGATACCGTGCCGGTGCAGCACGATCTCGATCCCTATCTCCCTCTGCTCGACATTGATGGCACGCTGGTGATCGTGGGCCAGCTTGGCCCGCTGGGCGATACCGGCAGCGTGCCGCTGGTGCTGGGCCGCCGCCGCATTGCCGGCTCGCTGGTGGGCGGCATTGCCGAAACCCAGGAAATGCTCGATTTCTGCGCCGAACACGGCGTTCTGCCGGAAGTGGAAATGATCGCGATCGACCAGATCAACGAAGCGTGGGACCGCATGGAACGGGCCGACGTGCGCTATCGCTTCGTGATCGACATGGCCTCGCTCCAGCCCCCGGCGGAGTAAGGCCGCTCAGGCGATCCGGTCGATCGCGCGGGCCAGATCAAGGTCGCGCGCGGTCAACCCGCCGGCATCGTGGGTCGTCAGGGCGATCTCCACCCGGTTCCAGGCATTGCGCCAGTCCGGGTGGTGATCGGCCTTTTCCGCGGCCAGCGCCACCCGGGTCATAAACCCGAACGCCTCGACAAAATCGGCAAACACGAAACTGCGGACAATCGCCGCCCCATCGGCCCGCAGGTTCCATTCCGGCAGGCCGGCCAGCGCGGTCGTCAGGTCTTCCGGGCTCAGGCGGGCGAGCGACATCTAAAGGCTCCGTGGCAAGGGGACGCTGCTTGGCAGGCCGCGCAGCTTCGCCTAAGGCCGGCGGCGATGCAACCGTGCCGACTTGTCGCTGAAGGCCTTGCCTGCCGCCGGGGAG
>CAZVHM010000175.1:0-1699 GCA_964627175.1 uncultured Novosphingobium sp. | reverse complement strand
CTCCCCGGCGGCAGGCAAGGCCTTCAGCGACAAGTCGGCACGGTTGCATCGCCGCTGGCCTTAGGCGAAGCTGCACGGCCTGCCAAGAAGCGTCCCCTTGCCACGGAGCCTTTAGATGTCGTTCGCCCGCCTGAGCCCGGAAGATCTGACGACCGCGCTGGCCGGCTTGCCGGAATGGAACTTGCGGGCCGATGGGGCGGCGATTGTCCGCACATTCGTTTTTACCGATTTTTCCGAAGCGTTCGGCTTCATGGCGCGGGTGGCGCTGGCCGCGGAAAAGGCCGATCACCACCCGGACTGGCGCAATGTCTGGAACCGGGTGGAGATTACCCTGACAACCCATGATGCCGGCGGGTTGACCGTGCGCGACCTTGATCTGGCCCGCGCGATCGACCGGATCGCCTGAGCGGCCTTACTCCGCCGGGGGCTGGAGCGAGGCCATGTCGATCACGAAGCGATAGCGCACGTCGGCCCGTTCCATGCGGTCCCACGCTTCGTTGATCTGGTCGATCGCGATCATTTCCACTTCCGGCAGAACGCCGTGTTCGGCGCAGAAATCGAGCATTTCCTGGGTTTCGGCAATGCCGCCCACCAGCGAGCCGGCAATGCGGCGGCGGCCCATCACCAGCGGCACGCTGCCGGTATCGCCCAGCGGGCCAAGCCGGCCCACGATCACCAGCGTGCCATCAATGTCGAGCAGCGGCAGATAGGGATCGAGATCGTGCTGCACCGGCACGGTATCGATGATCAGGGCGCAGCTGGCGGCGGCGGCGCGCATGTGCGCCGCATCGCCCGACAGGATGACCCGGCTGGCGCCAAGGGCCTCCGCATCGGCTTCCTTGCCGGGGCTGCGGCTGAACACGCTGACTTCCGCGCCGAGAGCTGCGGCCAGCTTCGCCGCCATATGGCCGAGCCCGCCCAGCCCGATCACGCCTACGCGCGAACCCGGCCCCACGTTCCATTCGCGCAGCGGCGACCAGGTGGTGATCCCGGCGCAAAGCAGCGGCGCGGCCTTGGCAGGATCAAGCCCATCCGGCATGCGCAGCACGAAATGATCCTTGCACACCAGATGCTTGGCATAGCCGCCCTGGGTCGGCTCGCCGGTGATGCGATCCATCCCGCCATACGTGCCGGTAAAGCCATTGCGGCAATAGTTTTCCAGATCGCGTTCGCAGCAATCGCATTCGCCGCACGAATCGACGAAGCAGCCCACGGCAACCAGATCGCCCACGGCGTGGCGCGTGACGGCCCCTCCGGTGGCGATCACCCGGCCGACGATTTCATGGCCGGGCACGATCGGGTGGTAGCTTGGCCCCCAATCGCCGCGGCAGGTGTGCAGGTCGGAATGGCAAACTCCGCAATAAAGCACTTCCAGCGCCACATCGTCATCGCGCAGTTCGCGCCGGGCAAAGCTCCACGGCGCCAGCGGGGTATCGGCGGAGTAGGCGGCCTAACCAAAGGTCTGCATGGCTGTTCCTGTATGCTGGAGAGGCGAATCAAAGAGCGGGGTTATCGTAGCAGTGCCAGGTGAAGATGGCGCAGGCCCCGCGATGCGGACGCCAGTTTTCACCCATTGCGCGAGCCTGCTTTTCGGATGGACGCTCTGGCAGGGCAAGGATGCGATGAAGTCCAGCTTGCACGCCCAGATCGCCGGCCGGCCACACATCGGCGCGGCCTTCGGCAAAGAGCAGATAGATTT
>CAZVHM010000174.1:0-1699 GCA_964627175.1 uncultured Novosphingobium sp. | reverse complement strand
GGGCGAGTTGGGCGATCCGTTCCGCGTAATAATCGGCTGCGGCGGCATCGGTGGCATATTCGGCCGAGCCGAGGCGCGCGAACAGGGTGCGGATGGAAATGATCGATTCGTGCGGCGCGCGGACCAGGAAGATACCGAAGGCATTGTGCAGGGCTGGATCGGCGGAGGAATCGTAGCGCGAGTGGAGCACTTTGTCGAACAGGTGGGTGGCCAGGGGCTTCCACGCCCCGCGCCACTGCTGGTTGATCGCCAGCCGGCCCAGCGCCGCCGGGCCATCATAGGCAATATGCGCTTCGCCATAGCCGCTGATCTGCGGGTGGCTGCACAGCACGTTGGATAGCGCGGTGGAGCCGCAGCGCATATGGCCGAACAGGACAATCGCCCGGTCAAACCGGCATTGCGGCAGAACTTGCCCGGCCAGCGATCCGGCTGCCTGCTTGACGATCCGGCGGGCACGGGCGTGAATGGCTTGGGGTGCGATCATCGCGGCGTTGCCAGCGCCGGATGGGGGGCAAGGCTGCCGATCGCATCCAGCATGCGATGGCGCACGCTGAATGCCCCGGCAAGGAAGGCAAGGGTGGCGACTGCCATTCCGGCCATCACCGCGCCGGGGCCGGCGAGGTGCGGCGCTGCAGCCTTCAGTGCGGCGAGCGCAAGCGCGACCGAGGCGACCGGCGGAGCGGCGGTGCGCAGCAGATCGTGAACTGCGCCGCGATCCGCTTGTGAAAGGCGCAGCACCATCAGGCCATAGGCGATGCTCATCCCGCAGGTGGCAAGGCCGACGGCCGCGGCAACGGCGGCCGGCCCCCAGGGCGTGGCGAGCCAGCCGAGCACGACCACGCCGAAGGCCGTGGTCATTTGCACCTTCAGCATCGCGTGTTGCCGATCGTGACAGACAAGAAACGAGGTGGTTACCGCATCGAGCAGGGAGAACGCCTTGATCACGCAGAACATGATCACGATCGGGGCGGCAGGCGCCCATTTTTTTCCCAGCGCCAGCGGCACCAGATCATCGGCGAGGAACGCCAGCGTGACGAGCCCGGCCCAGCCGATGGCGCCCACGCCCGAAAGCATCGACAGCCAGGCGGTGCCGATCTCGCGGCGCCGGACCCACGAGGCCGACAGGTTGGCCTGGGCGATTTTCTGCAAGGGTTGGGCGAACAGGTCGGTCAGCGCCGAGACGATCCGGCTGGCGGCGCGGTAGAGGCCGGTGGCTGCGGGCGAGAGGAGCGCGCCCAGCAGGAGATCCGCGCCGTGGGCGGTGGAGAAATTGAGCAGGACGGCCGCGTGGCGCGCGCGGGACCAGCGCAGGACATCGGCCACGGCGCTGCGCTGCGCGCCAAGGGCCGGGCGCATACCCGTGGTGGCGACATAGAGCGCCAGCAGCACCAGCAGCCGGACATAGATTTGCACGACGAGCGCGAGCACGCCGAAACCGCGCACCAGCAAGGCGATTGTGACCGCCGCCCCGATCAAATCTCCCAGCAAGGTGCTGGCATAATACCGCCTGACCTGCATGCGCCGAAGCAGGATCGCTTCATACCAGGCGGTGATGGCCACCAGAAAGACGGAAGGCACCAGCAGCGCGAGAATCCGGCCGACTTCGGCCGAGCCGAACACCAAGGGCGCGGCTAGGGCGGCCATGGCCAGCAGCCCGGCGAGGACGCCGGCCTGGATCAGGTTCGCGGCAAGGCAAGCA
>CAZVHM010000173.1:0-1806 GCA_964627175.1 uncultured Novosphingobium sp. | reverse complement strand
CCAATGTCATCACCCTGCAGGACGGCGCGGATACCGTGCGATCGACCGGCGGAGTCGACACGCTGGACCTTGGCGCAGGGCGCGATCTGTGGCTGGCCGATTTCTCGCAGTGGACCGCCTCGTTCTCCTTCGGGTGGGATGGCGATCGCAATCTCGCTGCCGTGTCCAACGGCACCTATGTCCAGCGGGTTGAAGGCGGCGCGATCCGCGGCGGATCGGGGGACGATGCCTTTTTCCTGAGCGGCGCCAATGGCTTTGCGGTTGATGGCGGCGCCGGGCGGGATCTGCTGGTGTGGGACGAGGCCGGGCTGGTGACCGCACCCTATTCAGCCGCCTTCATCGCCGGGGCCGGCGGCACGTTCGAAGGCTGGGTCCGCACCGCCACCTTCAGCGGGATCGAACAGGCGAACGTCGCCCTCTCCGATGCCGATAACACCGCCTATGTCGATACGGCGCCGCTCGCCCTGGGCGCGACCATGAACCTCGATGGCGGCGCTGGGTCCGATGTGCTGGAAGTGGATTTTTCCGCCTTTGCCAGCACCAGCTTTGCCATCGACGAAAGCGGAACCGCCCAGACCAGCCACGGCACTTATTCCGGGTTCGAACACTTCGGCATGGCGCTGGGGGCGGGCACCAACTCCATCGCCACCGGCGCGGGCGAGGATACGATCTACTCGCTGGGCGGGGTAGACTGGATCGATGGCGGCGCAGGCTTCGATTTCTGGGGCGGCGATTATTCGGAACATCCCGCCCCGCTGGTGTTCACCTGGGATTCGGCCAGTGGCGCGCTGTCCAACGGCACCGTGCTGGCCGGGATCGAGGCCGGATACATCATCGGCAGCGCAGGGGCAGATCATTTCACCCTGGCCGGCCCTGCGGTGTTCGATGTGTTTGGCGGCGCGGGCAGCGATACGCTGGTGCGCGTCGATCCGGGCCTTTCCGGCGCAAACACGCAAAGCATCCTGTTTGCCGCGCCCGGAAGCTTCTGGGGCTTTGTCGGCAACGGACAGGTTGACGGGATCGAGCATCTGGCGATCACCTTCGGCAGCGGCAACGACACGATCCGGATCGATGCCGCCTCGCTGGCCGAAGGCGCGACCCTTGCCGTGCACGGTGGCGACGGGGCAGATGCGCTGCTGCTCGACCTTTCGGCCCTGTCCGATACCGTGTTCAGCCTTGGCATTTCCGGCACCGTCACCGGCAATCGCGGCGCCTATTCCGGCTTTGAAACTTATGCGATCGGCCTTGGCAGCGGCGCAAACACGGTGACTCTGGGCAGTGGCAACGACACGGTCATGGCCCTGTTCGGCGGCAGCAACACGCTGGCCCTCGGCGCGGGAGACGACGAGGCGTGGGGCGGCTCTGGCGCGGAAACGGTGGATGGCGGCGCCGGCATGGATCGCTTCATCGTTGCCGGCACGGTCGCCGCCCACGCAATCAGCCGTGATGGGCTGGGCGGCTATTGGCTGACCGATCTGGCCAGCGGGACGGTGGACCGGCTGAGCGGGATCGAGCAGGTGGTTTTCGCTGACGGCACAGCCGAACTTACCGCCTATTCGGCCGGACTGAACCTGATGGGCACCAGCGGGGCAGACATGCTGATCGGCAGCGCCGGCGCGGACAGGCTGCGCGGCCTTGCCGGGAATGACAGCCTTTCCGGCGGCGCAGGAGACGATCGCCTTAACGGCGGCGCCGGCAACGATACCATCACCGGCGGCGCAGGAAACGACACGGTGACCTATGAAGATGCCGGCGCCGGGGTGAAGGTGAACCTTTCCATCACCGGCAAGAGCCAGACCACCGGCG
>CAZVHM010000172.1:0-1806 GCA_964627175.1 uncultured Novosphingobium sp. | reverse complement strand
CCAATGTCATCACCCTGCAGGACGGCGCGGATACCGTGCGATCGACCGGCGGAGTGGACACGCTGGACCTTGGCGCAGGGCGCGATCTGTGGCTGGCCGATTTCTCAGGGTGGACCGCCTCGTTCTCCTTCGGGTGGGATGGGGATCGCAATCTCGCTGCCGTGTCCAACGGCACCTATGTCCAGCGGGTTGAGGGCGGCGCGATCCGCGGCGGATCGGGGGATGATGCCTTTTTCCTGAGCGGGGCCAACGGCTTTGCGGTGGAAGGCGGCGCCGGGCGGGATCTGCTGGTGTGGGACGAGGCCGGGCTGATGACCGCACCCTATTCAGCCACCTTCATTGCCGGGGCCGGCGGCACGTTCGAAGGCTGGGTCCGCACCGCCACCTTCAGCGGGATCGAACAGGCGAACGTCGCCCTCTCCGATGCCGATAACACCGCCTATGTCGATACGGCGCCGCTCGCCCTGGGCGCGACCATGAACCTCGATGGCGGCGCTGGGTCCGATGTGCTGGAAGTGGATTTTTCCGCCTTTGCCAGCACCAGCTTTGCCATCGACGAAAGCGGAACCGCCCAGACCAGCCACGGCACTTATTCCGGGTTCGAACACTTCGGCATGGCGCTGGGGGCGGGCACCAACTCCATCGCCACCGGCGCGGGCGAGGATACGATCTACTCGCTGGGCGGGGTAGACTGGATCGATGGCGGCGCAGGCTTCGATTTCTGGGGCGGCGATTATTCGGAACATCCCGCCCCGCTGGTGTTCACCTGGGATTCGGCCAGTGGCGCGCTGTCCAACGGCACCGTGCTGGCCGGGATCGAGGCCGGATACATCATCGGCAGCGCAGGGGCAGATCATTTCACCCTGGCCGGCCCTGCGGTGTTCGATGTGTTTGGCGGCGCGGGCAGCGATACGCTGGTGCGCGTCGATCCGGGCCTTTCCGGCGCAAACACGCAAAGCATCCTGTTTGCCGCGCCCGGAAGCTTCTGGGGCTTTATCGGCAACGGACAGGTTGACGGGATCGAGCATCTGGCAATCACCTTCGGCAGCGGCAACGACACGATCCGGATCGACGCCGCACCGCTGGCCGAAGGCGCGACCCTGGCCGTGGATGGCGGCGCGGGGGTGGATGCGCTGCTGCTCGATCTTTCGGCCCTTGCCGATACCGTGTTCAGCCTTGGCCTTTCCGGCACCGTCAGCGGCAATCGCGGGACTTATTCCGGCTTTGAAACTTATGCGATCGGCCTTGGTGGCGGCACCAACGCGGTAACGCTGGGCAATGGCAACGATACGGTCATGGCTCTGTTCGGCGGCAGCAACACGCTGGCGCTGGGCCCGGGAGACGACGAGGCGTGGGGCGGCTCTGGCGCGGAAACAGTGGATGGCGGCGCCGGCACGGATCGTTTCATCGTTGCCGGCACAGCGGCTGCCCATGCAATCAGCCGCGATGGGCTGGGCGGTTATTGGCTGACCGATCTGGCCAGCGGCATGGTGGACCGGCTGAGCGGGATCGAGCAGGTGGTTTTCGCTGACGTCACAGCCGAACTTCCCGCCTACCCGGCCGGCCTGAACCTGCTGGGCACCAGCGGGGCAGACATGCTGATCGGCAGCGCCGGCGCAGACACGCTGCGCGGCCTTGCCGGGAATGACAGCCTTTCCGGCGGCGGCGGAGACGATCGCCTTAACGGCGGGGCAGGCAACGATACCATCACCGGCGGCGCAGGAATCGATACACTGACCTATGAAGATGCGGGCGCCGGGGTGAAGGTGAACCTTTCCATCACCGGCAAGAGCCAGACCACCGGCG
>CAZVHM010000171.1:0-1869 GCA_964627175.1 uncultured Novosphingobium sp. | reverse complement strand
AGTTCACGGTGAACCGCGGTCCGCACATCGACAAGAAGTCGCGTGAGCAGTTCGAGGTTCGCACCTACAAGCGTCTGCTCGACATCGTGCAGCCGAACGCCGCCACCGTCGACGCGCTGATGAAGCTCGACCTTGCCGCTGGCGTCAACGTCGAGATCAAGCTGGCCTGATCGCCGCTGGTCTAACGACCGAGTTTCGAGCCTTCTGGCTCACTTCTCTCCCGGCTCCGGTCGGGCTTGGCGGAAAAGTTTCCGCCCGGACATAGGGATACCTCCGGCCAGATCTTCGGATCGCCATGGTCGGGAAAGCGTCCCCCGTCTCGCTGCCATTAGCCCTCGGGTCAGTGGCGGCACTTCGGCCCGGACGGGGCGCGCTTCACAAACTGGGCCGAACACGCCCCTGGGGATGGTCTCCTTGGGCCTCTGTGAGGAGAATGGATCATGCGTACCGGCGTGATCGCGAAAAAGGTGGGGATGACCCGCCTGTTCCAGGAAGATGGTCGGCATGTGCCGGTTACCGTCCTGTCGCTGGAAAATTGTCAGGTTGTTTCGGTTCGCACCGCCGAGCGTGACGGTTACGTCGCGCTGCAGCTGGGTGCGGGCGAAGCCAAGCAGAAGAACGTTGCCAAGCCGCAGCGCGAACACTTCGCCAAGGCGCAGGTTCCGCTGAAGATGGAAGTCGCCGAGTTCCGCGTCGCTGACGATGCCGTGCTCGAAGTCGGCTCGACCATTGCTGCTTCGCACTTCGCTGCTGGCCAGCTGGTCGACATCACTGGTAACACGCAGGGCAAGGGTTTTGCCGGTGCGATGAAGCGTTGGGGCTTCGGCGGTATGCGCGCCTCGCACGGCGTTTCCATCACCCACCGTGCCCATGGTTCGACCGGTAACCGCCAGGATCCGGGTCGCGTCTTCAAGAACAAGAAGATGGCCGGCCACATGGGTGATCGTCAGCGCACCCAGCAGAACCTCGAGATTGTCCGCACCGATGACGAGCGTGGCCTCATCTTCGTCAAGGGCTCGGTCCCTGGCTCGAAGAACGCCTGGTTGCTCGTGCGTGATTCCGTTAAGGTCTCGCGCCATGCGGAAGCTCCGTATCCCGCCGGTCTGAAGCAGGCCGCCAACAGCAATACGCCGGCCGCCGCCGACACGCCCGCTCCCGAAGCGGCTGCGCCTGAGGCGACCGCAGGCCAGGAGGGCTGAGTCGTGAAAGTCAAGGTCCTCAACCTCGATGGGTCGGCCGCCAAGGGCGAAGTCGAGCTGTCGGATGCCGTGTTCGGCCTCGAGCCGCGCGCCGACATCCTTCACCGCGTCGTTACCTGGCAGCTGGAAAATCGTCGCGGCATCGCCCGCAAGGCGCGTGAGCGCTCGGATGTTGCCCGCACCGGCAAGAAATTCGGTCGCCAGAAGGGCGGCGGCACCGCACGTCATGGCGATCGCAAGGCCCCGATCTTTATCGGCGGCGGCAAGGCCCACGGTCCCCGCGTTCGCGAGTTCAACATCTCGCTGAACAAGAAGGTCCGTGCGCTCGGTCTCAAGATGGCGCTCTCGTCGAAGGCTCAGAACGGGCTCGTCGTGATCGACACGCTTGAAGTCGATGGCAAGACCAAGGCTCTGGCCGGTCAGCTGGCCAAGGCAAACTTCGGTAAGAAGGTGCTGGTGATCGACGGCGAGCAGGTGAACGATAACTTCGCCAAGGCTGCTCGCAACCTGATCGGCATCAATGTGCTGCCGGCCGTGGGCGCGAACGTCTACGACATCCTGAAGCATGATACGCTGGTGCTGACGCGCGCCGCGATCGAAAAGCTGGAGGCGCGCTTCAATGGCTAAGGACGCAATCGACACGCGTCACTACGACGTGATCGTGGCTCCC
>CAZVHM010000170.1:0-1878 GCA_964627175.1 uncultured Novosphingobium sp. | reverse complement strand
GCCTCCCACGAGTGGGATCACAGCTTCAATCCCTCTTGGGCCCACCATTCTTTCAGCTTCTGCCCCACGACATTGCCCCCGTTTTACTGTTGATGCAGCGCGCTTTGCGCCCGTCCTCAACCCGGCTATACTGCGCCTCCGCTTACCGCGCGAGGAGAACACCATGTTCAAGACCAACGTTGGCTCGGTTGATCGCCTGTTGCGAATCGTCGTCGGCATCGTGCTGCTGGCCCTGGTGTTCGTGGGGCCGAAAACGCCGCTTGGCTGGATCGGGATCGTGCCGCTGCTGACCGGGCTGTTTTCCACCTGCCCGCTCTATTCGCTGCTGGGCGTGAACACCTGCAAGCGGTCATAACCGGGGCCGGTGATGCTTGCGCTGGGCCGATGCCTGCGGCATTGCCCGGTGCATGCACGATATCAAGCTGATCCGCGAGAACCCTGAAGCTTTCGACGCCGCCCTTGCCCGCCGCGGGGTGGAACCGGTGGCCAGCGCCATCCTCGCGCTCGATAGCGCGCGCCGCGCCGTCGCCACCCGGATGCAGGAAGCGCAAAGCCGCCGCAACGATGCCTCCAAGGCCATCGGCGCGGCAATGGGCCGGGGCGACAAGGACAAGGCCGAGCGCCTGAAGGCCGAAGTCGCCGAACTGAAAAACACCCTGCCCGCGCTCGAAGCGGAAGAGCGTGAGCTGACCGCCAGCCTCAACGATGCGCTGGCCCGCCACCCCAACTTGCCCGATGCCGAAGTCCCTGCGGGCGAGGACGAGACCGCCAATGTCGAGGTCGCCCGCTGGGGCACGCCCCGCGAATTCGCCTTTTCCCCGAAGGAACATGCCGATCTCGGCCCGGCGCTCGGGCTCGATTTCGAAACCGGCGCGCTGATCGCCGGCGCCCGCTTCACGTTCCTGCGCGGGCAGATGGCCCGGCTGCAGCGGGCGCTAGGCCAGTTCATGCTGGACATGCAGACCGCGACGAACGGTTATACCGAATGCGCGCCCCCGCTGCTGGTGAAGGATGAAGCCGTGTTCGGCACCGGCCAGCTGCCCAAGTTTGCCGAAGACCTGTTTCGCACCACCGATGGCCGCTGGCTGATCCCCACTGCGGAAGTCTCGCTGACCAACGCCGTGCAGGGCCAGATCCTGTCCGAAAGCGCCCTGCCCCTGCGGATGACCGCGCTCACCCCGTGCTTCCGCTCCGAAGCGGGCGCCGCCGGGCGCGACACGCGCGGCTATATTCGGCAGCACCAGTTCGACAAGGTGGAGTTGGTCGCCATCTGCCGCCCGGAAGACAGCGCGGCCGAACACGAACGGATGACGGCCGCAGCCGAATCGATCCTCCAGGCGCTCGAACTGCCCTATCGCAAGATGCTGCTCTGCTCGGGCGACATGGGCTTTACCGCGCGCAAGACCTTCGATCTTGAAGTGTGGCTGCCGGGGCAAGGCGCCTACCGCGAAATCAGCTCGATCTCCAACTGCGGCGATTTCCAGGCGCGGCGGATGAACGCCCGCTATCGCCCCGAAGGGCAGAAGGGCACCGAATTCGTCCACACCCTCAACGGCTCCGGACTTGCCGTCGGCCGCACGCTGGTGGCGGTGCTGGAAAACTTCCAGCAGGAAGATGGCTCTGTGGAAGTCCCGGCCGTGCTCCATCCCTATACCGGCGGCCTCACCCGCCTGGTAGCAGAGGGCTGAACCTTGCGCATCCTCCTCACCAACGACGATGGGATCAACGCGCCGGGCCTCAAGGTGCTGGAGCAGATCGCGCGCCGCTTTTCCGATGATATCTGGATCTGCGCCCCGGCCGAGGAGCAATCGGGCGCAGGCCATTCGCTCACCCTCACCAGCCCGGTGCGGCTGCGCCAGCATGCCGAACGGCGCTTCT
>CAZVHM010000169.1:0-1882 GCA_964627175.1 uncultured Novosphingobium sp. | reverse complement strand
CCGACGGCCAGATCTTCCTTGAAACCGGCCTGTTCTACCAGGGCATCCGCCCGGCCATCAACGTCGGCCTCTCGGTGTCGCGCGTCGGTGGTGCGGCTCAGACCAAGGCGATGAAGAAGGTCGCCGGCTCGATCAAGCTGGAGCTGGCCCAGTATCGCGAAATGGCCGCCTTCGCCCAGTTCGGTTCGGACCTCGACGCTTCGACTCAGAAGCTGCTGAACCGCGGTGCGCGCCTGACCGAGCTGCTCAAGCAGAAGCAGTTCAGCCCGCTGTCGTTCGAAGAGCAGACCGTGTCGATCTTCGCCGGCACCAACGGCTATCTCGATGGCATCCCGGTTTCGCGGGTCACCGAATACGAAGCTGAAATGCTGAGCTTCCTGCGCGACAAGCACGCCGATGTGCTCGAGCAGATCCGGACGTCCAAGGACTTCTCGGACGACTCGAAGACCAAGCTGAAGGCCGCGCTCGACACGTTCGGCAAGCAGTTCGCCTGAGGTTTTGAGAACAAGCGCCGCTCCGGCTTGCCGGGGCGGCGGCTACTAGGGAGCCGTCATGGCCTCGCTGAAGGAACTCAAGGGTCGGATCAACTCGGTCAAGTCGACCCAGAAGATCACCAAGGCCAAGCAGATGGTCGCTGCGGCCAAGCTGCGCAAGGCACAGGCGGCTGCCGAAGCCGCGCGTCCTTACGCGCAGCGTCTCGCTGAAGTGATGGGCAGCCTCGCCGGCAAGGTGACGGTGAGCGGCTCATCGCCCAAGCTGCTGGCCGGCACCGGTAAGGACGATGTGCACCTGCTCGTCGTCGCCAACTCCGATCGCGGCCTGTGCGGCGCGTTCAACTCGAACATCGTCAAGGCCGCCAAGCTGAAGGCAGCCGAGTTGCAGGCCCAGGGCAAGACCGTGGTGTTCTACCTCGTCGGCCGCAAGGGTCGTGCCCAGATTCGGCGCGATTACGAGAAGGCCATCATTGGCGGATTCGACACCACCACGGTGCGCGAAGCCGGCTTCACCGAAGCCGAGGCGATCGCCAACGAGCTGCTGGCCCTGTACGAGGCCGGCAAGTTCGATGTGGCCCACCTGGTCTATTCGAACTTCCGCTCGGCCCTCTCGCAAGAGCCGACCGTCCAGCAGATCATCCCGGTGCCCGCTCCGGCGGCCGCTGCGAACGATGATGCCGGCGTTGTCGAATACGAACCGGATGAGGAAACCATCCTGGTCGAACTGCTGCCGCGCTACCTTCGCATCCAGATCTTCGGCGCCCTGCTGGAGAACATGGCCGGCGAACAGGGTGCGTCGATGACCGCGATGGACAATGCGACGCGCAACGCGGGCGAGCTGATCAACAAGCTCACCATCCAGTACAACCGCAGCCGCCAGGCCGCGATCACCACCGAACTCATCGAGATCATTGCGGGCGCGGAAGCGCTCTGATCTGACTGATTAAAGGCAAGGAAGAAACCATGGCCACCGCAGCTACCGCAACCGGCAAGATCAGCCAGGTCATCGGCGCCGTCGTCGACGTGACCTTCGACGGCGAACTGCCGGCGATCCTCTCCGCGCTCGAAACCGACAACAACGGCAACCGCCTCGTTCTCGAAGTGGCGCAGCACCTGGGCGAAAACACCGTCCGCACCATCGCGATGGACGCGACCGACGGTCTCACCCGTGGTCAGCCGGTCAGCAGCACCGGTGCGCAGATTTCCGTTCCGGTCGGCCCGAAGACCCTCGGCCGCATCATGAACGTGATCGGCGAACCGATTGACGAGCGTGGCCCGATCGGCGCCGAGCAAACCGCCCCGATCCACGCCAAGGCCCCCGAGTTCATCGACCAGTCGACCGAAGCGGCGATCCTCGTCACCGGCATCAAGGTCATCGACCTGCTCGC
>CAZVHM010000168.1:0-1911 GCA_964627175.1 uncultured Novosphingobium sp. | reverse complement strand
CATCGTTGCGGCGTGGATAAGTGCCGAAACCGGGGTCGGGCCTTCCATCGCATCCGGCAGCCAGGTGTGCAGGCCGAGTTGGGCCGACTTACCCATCGCACCGATGAACAGCAGGATGCACAGCACGGTCATCGTCTCGAACCGATAGCCGAGGAAGCCGATCGTCGATCCGGCCATCCCAGGCGCGGCAGCAAGGATTTCCGGGATGGAAACAGTGCCGAACACCAGGAACGTGCCGAAAATGCCGAGCATGAAGCCAAGGTCGCCGACGCGGTTGACCACGAAGGCCTTGATCGCTGCAGCGCTGGCCGAAGGCTTGCGGAACCAGAACCCGATCAGGAGGTATGAGGCGAGGCCCACCCCTTCCCAACCGAAGAACATCTGGACGAGGTTATCGGCCGTCACGAGCATGAGCATCGCGAAGGTGAAGAGCGAGAGATAGGCGAAGAAGCGCGGCTGATCCGGCTCTTCATCCATGTAGCCCCAGGAATAGAGGTGCACGAGCGCGGAGACGCTGGTGATCACCACGAGCATGACTGCAGTGAGCGTATCCACCCGCAGCGCCCAATCGAACGTCATGCTGCCGGACTGGACCCACTTGAGCACCGGCACCACTTCCGCCTCGGCATTGCCGGACAGGAACGAGAGGAAAATCGGCCACGAGAGCGCACAGGCGATGAACAGCGCGCCCGTAGTGATGACCTTGGCCGGAACCTTGCCGAGCGCCTTGTTGCCGAGACCGGCGACGATGGCTGCCAGCAGCGGCAGGAAGACGATGAACAGGATGGAATGCACGGTCTTACCCCTTCATCCGGTTCACGTCATCGACCGCAATCGTGCCGCGGCCGCGGAAATAGATGACCAGGATCGCGAGGCCTACAGCTGCCTCACCCGCAGCCACGGTCAGGACGAACATGGCGAAGATTTGACCGGTCAGGTCTCCGAGGAAGCTGGAGAAGGCGACGAGATTGATGTTCACCGCCAGCAGGATCAGTTCGATCGCCATCAGGATGACGATCACGTTCTTGCGGTTGAGAAAAATACCCAAGACGCCGAGCACGAACAGGATCGAGCTGACGATGACATAGTGTTCAATGCCGATCACAGCTGGACCCCCTTGCCCACTTCCGGCGAAACGTTGTGCGTGGCGTCTTCGGGCCGACGCTCAACCTGCCGCGATACGTTCTGGCCGCGGACACCGCCGCGCTGGCGATGGGTGAGCACGATCGCCCCGATCATCGCGACCAGCAGGATCAAGCCGGCCGCCTCGAACAGGAACAGGTAGCGTGAATAGAGCAGCGTACCGACAGCCTCGATGTTGCTGGCATCCTTGAGCGGCGCGGCCGAGCCATCGGGCGTGCCGAGCTTCAGGTTGCCGGCGCTGCGCGCGATCAGGCCAACGAACAGTTCAATGAACAGCACAACCGCCAGCAACATGCCGAGCGGAAAGTTGCGAATGAACCCGGCACGCAGTTCGGCGAAATCGATGTCGAGCATCATCACGACGAACAGGAACAGCACGGCGACCGCACCGACATAAACGATGACCAACAGCATCGCGATGAACTCGGCGCCGGCAAGCACCATCAGCCCTGCGGCGTTGAAGAATGCGACGATCAGCCAGAGCACCGAATGAACGGGGTTGCGGGCAAGGATCGTCAATGCGCCAGCGAGAATCGCAAGCGTGGCGAACAGATAGAAGGCAGTGACCTGAATCATGTTAAGCGCGGCCCCCTATCGATACGGCGCATCGGCTTCAAGGTTCGCGGCGATTGCCCGCTCCCACTTGTCCCCGTTCGCCAGCAGCTTCGACTTGTCGTAGAGCAATTCCTCGCGCGTTTCGGTGGCGAATTCGAGGTTCGGCCCTTCGACGATGGCATCGACCGGACAGGCTTCCTGGCAGAAGCCGCA
>CAZVHM010000167.1:0-1945 GCA_964627175.1 uncultured Novosphingobium sp. | reverse complement strand
AGGTCGTTTACGGACGACCTGCCCTTTTTTTATCTGCCACTTGCAGGTCAGGGGGCAGTGACGCCCTGCGGCAGAACATTGATCTCCAGGCCATTTTGCGGGGCGAGGTATTTGACCGCCGCTGCCTGGATATCGGCCGCTGTGATCGCCTTGAGGCGCCGGGCGGCATCGAGCAGGCGTTCGATCCGGTCTGGTTCGGTCTGGGCGCGATCCACCAGGCTCAGCCAGCCACGGTTGGTTTTCAACGCATTGTCCAGCGTCTGCAGCATGGGCTGGCGTGCGCGTTCGAGCATGTCGGCGCTCACCGGGCGGGCGCGCAGTTTGGCCGCCGTTTCGGCAATGGCGGCGCGGGCGGCGGCCACATCCGTCAGGTTGACCGATGCCGTGGCCGAAAAGGTGCCATAGCCGCGCCAGGTCCGGCTGGTTTCGCTCGCAGCCGAAGGGCCATAGGCCTTGCCCAGCCGTTCGCGGATCGCTTCGATGAGCTCGATCCGCATGACCTTTTCCAGCAGCTCCAGCCGCAGTGCCTCGTCAGCGTCTTCGCCGTCGGTGGTTGGCCAGGTGATGCGCACGATGGCCTGATCCGCCGCGCCAGTGTGGCGCACGATCCGCCGGCTCATGTCGCGGGTGAAGGGGCGCGTGCGCTGTTCGGCATAAGGGCGGAAATCGGCCTCGCGCGGCGGCAGGGCACCAAAGGTGCGGGCCACCAGTTCTATGGCCCGATCTTCCGCGATATCGCCCACGATGCCGATCTCGATCGCGCCGTTGGCCAGCCGTTCGCCAATATCGCGTTTCAGCCGCTGGAAGGTGAGCGCACGATAATCGTCCGCCGGCTGGAACGTGAAGCGCGGATCGTTGTCCGAAAGAATGCCGCCCAGCGCCGTGCCTAGCGCTGAACCGGGCGTTGCATCCTTGCGGTTGAGGAAGCTGTTGACGTTCTGGCGATAGATCACTTCCCCTTCCGGTCGATAGCCCGGATCGGTGACATAGGCCGCCATCAGTTGCAGCTGCAATTCAAGGTCGGCCGGCGTGGTCTGCGCGATGGTGCTGAAGGTTTCAGGGGTGGACGAAAGGCCAAAGCCCACCGTGCGCCCGGCAAGGATGGATTGCAGCTGATCCTGGCTGTGCTTGCCAAGCCCGCCCGAACCCAGCGCCGAAACAATTTCAGTGGCCAGCGGGTTTTCGCGGGTTACCAGCATATCGCCGCCGTCGATGCTCAGCTGCACCAGCGCCCGGTCCTTTTCCAGCTCGGTCTGCTTCAGGTTGAGCCGCACGCCATTGGCAAAGCGCACCTGGCGGATGCCCAGCGCAGGTTCGCGCGTATCGGCCACGACCGTGCCGGGCTGGCCGAAATCGGTATAGGCAAAACGGTCTGCCGCCGTGCTATCCGGTCGCGTCAGATTTGCCGCCATGGCGGCGTTCCATGCGGCGCGGACCGCCTCAGCGCCACCTTCGGGCGCGGTCCGCCCGGCAAAGCGTAGCAGCGGATCGTCCAGCGGCACTGCTTCGCGTTTCAGGGCGGCCAGAACGGCATCGGGCGTGATCGCCGGGATGAAGCTTGCCAGCCGGGCCAGCGAGCTTTCCGGCGTTGTGGGCACCTTATCGTCGCGCACCAGGGCCAGCGCCGCGCCAACCAGCGCTGCGTTGGAGCGGGTGGCCGAAGCGCCCACGGCATTGCGGTGAGCAGTGCGGATATTGGCGATCTGCTCGGCGATCTCGGCGGGAGTGAAGCCGAACTCCAGCGC
This sequence comes from uncultured Novosphingobium sp., assembly GCA_964627175.1. Lineage (GTDB taxonomy): Bacteria > Pseudomonadota > Alphaproteobacteria > Sphingomonadales > Sphingomonadaceae > Novosphingobium. Next base: position 200 of record CAZVHM010000167.1, on the reverse strand, counting down.
GCGGCGATATTCCTGCGTTGCGGCCATCAATCCCCGCCGCCATCCGCCATCGACGGTGTCGATCGTCAGCGTGGTTGTTCGCCCCGAACGGAAAACCTCGCCGGTGCCAAGGTTGGCGCTGCGGAATGGGGCATCGGCCTGGCGGGCCAGGCGGAGCAGGCGGCGGTTGAGCACCTCGTAACCGATCTGGCGCAACAGGT
>CAZVHM010000166.1:0-1945 GCA_964627175.1 uncultured Novosphingobium sp. | reverse complement strand
AGGTCGTTTACGGACGACCTGCCCTTTTTTTATCTGCCACTTGCAGGTCAGGGGGTGGGAGCGCCCTGCGGCAGAACATTGATCTCCAGGCCATTTTGCGGGGCCAAATATTTGGCCGCCGCCGCCCGGATATCGGCCGCCGTGATCGCTTTCAGGCGCCGGGCGGCATTGAGCAGGCGCTCGATCCGGTCTGGTTCGGTCTGGGCGCGGTCCACCAGGTTCAGCCAGCCGCGATTGGTCTTCAGCGCATTGTCCAGCGCTTCCAGCATCGGTTGGCGCGCGCGCTGCAGCATATCGTCGCTTACCGGGCTGGCGCGCAGTTCGGCTGCGGTTTCCGCGATGGCGGCCCGGGCGGCGGGCACATCGGTTACGTTAACCGATGCCGTGGCGGAAAAGGTGCCATAGCCGCGCCAGGTGCGGCTGGTTTCGCTGTCGGCCGAAGGGCCATAGGCCTTGCCCAGCCGTTCGCGGATCGCCTCGGTCAGCTCGATCCGCATGATCTTTTCCAGCAGTTCCAGCCGCAGGGTCTCGTTCGGGTCTTCCCCGTCGGTGGTCGGCCAGGTGACGCGAACCGTGGCTTGGTCAGGGGCGCCGGAATGGCGCACGATCCGCCGGCTCATGTCCCGCGTGAAGGGCCGCACGCGCTGTTCGGCGTAGGGCCGAAAATCGGCCTCTCGCGGGGGCAGGGCGCCGAACGTGCGAGCCACCAGTTCGATCGCCCGATCTTCCGCGATATCGCCCACGATGCCGATCTCGATCGCGCCGTTGGCCAGCCGTTCGCCAATATCGCGTTTCAGCCGCTGGAAGGTGAGCGCACGATAATCGTCCGCCGGCTGGAACGTGAAGCGCGGATCGTTGTCCGAAAGAATGCCGCCCAGCGCCGTGCCTAGCGCTGAACCGGGCGTTGCATCCTTGCGGTTGAGGAAGCTGTTGACGTTCTGGCGATAGATCACTTCCCCTTCCGGTCGATAGCCCGGATCGGTGACATAGGCCGCCATCAGTTGCAGCTGCAATTCAAGGTCGGCCGGCGTGGTCTGCGCGATGGTGCTGAAGGTTTCAGGGGTGGACGAAAGGCCAAAGCCCACCGTGCGCCCGGCAAGGATGGATTGCAGCTGATCCTGGCTGTGCTTGCCAAGCCCGCCCGAACCCAGCGCCGAAACCATTTCAGTGGCCAGCGGGTTTTCGCGCGTCACCAGCATGTCGCCGCCGTCGATGCTGAGCTGCACCAGCGTCCGGTCCTTTTCCAGCTCGGTTTGCTTGAGGTTGAGCCGCACGCCATTGGCGAAACGCACCTGGCGGATGCCCAGCGCGGGTTCGCGCGTATCGGCCACGATCGTGCCGGGGCGGCCGAAATCGGTATAGGCAAAAGTCGTGGCCGCCGTGCTGTCCGGTCGCGTCAGATTTGCCGCCATGGCGGCGTTCCATGCGGCGCGGATCGCTTCTGCCCCGCCTTCCGGCGCAGTCCGCCCGGCAAAACGCAGCAGCGGATCGTCCAGCGGCACGGCTTCGCGTTTCAGTGCGGCCAGAACGGCATCTGGGGTGATCGCCGGGATGAAGCTTTCCAGCCGGGCCAGCGAGCTTTCCGGCGTGGTCGGCACCTTCTCGTCACGGATCAGCGCCAGCGCGGCAGCCACCAGCGCGGCATGGGAACGGGTGGCCGAAGCTGCCGCCGCATTGCGATGGGCAGTGCGGATATTGGCGACCTGCTCGGCGATTTCCGCTGGAGTGAAGCCGAACTCCAGCACCCGGCGGTATTCCTGCGTCGCGGCCATCAATCCCCGCCGCCATCCGCCATCGATGGTGTCGACTGTTAGCGTGGTTGTTCGCCCGGAACGGAACACTTCGCCTGTGCCAAGGTTGGCGCTGCGGAATGGCGCATCGGCCTGGCGCGCCAGGCGGAGCAGGCGGCGGTTGAGCACCTCGTAACCGATCTGGCGCAACAGGT
>CAZVHM010000165.1:0-2019 GCA_964627175.1 uncultured Novosphingobium sp. | reverse complement strand
CCAGCGACCTACTGATTAAAAGTCAGTTGCTCTACCGACTGAGCTAAGGGCCCGCGCACATGTGCGTCTGGTGAGGCGCGACTTAGGGATAGCGCGAGGGCGGGTCAAGCGGGCATGAAGCTGGCGCAGCGTCAATCCGGTCAGCGGATCGCGCCAATGGCCAACGCCCCGCAAGGCCGGGCCGAGCACGAAGGTCCGTTCGCGGAAAGCGCGATGCGGCACGATCAGGTCCGGCGAAGCCCAGCAGCCCCCTTCCCACAGCACCACATCCAGATCGAGCACGCGCGATCCCCACCGCTGCCCGCCACGCCGGCGACCGAAGCCGACTTCGATGGCTTTGAGCCGGACCAGCAGTTCGGGTGGATCAAACGGCGCCACAACCGCGGCAACCGCGTTGGCATATGTCCGGTCGGATGGGCCGAGCGGACGGCTGGAAACGATCGGAGAGACGCCGGCAACCGCGACCCCGGCCCGTTCGAGTGCCGTCAGCGCCGCCACGAGGACATCGCGCGGACCACCGTAACGGTGATGCCGCCGGTTTGAACCAAGCGCGATCAGGTAGCGCTGGGCCACGCGCTCAGATGTCCTGGCAGATCCGGGTATAGAGCTGGGGCCGGCGATCGCGGAAAAACCCCATGCCGGCCCGGTGCCGGGCGGCCCGCGCCAGATCCAGCGTTGCCGTCAACACGCCGCTTTCGGCCGCGCCGAATTCAGCCAGGTAATCGCCCCATTCATCAGTGATGAAGCTGTTCCCGTAAAAGCGCTGGTCATCTTCCATGCCGATCCGGTTGGCCGCGATCACCGGCATGCAGTTGGATACGGCGTGGCCGATCATGGCCCGGCGCCACATCCGGCTGGTATCAAGATCAACGTCATAGGGCTCGGAACCGATCGCTGTGGGATAGAACAACAGTTCCGCCCCCATCAGCGCCATCACGCGCGCCGCTTCGGGATACCACTGGTCCCAGCAGATGCCGACGCCGATTCGCGTGCCGGCAACGTCCCAGACCTTGAAGCCATCGTTTCCCGGCCGGAAATAGTACTTTTCCTCATAGCCTGGGCCATCGGGAATGTGGCTTTTGCGATAGGCGCCAAGGATTTCGCCATCGGCATCAATCATCGCCAGGGTATTATAGTAGTGGTGGCCATCGCGCTCGAAAAAGCTGGTGGGGATCGCCACCTTCAACTTCGCCGCCAGCTTTTGCATTGCCCTCACCGATGGGTGCTCGGCCACCGGTCGGGCCAACGCGAACAGCGCTTCATCCTCGACCTTGCAGAAATAGGGGCCGGAGAACAGCTCGGGCGGCAGCACGATGCGCGCCCCCTGCCCCGCCGCCTGTTCAACCAGCGCGGAGACGGCGGCGATGTTTTCCTGCTCGTCGGCAGAACCAAGCGGGAGCTGGAGGGCGGCGACGGTTACCTCGGTCATGCCGCTTCACGTAAGGTCGGCCGCCGGCAAAGTCCACCGGGACAGGATGACACGCAAGACCACCATGCCTATCTCGGCGGCAAACGGATGAAGGGCATTATCATGGCACAGGCAATTCTGGCGGGCGGCTGCTTCTGGTGCACCGAAGCGGTGTTCAGCGATATTGCGGGCGTGAGCGCGGTCGAAAGCGGCTATATTGGCGGAAGTGTACCCGATCCGACCTACCGTGCGGTCTGTTCGGGCCAGACCGGCCACGCCGAGGCAATCCGGGTGGAGTTCGATCCGGAGCAGGTTTCATACGCCGAATTGCTCGACATTCACATGGCCACGCACGATCCTACGCAACTGAATCGGCAGGGCAACGATATCGGCACCCAGTATCGTTCGGCGATCTTCCCGCTCGATGACGAACAATACGCCGAAGCCGAAGCGGCGCTCGTCCGCGCCCAGGAAGAACGCGGCGCCCCGGTTGTCACCACGATCGAAGGCCCCGCCACCTGGTACCCGGCGGAAGACTATCATCAGGAATACTGGCAGGGCGAAGGCCAGCGCAATCCCTATTGCCTGGCGCTGATCCCGCCCAAGCTGGC
>CAZVHM010000164.1:0-2025 GCA_964627175.1 uncultured Novosphingobium sp. | reverse complement strand
CGGTGGCCGACGCGATCCGCGATCACTACAAGCCGGTCGGGCAGGGCGACGACGTTCCGACCGCGCCGGTGACGGTGGCGGTGGCGCTGGCTGACAAGCTCGATACGCTGTGCTGGTTCTTCTTCGAGGATATGCCTCCAACGGGTTCTAAGGATCCGTTCGCGCTCCGTCGTGCTGCGCTTGGTGTAGTATCGTTAATTGAAAGGAATGCCGTCCGCATTTCGCTGCGGAACGTCATTACATATGCGCTGTGGTCCATGTCATTCGAAGGCTTAGATGTGGACGCAGTTAATGCTCGCATTGCCCGACTTAATCGTACCGATCCTGCTCTTGAAACAGAGTTTGGACTGGAAGGTCTTAGGGCAGAGGTGGCCTCGATGGCTGAGTTGGCGCAGGACAATTCCAATAAAGCGGAGCGCTTTAAGATCGCTCGCGACGAAATTGTCGCCTTCTTTGCTGACCGGCTCAAGGTCCAGCAAAAGGAAGCCGGCGTCCGCCACGACTTGATCGACGCGGTGTTCGCGCTCGGCGGCGAGGATGATCTGGTTCGCCTGCTCGCCCGTGTTCACGCGCTTCAGGCCTTCGTGCAGACCGACGACGGCGCTAACCTGCTGGCTGGATACAAGCGCGCCGCGAACATCCTGAAAAAGGAGGACTGGCGCGGGCTGGAAAGCCGCATTCCCCGCACGGGTGAGGAAGATCCCCTGGCCCTGGCCGATGATCCCGATGTTGCCGCCGCCAATGCCGCGCGGATGGAACTGCTGCACGCGGCGGATTACGCCAAGGAGCCAGCTGAAGCCGCGCTGGTCGCTGCACTCGATGCGGCCGAACCTGCCGCCCGCTCTGCCGTGGCGGCCGAGGATTTCGCTGGAGCCATGGCCGCGCTCGCCGACCTTCGCGGGCCGATCGATGCCTTCTTCGATGATGTCACGGTAAATGACGCGGATGCGAACAAGCGTTCTTTCCGGCTTGATTTGCTCGCACGTTTCCGTGATGCAGTGCAACACGTAGCCGATTTTTCCCGTATCGAAGGCTGAACAGCAGCCTCGCAGCCCAAGCCGGGGTGGAGATTTGACGATGAGCGCATACGTATTCACGTTCGGCGGCGGCGTCCGCCACGAAGATCCGCGCAGCCGCGACAAGACCGTGGTCGGCGGCAAGGGCGCCAACCTTGCCGAAATGGCCGGGATCGGCCTGCCGGTGCCGCCGGGCTTCACGATCACGACCGAGGAATGCGTCCGCTATCTTGCCGAAGGCGCCAATTTCTCCGACGAACTGCGCGCCGGCGTGCAGGCGGCGCTCGGCCACATCGAACAGGCCGTGGGCAAGAAGTTTGGCGATGCGGCCGATCCGCTGCTGGTGTCGGTTCGTTCGGGCGCGCGCGTTTCGATGCCGGGCATGATGGACACCGTGCTCAACCTTGGCCTCAACGACCAGACCGTGCAGGGCCTGGCCGCAATTTCGGGCGACGATCGCTTTGCGTGGGATTCCTATCGCCGCTTCATCCAGATGTATTCCGACGTGGTGCTGGGGATCGACCATCACCTGTTCGAAGACGCCTTGGAAATCGCCAAGGAAGACAATGGCTTCTACGCCGATGTCGAACTGGGTGCAGAGCACTGGCAAGTGCTGGTGGCCGAATACAAGCAGATCGTCGAACGCGAACTTGGCCGCCCATTCCCGCAAGACGTGACCGAGCAGCTCTGGGGCGCGATCTCGGCAGTGTTCGATTCGTGGGATTCAGATCGCGCCAAGGTCTATCGCCGCCTGAATGACATTCCAGGCGATTGGGGCACCGCGGTCAACGTCCAGGCGATGGTGTTCGGCAACATGGGCGATACTTCGGCCACGGGCGTTGCCTTCACCCGCGATCCGGCCACGGGCGAAAAGGCCTATTACGGCGAATGGCTGGTCAACGCCCAGGGCGAGGACGTCGTCGCCGGCATCCGCACGCCCCAGTATCTGACGAAGAAGGCGCGAGAGGCGGCGGGCGCCAAGCCGCTGTCGATGGAAGAGGCCATGCCC
>CAZVHM010000163.1:0-2059 GCA_964627175.1 uncultured Novosphingobium sp. | reverse complement strand
CGCTGGTGATCGAGCGGTAGGGGCTGGACAGTTCGCGCGACAGGCCCGGAAAGCGCACCGCATAGCCATCCCAGCGCGCGGCGATCAGCGGTTCGGCCAGGGCATTGCCGGCATCGGAAAGATCGGTGGCGAAATAGGACCAGACATGGTTGCCGCCCAGCCGGTCATCCTGTTCGAGCACCACGATGGACAGATCGGGGCGCCGGCTGGCCAGCGCCAGCGCGATCAGCCCCCCGGCCAGCCCGCCGCCCAGCACGGCGATATCTGCATCCTGTCTGTCCTGCATCAGCCCTTTACCCTACAGGGGGCGCGGCCAAGCGCAACCGCCCTTCGGTTCAGAGCGGGGCCCACCGGGTGAAGGTGGCGGCCTGGCCGTGGAGCGCGCCGGCCGCATCGACCAGGTTCCACACCACCGCCTGTTCGATGCGGAAGCGTTCTCCGTTGGCGGCCACCCGCACCCCGGCATAATCGGCAATGAAGCCGTGGCTGGCCACCCGGTCGAGCAGGGCTTGCCGCTCGGCCCTTTCCGGCGCTTCGGCCGAAAGGCGCGAAGGCATGCCCACGAACCGTTCCACCGGGCAGGCGAAGCGGGCAAGGGCGGCGCGGTTGCCGAAGAAGAACAGCGGATCGGCCTCGGTGCCGTGGGCTACGATCACCGCGGGCGCTTGCCACAGCGCGGCCACGAGATCGGTGCTTTCCGGCACCAGATCGCGGCCCAGCAGGCGGCGGAAGCTCTGCGCCACAAGCGCGATCTGCGTGCTGGCGGCAGGCGTGCGGAAGCAGGAAGGCACTTCGTCCATGGCCCTGCCGTGCCGAGATTGGCGCGCCGGGGCAAGAGCGCGTGCTTGCCAGCCCCGGCCGGCACAGGTAAGAACCGCCCATCCCCGGGGAGCGCGCCTGCGCTGAGAGGGGCGGATGGCACCGCCCGACCCGTTGAACCTGAACCCGTTAGCACGGGCGGAGGGAAGGGCACCGGTCCATGCGCCGCCATGCTCTCTTGCCGCCCCACCCAAGGAGCGCTCATGGCCGACATCAATTCAAAGCTGGAAATCGGCGTGACCACCGGGCCGATCCGCGGCTCTGCCAAGATCCACGTGGAAAGCCCGTCGATTCCCGGCGTGCGCGTTGCCATGCGCGAAATCCGGCTGGAGCCCGGCTCGGGCGAGCTGCCGGTGCGGGTTTATGACACCTCCGGCCCCTATACCGATCCCAAGGTCACGATCGACATCGCGGCCGGCCTGCCGGCCCTGCGCCGCGAATGGATTCTGGGCCGCGGCGATGTGGAGGAATACGAAGGCCGGGCGATCAAGCCGGAAGACAACGGCCAGCTTGGCCCGGATCGTTCGGGCGGGGTGCCGCCGTTCCCCAACGTGGTGAAGCGGCCGCTGCGCGCCAAGGCGGGGCAGAACGTCAGCCAGATGCACTATGCCCGCCGCGGCATCATCACGCCGGAAATGGAATATGTCGCCATCCGCGAAAACCTTGGCCGCGCCGCGCTGAAGGAAGCCTTGGCGCGCGACGGGCAGGATTGGGGCGCCAGCATCCCCGATCACGTGACGGCCGAATTCGTGCGCGACGAAGTGGCGCGCGGCCGGGCGATCATTCCCAGCAACATCAACCACCCGGAATCCGAGCCGATGGCGATCGGCCGCAATTTCCTGGTCAAGATCAATGCCAACATCGGCAATTCCGCCGTGGCATCGGACGTGGCCAGCGAAGTTGACAAGATGGTCTGGTCGATCCGCTGGGGCGCGGACACGGTGATGGACCTTTCGACCGGGCGCAACATTCACGACACGCGCGAATGGATCATCCGCAACAGCCCCGTGCCGATCGGCACCGTGCCGATCTACCAGGCGCTGGAAAAGGTGGGCGGCATTGCCGAAGACCTGACCTGGGAAGTGTTCCGCGACACGCTGATCGAACAGGCCGAACAGGGCGTGGACTATTTCACCATCCACGCCGGGGTGCGCCTGCCTTATATCCCGCTGACCGCCAAGCGCGTGACCGGGATCGTCTCGCGCGGCGGCTCGATCATGGCCAAGTGGTGCCTGGCGCA
>CAZVHM010000162.1:1879-2093 GCA_964627175.1 uncultured Novosphingobium sp. | reverse complement strand
AACCGGATGATGCCCAAGCATCACCGCGATCTGGGACTGAAGGTTTCCACCTCCAACCTCTGTTCGGAAATTACCCTGCCCACCGGGCGCGACCACCTCGGCAACGATCGTACGGCGGTATGCTGCCTGTCCTCGCTCAACCTGGAAACCTGGGACGAGTGGAACAAGGATCCGCGCTTCATCGAAGACGTGCTGCGCTTCCTCGACAACGTGC
>CAZVHM010000162.1:0-1869 GCA_964627175.1 uncultured Novosphingobium sp. | reverse complement strand
GGATACGGCCCCGGTCGAGAGCCTTGGGCAAAAGGGCATCGCCTTTGAAAGCGCGATGGCCAAGGCGTGGAACCTGAAGATGTTCCAGCACATCGCCGCCAAGGCGGACGAGGCTTCGCTGGTGCTGGCGCAGGAACGCGGCGCTTGCCCGGATGCGGCCGACATGGGCATGATGCAGCGGTTTTCGTGCAAGATGGCGATCGCGCCGACCGCGTCGATCAGCATCATCTGCGGCGGCACTTCGGCCTGCATCGAGCCGATCCCGGCCAACATCTACACCCACAAGACCCTGTCGGGTTCGTTCGTGGTCGAGAACCCCTATCTCAAGAAGCTGCTGCAGCAGAAATCGAAGGATTCCACCAATGTGTGGAACTCGATCCTCGAACATGGCGGCTCGGTCCAGCACCTCGATTTCCTCAGCCCCGAGGAAAAGGCCGTGTTCAAGACCAGCTTCGAGATCGACCAGCGCTGGCTGCTTGAATTCGCGGCCGATCGCACGCCGTTCATCGATCAGGCCCAGTCGCTGAACCTCTACATCCCGGCCGACGTGGACAAGTGGGATCTGATGATGCTGCACTTCCAGGCCTGGGAGAAGGGCATCAAGTCGCTTTACTACCTGCGCTCCAAGTCGGTGCAGCGGGCCGGGTTCGCCGGCGGAGTGGAGGCGGACAACACCGCCGAAGCGCCCAAGATCGAACTCTCGGCCGGCCCGACCGACTATGAGGAATGCCTCGCCTGCCAGTGATGGCAGGCGGGTGTGCCTCGGCGCCCCGGCGATGAAGCATCCTTCCCTCCTGCCCAGGCGCCACCCGGCCCGGCTTGCCGGCCCCAGCGCCACGCATGATGCGCCTTTTGTACACCCTGCGACATTTCGCGGCTTGCCGGCGCGCGCCGGCTGCGGCTTAGTGATTCAGGATCGTATCAACCAAGGACTTCATTATCATGCGCAAGTGGCACCGCTGGCTTACGGTGTTTTTCGGCATTTTCCTGCTGTGGATCGCCATTACCGGTTTCCTCAGCCAGGTCGTTCCGCTGGTTCAGGCGCCGCCGGCGCCGGTGGCCATGCCGGAAGGCTTCGTCTGCCCCGAAACCATGACCTGCCGCCCCAAGCGCACCGGGCCGAGCCTGGTGGGCACGCTGCATCATCTCCATTCGGGCGAAAGCTTCGGGCCGGTCGGCGTGGCCGTATTCACCCTGGCCGGGCTGGCGATGGTCTTCTTCAGCTTCTCGGGCCTGTGGGTTTATATTCAGATGTGGCGCAACCGGAAGGACCGCAAGCTCAAGCCGGGCTTCTTCTGGAAGTAAACACCGCGGCAGGGGCCGGCCTCGCGCCGGTCCCTGCCCCGCACACCTCATTGATTTTTCGCCCGCGGCAACTGGCGATGGCGCCCTTCGCAGCGCCCCATGCCGCGATCGGCGCGGGCCGGCTTCATCCGCTCGCCCACGATGCCGCCGGCATCGCCCCCTTCCCCCATCGGGCCGCCGCCCATTTGCCCGCATGGCGAACGGCTGCGGCAGAGCGTGGCGCCAGATGGCAGCCTGCCCCGAAGGCCATCTGCTTTTCCCCAGCTTCGCCCGCGCCGCGCCCTTCGTTCGCGCGGCTCGCCACCCTATATTAATCCGCTGATCCCCGGAGAATCGCCATGTCCCTTCTCGAAGCCCGCAAGACCTACAAGCCCTTCGAATATCCGTGGGCCTACGACTTCTGGAAGCGCCAGCAGCAGGTGCACTGGATGCCGGAAGAAGTGCCGCTGGGCGAGGATTGCCGCGACTGGGCGCAGAAGATCAGCGAGCATGAGCGCAACCTGTTGACGCAGATCTTCCGCTTCTTCACCCAGGCCGACGTGGAAGTGCAGGATTGCTACCACG
>CAZVHM010000161.1:0-2160 GCA_964627175.1 uncultured Novosphingobium sp. | reverse complement strand
TCCCAGCCCTTGTCGACGATCGCGCATTCGATCGACTTGATGGTCACCGGCTGGTCGACGATGTTCAGGGTGCAGCTGGCTTCGCACGGGGCGGGGCAGATGCGGCCGGTGAACTCGGGGAAGTTGTTGGTGGAATGCAGCGTTTCGAGCGCGTTCTTCCAGTCCGCCTCATAGACCAGGTGGTTCCAGTCCGGGATCAGGTTGTTCACCGGACAGCCATTGTGACAATAGGGAATCCCGCAATTCATGCAGCGAGAGGCCTGCGCACGCAGGTCTCCCTCGGCATGCGGGATGACGAATTCCTTGTAGTGCTTCAGGCGCTCCTTGGGGTCCGCATAGCCGCGGTCCTTGCGGTCGAGCTCGAGGAAGCCGGTTTCCTTACCCATGTTCGACGGTCCCTACCTTATTCAGCCGCCACCGAGGCGGCAGCGCGCCGCTCGGCCTCGAGTTGCTGGAGCGCACGTGCATAATCGCGCGGCATCACCTTGACGAACTTCGAGAGCGAAGCATCGAAGTTGTCCAGCAGGGCGCGGGCGCGCTGACTGCCGGTGTAGAGGTGGTGCCGTTCGAGCAGCACGCGGATGCGATCGGCGTCGTGGCGCAGCATGTCGCCCATGCCCGGATCGGACGGGCCATTGGTCCGCTGCTGCGGCCGGCCAGCGCCATGCTCCTCGTCGCGCTCTGCCGAGACGGGCAGCAGATCGACCTGAGCAAGGTTGCAGAGCTGGGCGAAATTGCCTTCCTCGTCATAGACGTAGGCAACGCCGCCCGACATGCCCGCGGCGAAGTTGCGCCCGGTCTTGCCGAGCACCAGCACTGTGCCGCCGGTCATGTATTCGCAGCCATGATCGCCGGTGCCTTCAACCACCGCAACCGCGCCGGAATTGCGCACCGCAAAGCGTTCGCCAGCCACGCCGTTGAAGAACGCCTCGCCGGCGATCGCGCCGTAAAGCACGGTGTTGCCGACGATGATGTTCTCGGCCGGGTTGCGCTTCACGTTGGCCGGCGGGCGCACGATGACGCGGCCGCCCGACAGGCCCTTGCCGACATAGTCGTTGCCATCGCCAACGAGGTCGAGCGTGACGCCGTGAGCGAGGAAGGCGCCGAACGACTGGCCGGCAACCCCGGTGAGGGTGATGGCGATCGTGTTGTCGGGCAGGCCGGCGTGGCCATACCGGCGGGCGACTTCGCCCGACAGCATGGCACCGACCGTGCGATTGACGTTGATCACCTTGCGTTCGATCCGCACCGGAGTCTTGTTGTCCAGCGCGTCCTTGGCGGCGGCGATCAGATCGTTGTCGAGCGCGTTTTCAAGGCCGTGATCCTGCGTCCCGCTCCAGTTGAGGGTGGTGCCGGGAACCGGATCAACCTGGTGGAGCAGCTTCGAGAGATCCACCCCATGAGCCTTCCAGTGGTGGAGCGCCTTGCGGGTATCGAGCCGGTCAACCCGGCCGACCATCTCTTCCACCGTGCGGAAGCCCATTTCGGCCATGATCGCCCGCAGCTCTTCGGCAACGAAGAAGAAGTAGTTGATCACGTGTTCCGGCTGGCCGGTGAAGCGGGCGCGCAGGACGGGATCCTGCGTGGCAACGCCCACCGGGCAGGTGTTGAGGTGGCACTTGCGCATCATGATGCAGCCCGAGGCGATCAGCGGCGCGGTGGCGAAGCCGAACTCGTCGGCACCCAGCAGCGCGGCCACGGCCACGTCGCGGCCAGTGCGCAGGCCGCCATCGGCCTGCACGCAGATGCGGCTGCGCAGGTTGTTGAGCAGCAGGGTCTGCTGGGTTTCGGCCAGGCCGATTTCCCACGGGCTGCCGGCGTGGGTAAGGCTGGTCAGCGGCGAAGCGCCGGTGCCACCTTCATAGCCGGAGATCGTCACATGGTCGGCACGGGCCTTGGAAACGCCCGCAGCGACCGTGCCCACGCCCACTTCGGAGACCAGCTTGACCGAGATCCGCGCTCCGGTGTTCACGTTCTTGAGATCGTGAATGAGCTGGGCGAGATCTTCGATCGAATAGATGTCGTGGTGCGGCGGCGGGCTGATCAGGCCAACGCCGGGGGTGGAGTGGCGGGTCTTGCCGATGGTCTTGTCGACCTTGTCACCCGGCAGCTGGCCGCCTTCGCCGGGCTTGGCGCCCTGGGCCATCTTGATCTGGATCT
>CAZVHM010000160.1:0-2378 GCA_964627175.1 uncultured Novosphingobium sp. | reverse complement strand
GCGGGCTGGACCGGGCGAGCATGGCCGAGCGGTCGCTCGCCCGGCTGGTGCCCGCTCCATTTGCTGCGCAGGCTTGGCTTGCCAAGACGCGAAGGGCGATCGAAGCCGGAGATTATGATGCGGCAAGCGAGCTTGCCCGGCGTGCGGTGCGTGCTGCGCCGGTGGAGCCAGATGCCACCGCGCTGCTCGGCGGCGCGCGGCTGGGCAGCGGTGATGCGGCTGCGGCGGAACGGGCGTTCCTGGTTGCCGGGCAGTTGGGGTGGCGCGCGCCCCTGACCCAGGTGTACTGGATGCAGCAGGCCGCCGCCGTGGGCGATTACCGGGTTGCCGCCATGCGGGCAGATGCGTTGTTCCGGCAGAATCCTGCACTGGTGAGCAGTGCGCTGGTTGCCCCGTTCGAGCGGGATGAGGCGGCCAGGGCGGCCTTCATCGGCCTTCTGGCGGCGCAACCGAACTGGCTGGAAACCTACCTGAGAAACTTTGAAGGCGTGGCGGCATCGTCCATCCTCGTGCGTGGCGAGCTGACCGACGTGCTTGCCGCGCACACCGGGCCGCTTGGCTGCCGGGCCGTGGGCGCACTGGTTGCCCAGCTGATCGATGCGGGGGCCATTCTTGAGGCCGACCGGCTGTGGCGCAGGCATTGCCCCGAGCAGGCCGGATCGCTGATTGGGGATGGCGCATTCCGCACACTGGCGGTTCACCAGCCGAATAGTCCGTTTGACTGGGCTGTAACTGGCGACAGCGATGTCAGCCTGAGCCTGGCCGATGGCCCGCGGGCCGGCGAACGGCAAGTCGTGCTGGTGAGCAGCGCGACCTTTCCGCGCCGGGTGCTTGCCCGTCTGGTGCCGCTGCCGCCCGGCCAATACCGGATTTCCTGGAAGGCCACCGGGGCGGATGGGCGCGACAGCGACCGGATCGTCGTTGCCCTTTCGTGCCGTGCGGATGGCGCCGATTGGGCGCAAGCCAGCTTCGACCCGGTCACCCGGCGGGCCTTCGCGACTTTCGCGGTCGATGGAGCATGCGCAGCCCGATGGCTCGGCCTGGGGGTTCGCCCGGGTTCCGATGAGGTCCGCCTGGGCGAGGTGGCGATCGACCCTGCCTAGTCTGCCGCAGTTCGCAGCCCTCTGGGCTTGAGGAAAGCGGCGGGGTTGCCCGAATATACCCCGTCCGCCTGCGCTTTGCCGAACAGGGCCCCGCGCGCGGCAAGCACCGAACGGTCCTCCATGACCGCTCCGGGCCCGACGAACGCTTCTGCGGCCACCCAGCAATCATCGCCAATGGTCACCGGCCGCAGCACGAGCTGGAAATGCGGATCGCTGATGTCGTGGCTGCTGGCGCAGATGTGAGCGCGCTGAGAAATGACTGTGCGCCGGCCGATCCGGATCGCGCCCTGGTTGTAAAGCCGTGCCCCCGGCCCGATCAGGGCCTGTTCGCCCACGGTGAGGTTGCCGGGATGCCAGATGTTGGCGCTGCCGTGAATCCGTGCGCCCTTGCCGATGCGCGCGCCGAACAGGATCAGCACGCGCCGGCGCCAGCGATGCATCGGCGGCGGGGTGAACCGGGCGAGCAGCAGCCAGGTGCACATCCACCACACTCGAAACAGGCGATTGGCGAGCGTGAAGCTGGCGCCGCCTTCCAGCGGGCGGGCCTGACGGGCATCCAGTGGGGTCATGGCCGGGCGATTTCCTCCTTCCGCGCGGCTGCGATCGTCTTGCTATAGACGCTGATCCAGCTTTCGGACACCGCGTGCGAAGAGAAGGTGGTGTCGGCCAGGGTGAGAGCCGCGTTGGCCATCTGCCGCCACGTCTGGGCATCCAGCGCCAGGGCACCGCTGATGGCCTGTGCGATCGCCTGGCTGGAATAGCCACATTCGAGCGCGGCCCCGGCGGCGAAACCTTCCGGCAGGTTGCACTGCTCGGTCATGATGCTGGGCACGCCGCGCGCCCATGCTTCCAGTATCGCCATCGGCAGGCCTTCGCTGTACGAGGGGAGAACGGCAAACCGGGCGCTGTCAAGCAGGCGGTCCTTGGCGTCGCCGAAGACCGGGCCGATAAACGAGACCGATTCATCGCCGCGGGCGATCGCTGCCTGGAGATCGTCTATCGCCTGCTGGTCTCCCCAGCCGGCAATGGCCAGGGTGGCTTCGGGCGGGCGCGCGGCAACCATCCACGCTTCGACAAGGGCCATCAGGTTTTTCTTGGCGTGAATGCGGCCTATGTAGACCAGCCGCGGCCCCGGTATGTCTTCTGTTTTGCGCGCGCATGGGGGCGGCCCGGCATTGGGGATCACGTGGGTGTGCCGCCGGCCGCTTTCGCGGGCGATGTCTTCCGCTTCGCGGGGGGTGAGGGCGTGAAAGGCCGTGGCGCGCTGCCAGCTGC
>CAZVHM010000159.1:0-2378 GCA_964627175.1 uncultured Novosphingobium sp. | reverse complement strand
GCAGCTGGCAGCGCGCCACGGCCTTTCACGCCCTCACCCCCCGCGAAGCGGAAGATATCGCCCGCGAAAGCGGCCGGCGGCACACCCACGTGATCCCCAACGCCGGGCCGGCCCCGCAGGCACGGGCAACAGAAGCCATGCCAGCACCTCGGCTGGTCTACATAGGCCGCATTCACGCCAAGAAAAACCTGGTGGCCCTTGTCGAAGCCTGGATGGTTGCCGCGCGCCCGCCCGAAGCAACCCTGGCCATTGCCGGCTGGGGAGACCAGCAGGCGATAGACGATCTGCAGGCAGCGATCGCCCGCGGCGATGGGTCGGTCTCGTTTATCGGCCCGGTCTTCGGCGACGCCAAGGACCGCCTGCTTGACAGCGCCCGGTTTGCCGTCCTCCCCTCGCACAGCGAAGGCCTGCCGATGGCGATACTGGAAGCCTGGGCGCGCGGCGTGCCCAGCATCATGACCGCGCAGTGCAACCTGCCGGAAGGTTTCGCCGCCGGAGCCTCGCTCGAATGCTGCTATTCCAGCGAGGCCATCGCGGATGCCATCAGCCATGCGCTGACGCTGGATGCCCAGACGTGGAGACAGATGGCCGACGCGGCCCTTACCCTTGCCAATACCACCTTTTCTTCGCGCGCGGTGTCCGAAAGCTGGGTCAGCGTCTATAGCGAGGCGATCGCCGCCGCGCGGGAAAAGGAAAGCGCCCGGTCATGACCCCACTGGATGCCCAAAAGGCCCGTCCGCTGGAAGGCGGCGCCAGCTTCACCCTCGCCAATCGCCTGTTCCGGGTGTGGTGGATGTGCGGCTGGCTGCTGCTCGCCCGGTTCACCCCGCCGCCGATGCATCGCTGGCGCCGGCGCGTGCTGATCCTGTTCGGCGCGCGCATCGGCAAGGGCGCACGGATTCACGGCAGCGCCAACATCTGGCATCCCGGCAACCTCACCGTGGGCGAACAGGCCCTGATCGGGCCGGGGGCACGGCTTTACAACCAGGGCGCGATCCGGATCGGCCGGCGCACAGTCATTTCTCAGCGCGCTCACATCTGCGCCAGCAGCCACGACATCAGCGATCCGCATTTCCAGCTCGTGCTGCGGCCGGTGACCATTGGCGATGATTGCTGGGTGGCCGCAGAAGCGTTCGTCGGCCCCGGAGCAGTCATGGACGACCGTTCGGTGCTTGCCGCGCGCGGGGCCCTGTTCGGCAAAGCGCAGGCAGACGGGGTATATTCGGGTAATCCCGCCGCTTTCCTCAAGCCCAGAGGGCTGCGACCTGCGGCAGACTAGGCGGGGTTGATCGCCACCTCGCCAAGGCGGACCTCGGCGGAGCCGGGACGAACCCCCAGACCGAGCCATCGGGCAGCGCATGCCCCATCGACCGTGAAATTCGCAAACGCCCGCCGGGTGACCGGGTCGAAACTGGTTTGCGCCCAATCGGCGCCATCCGCGCGGCATGAAAGGGCAACGAGGATCCGATCGCTGTCGCGCCCATCCGCATCGGAGGCCTTCCAGGAAATCCTGTATTGGCCGGGCGGCAGCGGCACGAGACGGGCAAGCACCCGGCGCGGAAAGGTAGCGCTACTCACCAGCACGACTTGCCGCTCGCCGGCCCGCGGGCCATCTGCCAAGCTCAGACCGACATCGCTGTCGCCAGTAACCGCCCAGTCAAACGGGCTGTTAGGCTGATGAACCGCCAGTGTGCGGAATGCGCCATCTCCGATCAGCGATCCGGCCTGCTCAGGGCAATGCCTGCGCCACAACCGGTCGGCCTCAAGAATGGCCCCCGCATCGATCAGCTGGGCAACCAGTGCGCCCACGGCCCGGCAGCCAAGCGGCCCGGTGTGCGCGGCAAGCACGTCGGTCAGCTCGCCACGCACGAGGATGGACGATGCCGCCACGCCTTCAAAGTTTCTCAGGTAGGTTTCCAGCCAGTTCGGCCGCGCCGCCAGCAGGCCGATGAAAGCCGCCCTGGCCGCCTCATCCCGCTCGAACGGGGCAACCAGCGCACTGCCCACCAGCGCCGGATGCTGCCGGAACAATGCATCTGCCCGCATCGCGGCGACCCGGTAATCGCCCACGGCGGCGGCCTGCTGCATCCAGTATACCTGGGTCAGGGGCGCGCGCCACCCCAACTGCCCGGCAACCAGAAACGCCCGGTCCGCCGCAGCCGCATCACCGCTTCCCAGCCGCGCCGCGCCCAGCAGCGCGGTGGCATCCGGCTCCACCGGCGCAGCACGCACCGCGCGCCGGGCGAGCTCGCTTGCCGCATCATAATCTTCTGCCTCGATCGCGCTGCGCGTCTTGGCAAGCCAAGCCTGCGCCGCAAATGGCGCGGGCACCAGCCGGGCGAGCGACCGCTCGGCCATGCTCGCCCGGTCCAGCCCGC
>CAZVHM010000158.1:0-2398 GCA_964627175.1 uncultured Novosphingobium sp. | reverse complement strand
GGCAGGGTATGGTCATGAACCGTCCCTATCTCTCCGCCGACCTGCGCCGGGCCGAAGCCGTGGCGACCGTGATTGAGCTGGCAGCAACCCACGATCCGGCCGTGATGACCACCGGGCAGATCGCCGCAGCCATGGGCGTGTCACAGGGCGCGCTGTTCCGCCATTTTCCTGACAAGATGGCGATCTGGACCGCTGTGCTCGAATGGACTTCGGCTGAACTCAACCACCGCTTCGATCTTCTGCCGGAAAGCCCACCGCTCGCCCGGTTGGAGGCGATGTTGGCCGCCCATGTCGATTTCGTCATCGAGCAGCCGGGCGTGCCACGCATTCTGTTCGGCGAACTGCAGCGCGCCGGCGAAACCCCGACCAAGGTCATCGCCCGCCAGCTGATGGCAGGATACCGGGCCAGGGTAACCCGCGAACTTCAGGCGGCCCGCGAGGCAGGCGCTATTGCGGACGCCACCGATGTCGAAGCCGCGACCGTGCTGTTCCTCGCCATGGTGCAAGGCATGGTCATGCAAGGTCTCGCGGTCGACAATTTTTCGGCCATGCCGGTCCTGGCCCGTCGCTTGTTCGGCTTGTTCCGGGAGAGTCTCGGAGCCTCGTCATGCGCATAGCCCTCCCGCAAAGCCGCCGTGCCCTGCTGCTGCTGGCCGTACTTGCCACATTGGCGATCCTGCTGGGCTTTGTTGCCGTCCGCTCCGGCCCGCTGGCGCCGGTGAAGGTGACGGTAGCCAGGATCGAGGAACGCGCGATCACGCCAGCCCTGTTCGGGATTGGCACGGTGGAAGCGCGCTATACGCACCGGATCGGTCCGACCGCGCCGGGGCGCGTCGCCAGCCTTGCCGTTGACGTGGGCGACCGGGTGGAAGCCGGGCAGCTTCTGGCCGTGATCGATCCGATCGATCTCGACCAGCGCATCGCCGCCGCGTCGGGCAATGCCGGTCGCTCTGCCGCGCTGGAGCAGGCGGCGGCCTCGCAGGTGGCCGATGCCAGCGCGCGCCTTGCCCTGGCCCGCAGCGAAGCAGCGCGCGGGGAAGAACTGTTCCGGGGCGGCTGGCTGACCAGAGCGGCGCTCGATCAGCGCCGCCAGGCGCTGGCAGCAGCCCAAGCCGGGCTGTCGGCGGCCGAGGCCAACCGCGCGGCCGCCACCCAGGACCGTGGCCGGACCGGGGCGGAGCGTGCCGCTCTGCAGGAGCAGAAAGCCAATTTGCGCCTCGTCGCGCCCAAGGCCGGGCTGGTCGTGCGCCGTCTGGCCGAGCCGGGGACAACCGTGGTAGCCGGGCAAGCCGTCGTGGAAATCGTCGACCCGGCGCAGCTCTGGATCAATGCGCGATTTGACCAGACCCGCGCAGGCGGCATTGTGGCCGGTCTTCTGGCCCGTATCATCCTGCGTTCGCGGATCGAAACCCCGTTGCGCGGCTCCATCCTGCGGGTGGAGCCAGTTGCCGATGCCGTGACCGAAGAAGTGCTGGCCAAAGTCAGCTTCGATGCGGGCGCGGCGCTTCCCCCCATCGGGGAACTCGCCGAAGTTACTGTAAGCCTGCCCGCGCGGAGCCGTACGCTCGCTGTGCCCAATGCTGCCGTGCACCGCATCGGTAGTGAGGTCGGCGTGTGGGCCTTGCGTGACGGTGATCTGGAATTCGTTACCCTGAAGCTCGGCGCGGAAGATGCCGACGGGTGGATTCAGGTACTGGATGGTCTCGCCAGGGGTGATCAGGTCATCCTGCACAGCGCCCGGCCGCTCACGGCATCAAGCCGCATCACGGTGGTGGACAAGCTGTCATGATCAGCCTTGCCGGCCGCGACATCCTCCATGGCTGGGGAAAGTTCGTGCTTACCGGCGTGGGACTCGGCCTGCTGATCGGCGTCACCCTGTCGATGGCCGGGGTCTATCGCGGCATGATCGACGATGCCGAGGCTCTGCTTGACAACAGCGGGGCCGATCTGTGGGTGGTACAGAAGAATACGCTGGGCCCCTATGCCGAGCCTTCCAGCCTGAACGAGGATACCGAGCGTCCCATCCGGGCGATGGCGGGTGTCGATCGCGCGGCGGGCGTTACCTATCTGACCATGCAGATCGCGCATCAGGGCAAGGAAGTGCGGGTCATGGTAGTGGGCGCGGAAGTCGCCCAGCCGGGTGAGCCGGGACAGCCGCCCCATCTGATGGCCGGGCGCCGGATCGTTCAGGGCCATTACGAGGCCGTGGCCGACGTGAAGACCGGCTTTGCCATCGGCGATCAGGTGAAAGTGCGCCGGAATACCTATCGCATTGTCGGGCTGACCAGCCGGATGGTATCGTCCGGTGGCGATCCGATGCTGTTCCTGTCGCTCAAGGACGCACAGGAAGCCCAGTTCGAAAAGGATGCCGATGCCATTGTCCGCCAGCGGGCGCGCA
>CAZVHM010000157.1:0-2417 GCA_964627175.1 uncultured Novosphingobium sp. | reverse complement strand
CGATAGAAGAAAGCGATCCATGATCGCCCGGATTTATGGGTTCACGGCCTAGGCCCCTTCAGCCAGCCGCACTTCCGCCTTCAGGCCCAGATGCGCTGCCAGCGCCTTGAGATCGCGCCGCGCCGCTTCATTGATCAGCGCCGCGCCCTTGGGGCTGGCGGAAAGGATCAGCATTTCGCCCTCGCGGCGCAGCGTAGTTGCGGCCAATCCGGCAGCAGTCGCCCCCGTGAGGCGGCGGCACAAGCGCGTGGCAAGGCCCCAGCCTTGCGCCTCGGCCAGATCCTGCCCTGCAGCCAGCGCCTTCCACGCCGGCGACATATCCATGCGCCCACCACCCGCCATGAGGCTGGCGGCCAGCATTGCGCGCTCACGGCTGGTCACCCCGATCCAGCGCTTGCGCAGCGCCCAGACCACGCCCAGATCGGCCCGCAGGTTCGGCTCCAGATTGGCCAGCGCCAGGCCCATCAGCGTGGCCGCAAGCCGCAGGCGCTCGAGCGCCGGATCACAAGGCCCGCCGTCCCGCCCTGCGGCAGGCGCCGCCCAGCGCGCCATATCGCCGGCAACCGCCGGGTTTGCCCCATGCCGGGCCGCATGCGCGGCCGCCGCGGCCAGCAGCGGATCCTGTTGGCGAACCGGTGCCGGCAAGGCCGCGTGCAGCAGCCCCTCGCGCAGGCCCCATGACGAAAACACCACCCGTTCCGGGCCCATCACCCGCACCAGCGCCAGCAGAAGCGCGGCGGCATCGGGCATGCTGGCCAGACGCGAGGCCGACAGGCCGGGAATGGCGGCCAGCGCTTCGGGCTTGCTGGCGATCACCGCCCGCACCGCCGCACTGGCCGACTTGGCCGAAAGGTCCAGCCCGTGGGGATCGTCAGTCGGCGACTGGCCCTGAAACAGGGCATGGCGGGCAATCTGGCGCAGCGAACCGCCCACCAGATAGAGCGTGGCTCCGCTTTTCGGCGGGCTCCATCCGGCCTTGGCCAGCAAGCCGCGCACCACGGTTTCCAGGTTTTCTCCTGCCAACGCGGGCAGACGCAGCGTGCCAAGCGGCAGACTGACGCCGTGACGGCACTCCCCGCCGCCCACGTCCACCAGCTCAAGGCTGCCGCCGCCCAGATCGGCCACCACGCCGCGCGCCTGCGGAAAAGCGCCGATCACGCCGGTGGCGCTGGTCACGGCCTCCTCCTCGCCCGAAAGCAGGCGGGGGGCGAAACCCAATGCCCGGACCCGTTCCAGGAAGGCGGCCCCATCGGCCGCATCGCGCACGGCAGCCGTGGCCACGACCTGCACATCGGTCACCCCGCGCAGGTCCAGCAGGGCGCGATAGCGGGCCAGCGCTGCCAGCGCCGCAGCCGCGGCCTTGGGGGCAAGGCAGCCGGTTTCGGCCACGCCCTTGCCCAGCCGCGCGGTAACCTTTTCGTTGAACAGCACGGCCGGCGCACGCAGCGGCCCGCCATAGATCACCAGCCGAACCGTGTTCGAACCGATATCAATGATCGCGCGCTCGCCCTCGCCGGACGCTACGGCGCGATCATGCCCTGTCAGGCCCATGCATCCCCCTATCGCCCGCCCCCACGCCTCAGCGCGAGCTTGGGCACCTTGCGGCCGCTGGCCAAAGCAGCCCCGCGCCCGGAAAGCGAGGGGTTGGTCATGAAATACTTGTGGAGGTTGAACGGTTTTGGCCCCGGATCGAGCCGCCGATACGTGCCATCCGGGCCGAGTACCCAGGATTGTTCGGTATCCAGCAGATTGGCCAGCATCACCTGATCGAGCACCTGATC
The DNA here is from genome assembly GCA_964627175.1 of uncultured Novosphingobium sp. Taxonomy (GTDB): domain Bacteria; phylum Pseudomonadota; class Alphaproteobacteria; order Sphingomonadales; family Sphingomonadaceae; genus Novosphingobium. The sequence continues at coordinate 636 of CAZVHM010000157.1, read as the reverse complement.
ATGCACAGTCTTGTTGCGGATCGGCACCAGCACTTCCACCCGCCGGTCCAGATTCCGGCCCATCCCGTCGGCCGAGGAGATGAACACCAGCGCCTTGCGGCCCGGCAATTCTGCGCCATTGCCAAAGGCCCAGATGCGACTGTGTTCCAGAAACCGGCCAATGATCGACTTGACGGCGATGTTGTCGGAAACGCCGGGCAGGCCCGGCCGCAGGCAACAAATCCCGCGCACTACCAGGCTGATGTGCACCCCGGCCTGGCTGGCTGCATAGAGCCGGTCGATCAGTTCCTCGTCGGTCAGAGCGTTGAGCTTGGCCCAGATCGTGGCCGGGCGGCCGGCGCGGGCTTGTTCGATCTCGGCGGCGATGCAATCATAGAGCTTGCGGCGCAGCGAAACCGGGGAAATCGCCAGAAAATCGGTCTGCTGCGGTTCGACATAGCCGGTGATGAAATTGAACAATTGCCCCACATCGCGCCCGGCCTTGGGATCGGCGGTGAAGAACGAGAGGTCGGTATAAATCCGCGCGGTCACCGGATGGTAATTGCCGGTGCCGAAGTGGCAATAGGTGCGATAGCCCCCGTCCTCGCGCCGCACGACCATGGAGACCTTGGCGTGGGTCTTCCAGTCGACAAAGCC
>CAZVHM010000156.1:0-2546 GCA_964627175.1 uncultured Novosphingobium sp. | reverse complement strand
ACCCTGTCCGCACCATCCGTTCCGCCGGATACGCCCTGGAGGCAGTCTGAACTGGAAACATCCCGCTCCAACCGCACGCTCGGCTGGTTAGCCCAGCATTGGAGAGCTAGGTTCCTTCTACAGGGCAGGACAGCCAAATAATGCAACGCCTGCTGGCAGTTGCCGTTGCTACATTCTGGCGCAGGCAGCGGCCCAGCGGCGAGCTGCCGAACAGACCGAACACCGCACTTCCACCCTGTTCCGCCAGGGCTGGGTAACCAAGGTCGCCCGCGATCAGGCCGTTGCCAACGCGGATGCCGCCGGTTCCGCCGAAGCCACCGCTGCCGCGCGCAAGGACCAACTCGTGGTTCGCGCCCTGATCGATGGCGTGGTTACCAAGCGGGAGGTCGAACCCGGCGAACGCCAGCGCGTTGCCATCGCACGTGCCCTGACCAACGACCCGATACTGTCCGTGCGGGACGGTAGGATCAGCGAAGTCCGCCAGAAAGCCTAGGGTCGGTCCGCCGCCGGTTATGCGTCCTTCCCGCCCGGAGTGTGCACCCCCGGCAGGGGCGGCACCGGCTGCGGCGGCATATCGGCATCGTCCTCATGCACATCCACGATCCCGCGGCCAACATGGCTGCGCTTGCGGCTGTATCCAAAGTAGATGATCAGGCCAACGACCGCCCAGCCGAAGAACAGCGCCAACGTGTAACCCGACAGGCTGAAGAACAGGTAGACGCAACCGGCAATGGCCAACGGCGCAACGATCGCCACCGCCGGCGTCCGAAACGGCCGGTGACGCTTCGGATCGGTGCGGCGCAGCACCAGCACCGCAAAAGCCACCGTTGCGAAGGCGAACAAAGTGCCGGAATTGGAAATGTCGGCCAACGCCCCCACCGGGAACAGAGCCGCGAAAAGGGCCACGAACGCCCCCGTAATGATCGTCACCACGTGCGGAGTCCGGTACTTGGGATGAACCGTGCTCAACTTTTCGGGCAACAACCCGTCGCGGCTCATCACGAAGAAGATCCGGGTTTGCCCGAACATCATCATCAGGATGACCGACGGTAGCGCCAGACCGGCCGCAAGGCCGACCAGATTGCCGATCTGCGTCCAGCCAATCTCGCGCAGGGTCCAGGCCAGCGCCTCGCGCGAGCAGACTACCACTTCCTTCGCCTGGGCGGCGCAGGCAGCGGTCAGTTCCTTGGTGCCGGGCGCAATGCCTGCTCCGGACGCGTCATAAAGCGGCTGCGCCCCCACGCTGCCGATCACCCCGGCGGCCACCAGCAGATAAAACACCGTGCAGATCGTCAACGATCCGATCAGGCCGATCGGCATGTTGCGCTGCGGATTGCGAGTTTCCTCCGCAGCGGTCGAAACAGCGTCGAAGCCGACGTAGGCAAAGAAGATCGAAGCGGCCGCCGCTGAAATACCGCCAAAGCCAAGCGGGGCAAACGGCTCGAAATTCTCACTCTTCATCACCGGCAGGGCGAGAGCCACAAACAGGGTCAGAGCGATAATCTTCACCCCCACCAGCACGGCGTTGACGAACGCGCTCTCACGCGTGCCGATCACCAGCAGCCAGGTAACGAAGATCGAGATGATGAAGGCAGGCAGGTTGAACAGCCCACCGTCGATCGGCCCGGCGGTGAAAGTGTGGCCCAGGTCAATCCCAGCGAATTCGCGCAGCAAGCCCACGAAATAGCCGGACCACCCCACCGCGACCGCGCCGGCGGCCACCGCATATTCAAGCACCAGCGCCCAACCCACCAGCCAGGCCACCAATTCGCCCATCACCGCATAGGAATAAGTGTAGGCCGACCCCGAAACCGGGACCATCGAACTCATCTCGGCATAGCATAGCGCCGCAACGGCACAGACCGCGCCCGCGATGATGAAGCTGAGCATCATGCCCGGCCCCGCCTTCTGCGCGGCTTCGGCGGTGAGCACGAATATACCGGTGCCGATCACCGCGCCCACGCCAAGCATGGTCAACTGGAACGCCCCCAGCGAGCGATGCAGCCCTTTCTTTTCCGCGGTCGCGAGAATGGCGTCGAGCGGCTTGACGCGTCCGAACATGCGGCTGAACCTTTCCCCGGCGGGTGGGACTCCACCTCGCTCCCTGTCTATGAGGCACCTTTGCTAGCGCACCCCCGCCATCACGCAAAGAGGGCACCCGGTGTAATCCGCCGATGAATGCAACCTTTCCCCGGCGGCTTCACCTAAGCTCACCCTGTCGCTAAGAGCTTGTTCCATGTCGACCACCTTTCAGCTCGATACGAGCACAAGCCGCGCCAATCCCACGCCCGCGCCGATGAAGCGGCTGACCGTGCCCGCCTTGCGGCAGCGCAAGCAAGGCGGGCGAACTGCGGAACCGGTGGTCATGCTCACGGCCTACACCGCGCGGCAGGCGCAACTGCTCGATCCGCATTGCGATCTTCTGCTGGTGGGCGATTCCCTGGGCCAGGTGATCTATGGCCTGCCCTCCAGCGTCCCCGTTTCGCTGGAGATGATGATCAATCACGGCGCCGCAGTGGTGCGCGGCTCCTATCACGCGGTCGTGG
>CAZVHM010000155.1:0-2595 GCA_964627175.1 uncultured Novosphingobium sp. | reverse complement strand
TCGACTACGTAGCCGTCGAGGAAGCCAGCATGGTGGACGGCGACTCCTGAGGTCGCGGGTTCGGCGGTCACTTCGCGCTCGTCTCCGCAGTACTGGAAGTCCTTCACTGCGGCCGCACAGCGCTCCCCGTTGAAGTGTGTTTGGAAGGACACGAGCCCGGTCGCGGTGCCGATGTCCGGGCGGATCGACCGGTCGAGATGATCGAAATCGTCACCCGTGTTGACGACAATGGTCAGCCGTTCGGGGGTCAGGACGTGGCTGAGGCCTAGCGTTAGCTTGGCACCGCCGATGCCGTCGCCCAGCGTGAGGTAGTGTTGTGACCGCCACGGGAGATTGTCAGGCATCGCGGGCGTCAGAGAAACTTGTCCTGGATCGTCGGTCGGATCAGATCGGCAGCCTTGCTGTTGCCGCTGAAATCGACGCTGCGTACGACCACGATAGGCAGGCGCTGGATGGAGGGGCCCATCAAGATGGAGGCGCCCGCGGCGACTTCATCGGCCTGTGCGATTTCCGTGACCTCCAGTTCATGTCCGGCGAGATCGGGCTGGCCACGGTAGTCCTTGACCGCGTCTATGCCGGCGCTGCCGATGCAGACGCCACAGGTGCCGAGGCGCCACGGACGGCCGAAGCTGTCGACGATGAGAACGCCGATGTCCACGCCACAGGCCGCGCGTATGTCCTCCCGTAGTGCGGCGGCGCTGTGATCTGGGTTTTCGGGTAGCAGCAGCATCTGCGACTTGTCGGTGTCGATGTTGGAGCGATCGATGCCGGCGTTGGCGCTGACGTAACCGAGCCGGTGGCGCACGATGAGCAGGTCCCGGGCGCAACAAACGATGCGCTCGGATTCGCGTAGGATCATCTCGACCATGCGCGGATCCTTGCCGCACTGCGCCGCGACCGAGTCCGCGTGCGCCGAGACTTCGACGCTGTCGAAGGTCACGTATCGATTTTCGGACTTGGAGACGATCTTCTGGGTAACAACAAGGATGTCGTGGGCGCGCAGGGTCAGGTCATTGTCCCGCAGGTTTGTCAGGATCAGCGGCAGCAGCGGTTCTCCTGGCCGGACCATCGGAAAGCCCATGGGTGCGAACATTTCCAAGCGCCGGGGAGCAGTGCCGCGTTCTGTATGCGGCGTGCTGGCAAGCATGTCGATTTCTCTCCGTTGTCCCGCCAGCCGCTCGGCCAGCGGGTTCATGCTCAGGACTCCAGCGCCTTCACGTGAGTGATGACCTCGCCGATGGCCTCTTGCGCGCTGCCGTACAGCATGCGGCAGTTGTCCTTGTAGAACAGCGCGTTCTCGATGCCCGAGTAGCCTGCACCCTTGCCGCGCTTGACCACGATGACGTTGTGCGCCATATCGACGTTCAGGATCGGCATGCCGTAGATCGGGCTGGTCTTGTCGGTACGTGCGACCGGGTTCACCACGTCGTTGGCACCGATCACCAGCGCCACGTCGACCTGCGGGAATTCGGCGTTGATCTCCTCGAGGTCGAAGATCTTGTCGTAGGGCACGCCGGCTTCGGCCAGCAGCACGTTCATGTGGCCAGGCATGCGGCCCGCCACCGGGTGGATGGCAAACGCGACTTCCACGCCGCCTTCTTCAAGCAGCTGCGCCATCTCCCACACCTTGTGCTGGGCACCCGCCACCGCCATGCCGTAACCCGGCACGATCACCACCTTGGAGGCGTAGCGCATCACCGAGGCCGCATCCAGCGCGGAGAACTCCTTCATCGTGCCTTCGATCGCCTCGCCCTCGCCAGCGGCAGCACCGCTGATCGGGGTGAAGATGACGTTGGTGATGGGACGATTCATCGCCTTGGCCATCAACTGCGTGAGCAGCGTGCCCGCGGCACCGACCACCGTGCCGGCCACGATCAGCGCCGGGTTGGCGAGCACGTAGCCCTCCAGGCCCACCGCCAGACCGGTGAAGGCATTGAGCAGCGAGATCACCACCGGCATGTCCGCACCGCCGATCGGGCAGGTCAGGATCACGCCCAGCGCCAGGGCGAACACGAAGAAGAGGATGATCATGGCCGAGGACGGCACATCAGAGATGATGATCACCAGGCCCAGCAGCGCGGTGAGCGCGGCCATCACGATGTTCACCAGGTTCTGCTGCGGCAGGCGGAAGGCGTTCTTCATGATGCCTTGCAGCTTGGCGTAGGCGATGCACGAGCCGGAGAAAGCGATCGAGCCGATCAGCGCCCCCGCCACCGCCAGCGTGGCCACGACCGGACCATGCACCTCGCCACGGGCAAACTCGAGCGCCGCGATCGCCGCCGCTGCGCCACCGCCCATGCCGTTGTAGATGGCGACCATCTGCGGCATGTCGGTCATCTTGACCGTCTTGCCGCTCCACCATGCCACCGAGCCACCGGCGACGATTGCCAGCACCATCAGACCGACGTTGCCCAGACCGGGAGTAAAGAAGGTGACCACGGTCGCAGCGACCATGGCATAGCCTGCCCACACGATGCCCTTGCGGGCCGTAACCGGCGAACTCATCGCCTTCAGGCCGATGATGAAGACGACGGCCACGACGAAGTAGGACGCGTTGATGAACCAGTTCGCCATTTATGCGCTCCCCTGCTTCTT
>CAZVHM010000154.1:0-2603 GCA_964627175.1 uncultured Novosphingobium sp. | reverse complement strand
TTCAATGGCTAAGGACGCAATCGACACGCGTCACTACGACGTGATCGTGGCTCCCCACATCACCGAGAAGTCGACGCTGCTCTCCGAGCATAACGCGGTGGTTTTCAAGGTGGCTGACAAGGCCACCAAGCCCCAGATCAAGGCGGCCGTGGAAGCGCTCTTCGACGTCAAGGTCGTCGGCGTGAACACGCTCACCCAGAAGGGCAAGACCAAGCGGTGGAAGGGCAAGCCCTATCGCCGTTCCGACGTCAAGAAGGCTGTCGTGACTCTGGCCGCTGGCCAGTCGATCGACGTGACCAGCGGGATCTGAGGCGCGAACCATGGCACTCAAGAACTATAACCCGACCAGCCCCGCTCGCCGCGGACTGATCCTGGTCGACAAGTCGTCCCTGTGGAAGGGCAAGCCGGTCAAGGCGCTTACCGAAGGCAAGCGCAAGACTGGCGGCCGCAACAACAAGGGACACGTGACCTCGCGCGGCATCGCCGGCGGCCACAAGCAGAAGTACCGCTATGTCGACTTCAAGCGTCGCAAGTGGGATATGCCGGCCACGGTCGAGCGTCTGGAATATGACCCGAACCGCACTGCGTTCATCGCTCTCGTCAAGTACGAAGATGGTGAACTGGCCTACATCCTGGCGCCGCAGCGCTTGGCCGTGGGTGACCAGGTGCTCGCCGGCGAAAAGACCGACGTGAAGCCGGGCAATGCGATGCTCCTGAGCCAGATGCCGGTTGGCACGATCATCCACAACGTGGAGATGAAGCCGGGCAAGGGTGGGCAGATTGCACGTTCCGCTGGCACCTACGTTCAGGTTGTCGGCCGCGACCGTGGCATGGTCATCGTTCGTCTGAACTCGGGCGAGCAGCGCTACCTGCGCGGCGATTGCATGGGTACGGTCGGCGCGGTTTCGAACCCGGACAACCAGAACCAGAACCTTGCCAAGGCTGGCCGCAACCGCTGGCTGGGCAAGCGCCCGCTGACGCGCGGTGTTGCCAAGAACCCGGTCGACCACCCGCATGGTGGTGGTGAAGGCCGGACCTCGGGCGGTCGCCATCCGGTGACGCCGTGGGGCAAGCCGACCAAGGGTGCCCGGACCCGCCACAACAAGCGGACCGACGGCATGATCATCCGTTCGCGCCACGCGAAGAAGAAGAGGTAATCGACCATGGCACGTTCCATCTGGAAGGGCCCCTTCGTCGACCTGCACCTGCTGAAGAAGGCTGAAGTCGCGCAGGACGCCGGTTCGCGCGCTGGCCCGATCAAGACCTGGTCGCGGCGTTCGACGATCCTGCCGCAGTTTGTGGGCCTGACGTTCAACGTCTACAACGGGAAGAAGTTCATCCCGGTTGCGGTCAACGAGGACATGGTCGGCCACAAGCTTGGTGAATTTGCGCCGACGCGCACTTTCCCGGGCCACGCCGCCGACAAGAAGGGCAAGCGCTAATGGGCAAGCAGAAGTCCCCCCGTCGCGTTGGCGACAATGAAGCGCTGTCGGTCGGCACGCAGATCCGTGGTTCGGCCCAGAAGCTGAACTTGGTCGCAGGCCTGATCCGCGGCAAGCCTGTCGAAGAGGCGATGAACATCCTTGCCTTCTCGACGAAGGCGATGGCTGTCGATGCCCGCAAGGTACTCGCATCGGCGATTGCCAATGCGGAAAACAACCACAACCTCGATGTCGATGCGCTCGTCGTGGCCGAGGCCTCGGTTGGCAAGTCGATCACCATGAAGCGGTTCCACACGCGTGGCCGCGGCAAGTCGACCCGCATCCTCAAGCCGTTCTCGCGGCTGCGGATTGTAGTCCGTGAAACCACTGAAGAAGCTGGGGAGGCCTGAGCGATGGGTCATAAATCCAACCCCATCGGCCTGCGCCTCCAGATCAACCGGACCTGGGACAGCCGTTGGTACTCCGAGGGCAAGAGCTACGGCAAGCTGCTCGCCGAGGATCTGAAGATCCGCAAGTTCATCATCGAGGCCCTGCCGCAGGCAGCTATCTCGAAGGTGGTCATCGAGCGTCCTGCCAAGCTGTGCCGCGTGTCGATCTATGCCGCCCGTCCGGGCGTCATCATCGGCAAGAAGGGGTCTGACATCGAGAAGCTGCGTTCGCAGCTCGCGAAGATGACCGCCAGCGACGTCAAGCTGAACATCGTCGAGATCCGCAAGCCGGAAGTCGATGCCAAGCTCGTCGCCCAGGGCATTGCCGACCAGCTGATCCGTCGTATTGCGTTCCGCCGCGCCATGAAGCGCGCCATGCAATCGGCGATGCGGCTTGGTGCCGAAGGCATCAAGGTCGTCTGCGGCGGCCGTCTCGGCGGCGCCGAGATCGCCCGCGTCGAGCAGTATCGCGAAGGTCGCGTTCCCCTGCACACCCTGCGGGCTCACATCGACTATGCCGAAGCCGAGGCGCTGACCACCTACGGCGTGATCGGGATCAAGGTGTGGGTGTTCAAGGGTGAAATCCTTGGTCACGATCCGATGGCGCAAGAACGCCTGACGTTGGAAGCCCAGACCTCCGGCGTGCGCCCCGCGCGCGACGACCGGCGGAACTGAGGCAGGGAACTGAACCATGCTGCAACCGAAAAAGACCAAGTTCCGCAAGATGTTCAAG
>CAZVHM010000153.1:0-2725 GCA_964627175.1 uncultured Novosphingobium sp. | reverse complement strand
TTACATGATCGGCTGCTTCTTCGATCGCTACCATGCCGAATGGGGCGAAGCCGAACTCAACTGGTTCGAAACCCTGATCGAGGAAGAAGACGTCGATATCCTCGGCTGGGCGCTCGGCACCCTCAGCGTGCCCGAAGAATACGTCGGCCCGCTGATGGATCGGATGAAAACGCTGGACTACGTCGACATCCCGCGCTGAGCGGGAACGTCGTCCCGTCTGCATCGTCCGGTCTGCATCGCCCATGCCCGATCTTTCCCGCATCCTTTCCGCCTCCACGCCGTTAACGCTGGCCTCGGTCGCGCGTGGCAGCCAGCCGCTGGTGCTGGCCGATCTGGCCCGCGCCGCCAAAGGCCGCGCCGTGTTCGTCGCGGCAGACGAAGCGGCGATGCGCGCCATCGGCGAAGCCGCGGCCTTCTTCGCCCCCGATCTCGATGTGATCGAATTCCCGGCATGGGATTGCCTGCCCTACGACCGCGCCAGCCCCGCCATCTCGGTCAGCTCGCGCCGCCTCGCCACGCTCTTCCGGCTGCAACAGAAAGCCGAAGGGCCGCAGCTCCTCGTCACCACGATCAACGCGCTGCTGCAGCGGGTGCTCACCCCGTTCCGGATCCGCGAATCGGTGCGCCAGATCCGCACCGGCATGGAAATCGGCCGCGAAAGCCTGATCGCCCTGCTCCAGCGCCAAGGCTATTCCCGCACCGACACGGTGATCGATGCCGGCGAATATGCGGTGCGCGGTTCGCTGTTCGATATTCACCCTTCCGGGCTCGAACATGGCCTGCGGCTCGATTTCTTTGGCGACGAGCTGGAAACCCTGCGCCTGTTCGATCCGAACACCCAGCGCTCGGTCGGCACCGTTCAGGAACACTTGCTGCTGCCCGCCAGCGAAGCCCTGCTCGACGATGACAGCGTCAAGCGCTTCCGCACTCACTATCGCGAACGGTTCGGCGCCAACGCCACCGCCGATCCGCTTTATCAGGCGGTAAGCGACGGGCGGCGGCTGGCCGGCATGGAACACTGGCTGCCCCTGTTCGAAGAACGGCTGGAAACCCTGTTCGATCATCTCGGCAAGGATGATCTGGTGCTGATCGACAGCACCGCTCTTGGCGCGGCCGACGAGCGGCTGACCGACATTGCCGATTATCATTCCGCGCGCATCGAAAGCAGCGGCAAGGCGCCCGGCTCCTATCGCCCGCTCGATCCGGCCGCGCTCTATCTCACCCGCGCCGAACTCGATGTTCAGCTTCAGGGCCGCCCCGTCCACAAGACCGATATCTTCGCCCAGCCGGAAGGCGCCGGCGTGGTTGATTTCGGCTTCGCCTCGGCCCGCGATTTCGCGCCCGAACGCGCCCGCGGCGACAATGTCTACGAAGCCGCCGCCACTTATCTGGCCGGGCAGGCCAAACGCGGGCGCAAGTCGATCATCGCCGCCTATTCCACCGGCAGCCGCGCCCGCCTCGCCGCGATCCTGGGCGAAGCGGCCCGCCCGGCCCCGGTCATCGCCGATTCGTGGCAGGAAGCGCTCGGCCTTGCCGCGCAAGGCTCGCCTGTCGCGCTGGTCCTGCCGCTGGAAACCGGCTTCGCCAACGAAACGCTCGAAGTCGTCACCGAACAGGACATCCTCGGCGATCGCCTTGTCCGCCGCAAAAAGCGCAAGAAAAGCGCCGATGCCTTCCTCGCCGAACTCGCCGCGCTCACCCCCGGTGATCTGGTGGTCCACATGGATCACGGCATCGGCCGCTATGAAGGGCTGCAATCGGTGCCGGTGGGCGATAGCCCGCACGATTGCGTGATGCTGGTCTATGCCGGGGGAGACAAGCTCTACATCCCGGTCGAGAACATCGACGTTCTCTCCCGCTATGGCAGCGACAGCGATCTGGTCGCACTCGACAAGCTGGGCGGCGAAGCCTGGCAGAAGCGCCGCGCCCGCCTGAAAGAGCGCATCCGCGAAATCGCGCACGAACTGCTCAAGGTCGCGGCCGAACGCGCGCTCAAGCAGGCCCCGGCCATCGTGCCCGATGAACATTCCTACGCCCCCTTCGTCGATCGCTTCCCGTGGGACGAGACGGAGGATCAGGAACGCGCGATCGAGGATGTGCTCGAAGACCTTGCCGCCGGCCGGCCGATGGACCGCCTCGTCTGCGGCGATGTCGGCTTCGGCAAGACCGAGGTGGCCCTGCGCGCTGCTTTCGTGGCGGCCATGGCCGGGCAACAGGTGGCGATCGTTGCGCCCACCACCCTGCTCGCCCGCCAGCACTATACCAATTTCAAGGAACGCTTCGCCGGCTTCCCGCTCGAAGTGGGCCGCCTGTCGCGGCTCGTGCCCGACAAGGAGGCCCGCGCCACCCGCGACGGATTGACGTCAGGGATCGTCGATGTGGTCGTCGGCACCCACGCGATCCTGTCGAAAACCGTGCAATTCAAGCGCCTCGGCCTTGTCATTGTCGACGAGGAGCAGCGCTTCGGGGTCAATCACAAGGAACGGCTCAAGCAGTTGCGGGCCTATGTCCACGTCCTCACCCTCACCGCCACGCCGATCCCGCGCACGTTGCAGATGGCGATGTCGGGCCTGCGCGAACTGTCCACCATCCAGACCCCGCCGGTCGATCGCCTCGCGGTGCGCACCTACGTGATGGAATGGGACGACATGGTGATGCGCGAAGCCCTTATGCGCGAACACCATCGCGGCGGGCAAAGCTTCATCGTCGTGCCGCGCATTGCCGA
>CAZVHM010000152.1:0-2776 GCA_964627175.1 uncultured Novosphingobium sp. | reverse complement strand
GCATCCTCACCGGCGTGGTCGAAGCCCGCGCCAAGGCGACCAGCATCCAGCTTTCCACCGAAGATCTGAGCGACCCGGCCAAGATGAAGGCCTTCCAGGACGCACAAAACCAGCTGTCGGGTTCGCTGGCCGGATTCGGCCGGCTGCTGGCCAACGTTGAAGCATATCCCCAGCTAAAGAGCATCACCAATTACCAGATGCTGCAAAGCCAGCTGGAAGGGCAGGAAAACCGCATTCGGGTGGCAATCCGCGACTATAATCAGGCGGTCCAGTCCTACAACACCACCATCCGCACCTTCCCGGCGATCGTGGCCGCCAAGGTCGTTTACGGGGCCAAGCCGATGGTGCCCTATCAGGCCACCACTCCGGGCGCGGAAGTTGCGCCCAGCCTTGAAGGCAAGCTCTAAGGACGCCGCCCCATGCCGGCCCGCACCGGGCGCCGCCTGATAGCCTTGTGGCTGGCCATACTGGCCCTGCTGGCGCCCATCGCCGCATGGGCCCAGCCGGCCTTTCCGGCGCTCACCGGCCGGGTGGTGGATGCTGCCAACATCCTGCCGGCCGATGCTGAAGCCCGCCTCGATCAACAGCTTGCCGCGCTCGAAGCCCAGTCCCGCCGGCAGCTCGTGGTTGCCACGGTGCCGGACCTGCAGGGCTATGACATCTCCGATTACGGCTATCAGCTAGGCCGCGCCTGGGGCATCGGCCAGAAAGACAGCAACAATGGCGCGATCCTGATCGTTGCCCCGGCAGAACGGCGGGTGCGGATCGAGGTCGGATACGGGCTGGAAGCAGTGCTGACCGACGGGATAAGCGCGCTGATCATCCAGCAGGAGATCGTCCCCCGGTTCAAGGCCGGCGACATGGCGGGCGGGATCGAGGCCGGGGCGGATGCCATCATCCGCCAGCTCGCCCTGCCGCCAGAGGAAGCGGCCAAACTCGCTGCCGAGGCCGATGCCCAGCTCGCCCGCGCGCCCGAAGGCGGTGTCGATACCGGCATGGTCATCTTCATCGCCTTCGTCCTCATCTTCTTCGTTTTGCCACTGATCCGGCGCGGGCTTGGCGGGCGGCGCTATGGCGGCAGCGGCGCGCTTGGCCCGCTGATCGTGTTCGATGCGCTGAGCCACATGTCGCATCGGGGCGGCAGCGGCTGGGGTGGCGGCGGCTTTTCCGGCGGCGGCGGCAGCTTCGGCGGCGGCGGCGCTTCGGGCAGCTGGTAGGAGAGCGCGCATGGCACAGCCCCCCACCTTGACCGAGGCAGACCGCGCGCGGGTGAGCGCGGCGGTCAGCGCCGCGGAAAGCGCCAGCGCCGGCGAGATCGTGACCATTCTGGCCGACCGGTCAGACGAGTATCGCGATGTGGCGCTGGCCTGGTCGGCGCTGGTCGCGCTGCTGGCCCTTGGCGCGCTTGCCCTGCTGCCCGATTTCTACCTGCAGCTCTATGACCGGCTGTCCGGATCGTGGGCCAGCGAATGGACTACCGCCCGCCTGTTCGGCCTCGCCGCCATGATCGCCGCGATGAAGTTTGCCGGCACATGGCTGCTGCTGCTCTGGCGTCCGCTGCGGCTGGCGCTGACCCCGTCTCAGGTTCGGCACCACCGGGTTCATGCCCGCGCGTTGACCCTGTTCCGCGTGGGGGCTGAGCGCCGCACCACCGGCCACACCGGCATCCTCATCTATCTGTCGCTGGCCGAGCACCGCGCCGAAATCATTGCCGATCAAGCCATCGCCAGCCGCGTTTCGCCCGAAATCTGGGGCGATGCGCTGGCCGCGATGCTGGCTCACATCCACGATGGCCGGATGGCCGATGGTCTGGTCAGCGCAGTGGAACAGGTGGGCGCGGTGCTGGCGGAACATTTCCCCGCCGCAGCGCACGACTTAAACGAATTGCCCGACCGGCTGATCGAGGTGTGATGACCATCAAGGATGAAGAACGGATCGTCTGGCAGGGGCGGTTCATCACCACCAAGGTGCGGGGAACCTGGGAATATGTGGGCCGTGCCAGGGGAATCCGGGCCGCGGTCATCCTGGCCATCGATACGGACGAGAACGGCGAGGACCACATTCTCCTGGTCGAACAGTTCCGCGTGCCGCTGGGCCGATCCTGCATAGAACTGCCGGCCGGCCTGATCGGGGATGAGGACCACCTGACCGGCGAAGACGCCGCGGTGGCCGCCGCCCGCGAACTCGAAGAGGAAACCGGCTACCGCGCCGAACGGATGGAAGTGATCGGAGAATTCTGGTCCTCGCCCGGCATGGTCAGCGAAAGCTACACCTTGCTACGCGCCCGCGAGCTGGTTCGCATCGGCCCCGGCGGCGGGACGGCAGACGAAGACATCACCGTACACCGCGTGCCGCTGGCCCGCCTGCCCGCGTTCGTTGCCCAGCAGCGCGCGGCAGGCCACGCCATTGATGGCAAGGTGCTGCTCGCGCTCGGTCCGCACCTCCTCTAGGCAAGCAAAGCGCCCCGCGCGGGGTTTACATTCGTATGCGGAAGCGTGCAAAGCCCGCCCGCAGCGGCCAGCCTGGCCTTGGAAGACGGGAAGCACACAACGGATGCGCCAGCATCGCGTGACATCGTTCGACGTCGCGGCACTCGCCGGGGTCAGCCAGTCCACCGTTTCGCGGGCGCTGGCCGGCGATCCCGTGGTGAGCGAGCCCACCCGCACACGGGTGATGGAAGCCGCGCGCCAGCTGAACTACCATGTCGACGAAAACGCCGCGCGCCTGCGCACCGGCCGCACCGGCACCATCGCAGTGGTCGTGGTCAGCCGCGAGG
>CAZVHM010000151.1:0-2777 GCA_964627175.1 uncultured Novosphingobium sp. | reverse complement strand
GCATCCTCACCGGCGTGGTCGAAGCCCGCGCCAAGGCGACCAGCATCCAGCTTTCAACCGCTGATCTGAGCGATCCGGCCAAGATGAAGGCCTTTCAGGACGCGCAAAACCAGCTCTCTGGCTCGCTCGCGGGGTTCGGCCGGCTGCTGGCCAACGTTGAAGCCTATCCCCAACTGAAGAGCATCACCAACTACCAGATGCTGCAAAGCCAGCTGGAAGGGCAGGAAAACCGCATCCGCGTGGCCATCCGCGACTATAATCAGGCGGTCCAGTCCTACAACACGACCATTCGCACCTTCCCGGCGATCGTGGCCGCCAAGGTCGTTTACGGGGCCAAGCCGATGGTGCCCTATCAGGCCACCACTCCGGGCGCGGAAGTTGCGCCCAGCCTTGAAGGCAAGCTCTAAGGACGCCGCCCCATGCCGGCCCGCACCGGGCGCCGCCTGATAGCCTTGTGGCTGGCCATACTGGCCCTGCTGGCGCCCATCGCCGCATGGGCCCAGCCGGCCTTTCCGGCGCTCACCGGCCGGGTGGTGGATGCTGCCAACATCCTGCCGGCCGATGCTGAAGCCCGCCTCGATCAACAGCTTGCCGCGCTCGAAGCCCAGTCCCGCCGGCAGCTCGTGGTTGCCACGGTGCCGGACCTGCAGGGCTATGACATCTCCGATTACGGCTATCAGCTAGGCCGCGCCTGGGGCATCGGCCAGAAAGACAGCAACAATGGCGCGATCCTGATCGTTGCCCCGGCAGAACGGCGGGTGCGGATCGAGGTCGGATACGGGCTGGAAGCAGTGCTGACCGACGGGATAAGCGCGCTGATCATCCAGCAGGAGATCGTCCCCCGGTTCAAGGCCGGCGACATGGCGGGCGGGATCGAGGCCGGGGCGGATGCCATCATCCGCCAGCTCGCCCTGCCGCCAGAGGAAGCGGCCAAACTCGCTGCCGAGGCCGATGCCCAGCTCGCCCGCGCGCCCGAAGGCGGTGTCGATACCGGCATGGTCATCTTCATCGCCTTCGTCCTCATCTTCTTCGTTTTGCCACTGATCCGGCGCGGGCTTGGCGGGCGGCGCTATGGCGGCAGCGGCGCGCTTGGCCCGCTGATCGTGTTCGATGCGCTGAGCCACATGTCGCATCGGGGCGGCAGCGGCTGGGGTGGCGGCGGCTTTTCCGGCGGCGGCGGCAGCTTCGGCGGCGGCGGCGCTTCGGGCAGCTGGTAGGAGAGCGCGCATGGCACAGCCCCCCACCTTGACCGAGGCAGACCGCGCGCGGGTGAGCGCGGCGGTCAGCGCCGCGGAAAGCGCCAGCGCCGGCGAGATCGTGACCATTCTGGCCGACCGGTCAGACGAGTATCGCGATGTGGCGCTGGCCTGGTCGGCGCTGGTCGCGCTGCTGGCCCTTGGCGCGCTGGCCCTGCTGCCAGACTTCTACTTGCAGCTCTATGACCGGCTGACTGGATCATGGGCCAGCGAATGGACTGCCGCGCGCCTGTTCGGCCTCGCCGCCATGATCGCCGCGATGAAGTTTGCGGGCACATGGCTGCTGCTGCTCTGGCGTCCGCTGCGGCTGGCGCTGACCCCGCCACAGGTTCGTCACCACCGGGTTCATGCCCGCGCGCTGACCCTGTTCCGCGTGGGGGCGGAGCGGCGCACCACCGGCCACACCGGCATTCTCATCTATCTGTCGCTGGCCGAGCACCGCGCCGAAATCATCGCCGATCAGGCCATTGCCAGCCGCGTTTCGCCCGAAATCTGGGGCGATGCGCTGGCCGCGATGCTGGCTCACATCCACGATGGCCGGATGGCCGATGGTCTGGTCAGCGCAGTGGAACAGGTGGGCGCGGTGCTGGCGGAACATTTCCCCGCCGCAGCGCACGACGTAAACGAATTGCCCGACCGGTTGATCGAGGTGTGATGACTATCAGGGATGAAGAACGGATCGTCTGGCAGGGGCGGTTCATCACCACCAAAGTGCGGGGAACCTGGGAATATGTGGGCCGCGCCAGGGGGATCCGGGCTGCGGTCATCCTGGCCATCGACACGGACGAGAACGGCGAAGACCACATTATCCTGGTCGAACAGTTCCGCGTGCCGCTGGGCCGCTCCTGCATAGAACTGCCCGCCGGCCTGATCGGGGATGAGGACCACCTGACCGGCGAAGACGCCGCGGTGGCCGCCGCCCGCGAACTCGAAGAGGAAACCGGCTACCGCGCCGAACGGATGGAAGTGATCGGCGAATTCTGGTCCTCTCCCGGCATGGTCAGCGAAAGCTACACCTTGCTGCGCGCCCGCGACCTGGCCAAGGTCGGCCCCGGCGGCGGGACGGCAGACGAAGACATCACCGTACACCGGGTGCCGCTGGCCCGCCTGCCCGCATTCATTGCCCAGCAGCGCGCGGCCGGCCACGCCATTGATGGCAAGATGCTGCTCGCGCTCGGCCCACATCTCCTCTAGCCGTTGGAATCCGCCGGGCACGGGGTTTACATTCGTATGCGGAAGCGTGAAAAGCCCGCCCGCAACGGCCAGCTTGGCCTTGGAAGACGGGAAGCACAAAACGGATGCGCCAGCATCGCGTGACATCGTTCGACGTGGCGGCGCTCGCCGGGGTCAGTCAGTCCACCGTTTCGCGGGCGCTGGCCGGCGATCCCGTGGTGAGCCAACCCACCCGCACACGAGTGATGGAAGCCGCACGCCAGCTGAACTACCATGTCGACGAAAACGCCGCACGCCTGCGCACCGGCCGCACCGGCACCATCGCAGTGGTCGTGGTCAGCCGCGAGG
>CAZVHM010000150.1:0-2799 GCA_964627175.1 uncultured Novosphingobium sp. | reverse complement strand
TGGCAAGATCACGCAGCTCAACGCGGCAAAGGCCGAACTTGCGATAGTAGCCGCGGGGGCGGCCGGTGGTGTTGCAGCGGTTACGAACACGGGTGGGGTTCGCGTTGCGCGGCAGCTCGGCCATCTTGAGGCGCGCGATAAGACGCTCGGTTTCGTCAAGCGATTCATCGTTGGCCGTGGCCTTGAGCGCAGCATACTTCGCTGCGTACTTCTCTACGAGCTTCTTGCGCCGCTCGTTCTTGTTGATCGAACTCAGTTTCGCCATGGACTTAAGCTCTCTTCCTAACTCAGGCCGCTTGCTGGGCTTCGGCTTCCGCCGGGAACGGGAAACCGAACAGACGGAGCAGCTCGCGCGCCTCCTCGTCGGTCTTGGCGGTGGTGGTCACGATGATGTCCATCCCGCGCACCTTGTCGATCTGATCGTAGCTGATCTCCGGGAAGATGATCTGCTCTTTCAGACCCATCGCGTAGTTACCGCGACCATCGAACGACTTGGGGTTCAGGCCACGGAAGTCGCGAATGCGGGGCATGGCGATCGTGATCAGACGGTCAAGGAATTCGTACATGCGTTCGCGGCGCAGGGTCACCTTGCAACCGATCGGCATGCCTTCACGCAGCTTGAACTGCGCGATCGACTTCTTTGCCTTGGTGATCACGGGCTTCTGGCCGGCGATCAGTTCCATCTCGGCAGCAGCGGTCTGGACCTTCTTCTTGTCCTGGCTCGCTTCGCCGACGCCCATGTTGAGCGTGATCTTTTCGATCTTCGGGATTTCCAGCGCGTTCTTGTAGCCAAACTTCGCCTGCATCGCGGCTGCGATCTGGGCGTCGTACTTGGCCTTCATGCGCGGGGTGTAGTTGTCAGCCATCGATGGTCTCCCCGGACTTCACGGCCACACGGACCTTCTTGCCGTCGCGCTCCTCGAAACGAACGCGGGTCGGCTTGCCGTCCTTGTCGGCGATGGCAACCTTCGAGATCGCCATCGGCGCCTCGCGACGATCGATACCACCCTGCGGGTTGAGCTGGGTCGGCTTACGGTGACGGGCGATCATGTTGACGCCCGAAACAACGACCTTGTCATCCTTCGGAAGCACCTGGAGGACGGTACCGGTACGGCCCTTGTCCTTGCCCGAACGAACGATGACGCTGTCGCCCTTCTTGATCTTGGCGCTAGCCATTACAGCACCTCCGGCGCGAGCGAGATGATCTTCATGAAGCCCTTGGCGCGCAGTTCACGAACCACGGGGCCGAAGATACGGGTACCGATCGGCTCTTCGTTCTTGCCGACGAGCACAGCGGCGTTGCTGTCAAAGCGGATCACCGAACCGTCGGGACGACGAACGTCCTTGCGGGTACGGACGATCACGGCGCGATGAACGTCGCCCTTCTTGACCTTGGCGCGGGGCTGCGCCTCCTTGATCGACACCACGATGATGTCGCCGACGCCGGCAGTACGACGCTTAGACCCGCCCAGCACCTTGATGCACTGGACGCGCTTAGCGCCGCTGTTGTCCGCGACGTCGAGGTTGGATTGCATCTGGATCATTGATCCGGTTCCTTCTCAATGGCTTGCCGGAACAAGTCCGGCAGTTCCAAAATCGCTTTGCTTAGACTTCGGCTTCGAGAGCGGCAGTCTTGCCCGCCTGGACCCGCTCGATCACCTTCCAGCTCTTCAGCTTGGAGACCGGTGCGGTTTCCTCAATGCGGACGACTTCGCCGGTCTTGTAGGCGTTGTCCTCGTCATGCGCGTGATACTTCTTCGAGCGGCGAATGATCTTCCCGTAGAGCGGGTGCTTCACCTTGCGCTCGACCTTCACGACCACGGTCTTGTCGGTCTTGTCGGAGACGATGGTCCCGATCAGAATACGCTTGGGCATCGTTGACTCCTTACGCCTTAGCCGACTGAGTACGCTCAGTCTGCAGCGTCTTGATGCGGGCGATGTCGCGGCGCACTTCCTTGATGCGGGCCGGACGCTCGAGCTGGTTGGTCGCAGCCTGGAAGCGGAGGTTGAACGCCTCCTTCTTCAGATCAGCGAGGTCAGCCGTGAGCTGGTCGTCGCTCTTGGCGCGAAGATCTTCAGTCTTGGCCATCATTCGCCTCCGAGGTGCGAGGTGTCGCCGAGGCGGGCGACAACCTTGGTCTTGATCGGCAGCTTCATCGCGGCGCGGCTGAACGCCTCCGCAGCGAGCGGCCCTGCAACGCCGTCCAGTTCGAACAGGATGCGACCCGGCTTAACGCGGGCAGCCCAGTATTCGATCGAACCCTTGCCCTTGCCCTGACGGACTTCGGCAGGCTTCTTCGACACAGGAACGTCGGGGAAAACGCGGATCCAAAGCCGGCCCTGGCGCTTGATGTGGCGGGTGATCGCACGGCGTGCCGCTTCGATCTGGCGAGCGGTGATCCGCTCCGGTTCCATTGCCTTCAGGCCGTAGGAACCGAAGTTTAGGTCCGAACCGCCCTTGGCGTCGCCCTTGATCCGGCCCTTGAAGGCCTTACGGAACTTGGTCTTTTTCGGTTGCAGCATGGCTCTTAGTTCCTGCGATCATCGCGCGCCGGGCGCACGCCGGAGGTCTGAGCCTCCATCATCAGGCGGTCCTGCGCCATCGGATCGTGGCCAAGGATCTCGCCCTTGAAGATCCACACCTTGATGCCGATCACACCATAGGTGGTCAGCGCCTCAGCTTCGGCGTAATCGATGTTGGCACGCAGGGTGTGCAGCGGCACACGGCCTTCACGGTACCGCTCGACACGGGCGATTTCGGCGCCGCCGAGACGGCCACCGCAAACCACCTTGATGCCT
>CAZVHM010000149.1:0-3067 GCA_964627175.1 uncultured Novosphingobium sp. | reverse complement strand
ATGACGATCGAGGATGCCGAGGAGTTCTTCAAGGCAGTGCCCCCGATCCGCGACAAGATGCACATGCTGAACGAAGTGGGGCTGGGCTACGTCAAGGTGGGCCAGCAGGCCACTACGCTCAGCGGGGGCGAGGCGCAGCGGGTGAAGCTGGCCAAGGAACTGGCCCGCCGCTCTACCGGCAAGACGCTTTACATCCTCGATGAACCGACCACGGGCCTGCACTTCGAGGATGTGCGCAAGCTACTGGAAGTTTTGCACCGGCTGGTCGAGCAGGGCAATTCGGTGGTGGTGATCGAACACAACCTCGATGTGATCAAGACCGCCGACTGGTTGATCGACCTTGGCCCCGAAGGCGGGGTGCGCGGCGGTGAAATCGTGGCTGAAGGTACCCCTGAAGAGGTTTCCGAAAACCCGCGCAGCTTTACCGGGCAATACCTGAAGCCTTTGCTGGAACGCTGAACCGGGCGCGTTTCGAGCTGCGCCCGGCCATTTTTTCACAAGCCGTTGTAAACTTGATTCTTATTGGTTTGCGCTGTGTGTGGCGCGGTGGTTTTGGTGTGGTTAATTCCGGGGAACGTGGGCCCCCGCACATGCGCGGCCGCGCCTGTTCACAACGAATGAGTATTCCGTGCGGTAACGAGCACCATGTTCACATGTCCTCTGGGCTGGGGCGAAAACATGGCAACGGTCGCACCAACAATACAACAAACTCCCGAGGTCGGAGCTGCCGGAAGTGCAGAAGTGGCCGGCAATGATCTCCAGACCGGCAACCGCCGCTAGCGGGTGGCCGCCCCCTTGGCCCCCCTGCCGCTGGCCGACTTTGACGAGATGCCCCGCCGCTCGGAGCGCGCCTTTGCCGTTCTGCTGGTGGCGCGCGTGGCATCTCCCACGCACGATGATCTTGCACTGGTCAGAGACATTTCTCCGTTCGGCGCGCGAATTCGCACCCGTGTGCCGCTGATCGCGGGAATGACGGTCAATCTGGAATTCGGCGATATGCTGACCGCTGCCGGAACTGTGCGCTGGGTCACCTCCAGCCATGCTGGGGTGGAGTTCACCGCGCCGGTGGACATTGGCTGCGTGCTGGTGAAGCCGGGTGCGGAACGCAAGGTGTTCGGCGCGGAGGCACGGCGCGCGGTGCCGCGCATCCGCCGCTGCGGCGATGTCAGGCTATGGCACGGCGGTCAGGCGCATGGCGGCACGATCATAGACCTGTCGCCGCGTGGTTGCCGCATTGAGCTGTTTGGCAATGATACCCCGGCAACCGGCGATTGGGTCGCGGTGGAGGTCAAGGGATTTGCCGAGCGCGAGGCCAGCGTACGCTGGGTGTGCGGCCGCGAACTGGGCCTTTCGTTCGACAAGGCTATCCCGCTCTGGGATCTTGACGAATGGCTCTATGCCGAGACCGCCAAGTGTCACGATTGCTCCACCGTGGAGTGCAGCGCGCCTTCGTTCAACCTCTCGTTGCGAGGCTCGCTGAGCGTGCGTGGCGGGGAGCAGGGCTAGCTCCGCTCAGAAGTCCACTGCGATGCCGTTTTGCTCCCAGTCGCCATAGCGGGTGGGGGACAGGCCGCGCGGATCGGGTTCGTTGCCGGGCGCACGAGGCGCTGGCACCGGATCGTTGGTCCAGTGTGCTGGCTTCGCGAAGTCCTTGGGGCGGCGGGTCGCACGTTCAGTCATGCGGCACGAGATGGGGGCACTGGCCCTCGATTGCAATTGGCTTTAGGGGCACGGGATGGACATTCCCGGCCTTCCCGCGCGCCGCGCCGCGCTCAAGCTTGTCGATGCCGTTCTGCGTCGGGGCGAAACTCTCGATCAGGCGAGCCATAATGCCGTGCAGGGCATCGCCGCCGATGCCGACAAGGCGCTGGCCCGTGCGATTGCCGCCGAGGCACTTCGTTGGCAGGCCGATTTCGATGCCCTGATCGATAGCGCGACCCGGCAGCCCTTGCCGGAAGACGCCAAGCCGCGCGCCGTGCTGCGGCTGATGCTGGCCCAATGGCTGCGCCTTGGCACCCCGCCGCACGCGGTGGTGGCAACTGCGTTGCCGCTTCTGACGGGCGGGCCGAAGCGACTGGCCCACGGGGTGTTCGCCACGCTCACCCGGCGCGGCGCCAGCCTCCCGGCGGTGCCCACCCTGCCGCCTGCCGTGGCAGCGCGTTGGGGAGCCCGCGGGCCGGCGATTGCCGCGGCGCTGGCTGAACCGCCGCCGCTTGATCTCTGTCTCAAGGATTCGGCCCAGACTGCGCACTGGGCCGAGCGGTTGGGCGGCATTTCGCTGGCGCCGGGTCATGTGCGCCTGCCGCGCGGCGAGGCGGTGGAGCGCTTGCCCGGTTTTGCCGAAGGGGCCTGGTGGGTTCAGGATCTGGCTGCCGGCCTGTCGGCGCGGTTGCTCGGCGCGGGTGCCGGCCGGGTGCTTGATCTGTGCGCGGCGCCCGGGGGCAAGACTTTGCAACTGGCCGCCGCCGGCTGGACCGTCACCGCGCTCGACATCTCGGCCAAGCGGCTGGAGCGCCTTTCCGCCAATCTTGCCCGCTGCGGCCTATCGGCTGCGGTGGTGGCGGCCAATGCCCTGGAATGGGAACCGGAAGCGCCGTTTGACGCGATCCTGTTGGATGCGCCGTGCACCGCGACCGGCACCTGCCGCCGCCACCCGGATGTGCTGCATCGCATAACCCCCACGCAAGTGCGCGAGATGGCCGATCTGCAGCAGCAGTTGCTGGCGCGCGCTGCCGGTTGGCTGGTGCCGGGCGGGCGGCTGGTCTACGCGGTCTGTTCGCTTGAGCCGGAAGAGGGGGAGGAGCAGGCTGCCCGGTTGGCTTTGGCGCCTGATCCGATCCGGCCTGATGAACTTCCCGCCGGCCTTGCTCCTACGCCGCAGGGCTGGCTGCGGACCGATCCGGGTATGCTGGCCGAAGCCGGCGGGCTGGATGGGTTCTTCATCGCCCGCTGGCGGGCCTGATCCGAGTTCAGGCGGGCTTTACCTTCGCGGCAAAGCCCTTGCGCAGCTTCGCCAGCTTGGGCGGGATCAGCGCCAGGCAATAGGGATTGCGCTGGCCTTCGCCCT
>CAZVHM010000148.1:2470-3155 GCA_964627175.1 uncultured Novosphingobium sp. | reverse complement strand
CCGGTGATCGGCCGCGACGAGGAAATCCGCCGCACCGTGCAGATCCTGGCCCGCCGGACCAAGAACAACCCGGCGCTGATCGGCGAGCCCGGCGTGGGCAAGACCGCGATTGCCGAAGGCCTTGCGCTGCGCATCGCCAATGGCGACGTGCCCGACAGCCTCAAGGATCGCCGCCTGATGGCGCTCGACATGGGCGCGCTGATCGCGGGCGCGAAGTATCGCGGCGAGTTCGAGGAGCGGCTGAAGGCCGTGCTTGACGAGGTGAAGGGCGCCGAGGGCGAAATCATCCTGTTCATCGACGAGATGCACACCCTGATCGGGGCGGGCAAATCGGAAGGGGCGATGGATGCCGGCAACTTGCTGAAGCCCGCGCTGGCCCGCGGCGAGCTGCACTGCATCGGCGCGACCACACTGGATGAATACCAGAAGTATGTTGAAAAGGACCCGGCGTTGCAGCGGCGGTTCCAGCCGGTGTTCGTGGGCGAGCCGACCGTGGAGGACACGATCAGCATCCTGCGCGGGCTGAAGGACCGCTATGAACTGCACCACGGCGTGCGGATCACCGATGGCGCGATCGTGGCCGCGGCCACCCTGTCCAACCGCTACATCGCGGACCGTTTCCTGCCCGACAAGGCCATCGACCTGATGGACGAGGCGGCGAGCCGGATCCGCATGGAAGTGGAAT
>CAZVHM010000148.1:0-2460 GCA_964627175.1 uncultured Novosphingobium sp. | reverse complement strand
GGCGGATCATTCAGCTCAAGATCGAGGAGCAGGCGCTCGCCAAGGAAAGCGACCAGCCGAGCAAGGATCGGCTGGCGGCCCTGCGCGAAGAGCTGGCCAACCTTGAGCAGCAGAGTTCGGAGCTGACCACGCGCTGGCAGAACGAGCGCGACAAGATCGCCGCCGAGAGCAAGATCAAGGAAGCGCTCGACGCGGCGCGCGTGGAGCTGGAACAGGCGCAGCGGCAGGGCGATTATGCCAAGGCGGGCGAGCTTTCCTATGGCCGCATTCCGGAGCTGGAAAAGCAGCTGGCCGACGCGCAGGGCGCTTCGGACAACGCCCTGTTGCGCGAGGAAGTGACGGCCGATGATATCGCCGGCGTGGTCAGCCGGTGGACCGGGGTGCCGGTCGACCGGATGATGGAGGGCGAGCGCGAGAAGCTGCTGCGCATGGAAGAGGTGATCGGCGCGCGGGTGATCGGCCAGAAGGATGCGGTGGCTGCCGTGTCGAAGGCTGTCCGCCGTGCGCGTGCGGGCCTGCAGGATCCGAACCGGCCCTTGGGTTCGTTCCTGTTCCTTGGCCCCACGGGCGTGGGCAAGACCGAGCTGACCAAGGCGCTGGCGGGCTTCCTGTTTGACGATGATAGCGCGATGGTCCGCATCGACATGTCGGAGTTCATGGAAAAGCACGCCGTGTCCCGCCTGATCGGTGCGCCTCCGGGCTATGTTGGTTATGAAGAAGGTGGCGTTCTCACCGAAGCGGTTCGCAGACGGCCCTATCAGGTCGTGCTGTTCGACGAGGTGGAAAAGGCCCATTCGGATGTGTTCAACGTGCTGCTGCAGGTGCTGGACGATGGCCGGCTGACCGACGGGCAGGGCCGGGTGGTGGATTTCACCAACACGCTGATCATCCTCACCTCCAACCTCGGCAGCCAGTATCTGGCCGGCCTGGAAGAGGGACAAGACGTGGCCAGCGTGGAGCCGCAGGTGATGGAAGTGGTGCGCGGTCATTTCCGCCCCGAATTCCTCAACCGCCTGGACGAGATCATCCTGTTCCACCGGCTGGGCCAGGAGCACATGGCCCCGATCGTGGATATCCAGGTTGGCCGGGTGCAGAAGCTGCTGAAGGAGCGCAAGATCACGCTCGACCTCACGGAAGCAGCGCGGCGCTGGCTGGGCCGGGTGGGTTACGATCCGGTCTATGGCGCAAGGCCGCTGAAGCGCGCGGTGCAGCGTTATCTGCAGGATCCGCTGGCCGAAAAGCTGCTGGGCGGGGAAATCCCGGATGGCAGCACCGTGCGGATCGACGAGGGCGACGGGCAACTGGCGATCTCGGTTGGCTGAGCCGTGAAATAACCCCGCGCCGGCGATTGCGCTGGCGCGGGGTTTGCCGCAGTCTGTGCGCTTCACGCGAAGGAGTGCGAATTGGGCGGCTGGCATATCGGGGTAATCGGCGGTTCGGGGCTGGCCGAAGGGATCGAGCTTGAGGACGCTCAGGACATTGCGGTGTCTTCCCCGTTCGGAGAACCTTCTGGCCCGGTGACCACCGGTCGGATCGGTGCGGTGCGGTTCACGTTCCTGGCCCGGCACGGCGCAGGCCACCGCCTTGCCCCCGGCGCGGTCAATTACCGGGCCAATATCGATGTGCTGAAGCGCTGCGGCGTGACCGATGTGCTGGCTCTTTCAGCCATCGGGTCGCTGCGCGAGGTTATGGCGCCGGGCCATTTCGTGGCGATTGATCAGCTGATCGACCATACCGTGGGCCGCGAACGCAGCTTCTTTGGCGCGGGACTGGTGGGCCATGTAAGCCTGGCCGATCCGATCTGCCCCCGGTTGGCTGCACTGGCCACCGATGCGGCGCGCGGCGCAGGCGCGGTGGTGCATGAAGGCGGCTGCTACATCGCCATCGAAGGGCCGCAATTTTCCACCCGCGCGGAAAGCCACATGTATCGTGCCTGGGGCGCCGATGTGATCGGCATGACGGCGATGCCCGAAGCGCGCCTAGCCCGCGAGGCGGAGCTACCCTATGCCCTGCTGGGCATGGTGACCGATTACGATTGCTGGCGCGATGCCGAACAGGCCGTTGAAGCGGACGAGGTGTTTGCGGTGATGAAGGCCAATGCCGGGCTGGCGCGCGAAGCGGTGCGCCGGCTGGCCTGGAACCTTCCGGCCGAGCGCGAGCCGAGCCCGATCGACCGGGCGCTGGATCATGCGCTGGTTACCGCGCCATCGGCGCGCGATTCACGACTGGTTGCCATGCTCGGTGCAGTTGCCGGGCGCGTTCTGGGAGGACAGGAATGAAGCTCGCCTCTTTGCCGCAGGGGATCGCTGGAAAACCGGTGATCGTTTCGGCCGACCTTGCCTGGTATGCCGATGCCAGCCACATTGTGCCGAGCTTGCAGGCCGCGCTGGACGAGTGGGAGCGCCATGCCCCGGCGCTTGAGGCACTGGCCACCGATCTGGAGCATGAGGCGATCCCGCA
>CAZVHM010000147.1:1248-3360 GCA_964627175.1 uncultured Novosphingobium sp. | reverse complement strand
CCTTTGCCGCCTGGGGCTGGCGCGTGCCGTTCCTGGTCTCGATCGTGCTGCTGGCCGTTTCCATGTGGATCCGCCTCCAGCTCAACGAGAGCCCGGTCTACCAGAAGATGAAGGACGAGGGCACGACCTCGAAGGCCCCGCTGAAGGAAGCCTTCGGCAAGTGGGATAACCTGCGCTACGTGTTCATCTGCCTGTTCGGCGCGGTGATGGGGCAGGCGGTGGTCTGGTATGCAGGCCAGTTCTATGCCCAGTTCTACCTGGAGAAGATCCTCAAGGTGGATGGCGCGACCACCAACATCCTGATCGCCATCGCGCTGGCGCTGGGCACTCCGTTCTTCGTGTTCTGGGGCTGGCTGTCGGACAAGATCGGCCGCAAGTTCATCATCCTGGGTGGCTGCGCCCTGGCCGCGGTGACCTATTTCCCCACCTTCCACGCGCTTTCGGATGCCGTGAACCCGGCCCTTTCGGCGGCCAGCGCATCGGCCCCGGTGACGGTGACGGCG
Source organism: uncultured Novosphingobium sp. (assembly GCA_964627175.1). Taxonomy (GTDB): domain Bacteria; phylum Pseudomonadota; class Alphaproteobacteria; order Sphingomonadales; family Sphingomonadaceae; genus Novosphingobium. Next base: position 2,857 of record CAZVHM010000147.1, on the reverse strand, counting down.
CATCAGGACGAGTGTTCGTTCCAGTTCGACCCGGTGGGCAAGAACAAGTTCGACACCAATACCTGTGACATCGCCAAGGCCTATCTGGCCAAGAACGGCATCAACTATGCCAATGTCGATGCCCCGGCCGGAACGGTGGCCGTGATCTCGGTTGGCGGCAAGGTGCTGCCCACGCCCAACCCGGCCGAAGTGACCGGCGCGGACCGTGCCGCTGCGATCAAGGCCTATGGCGAAAGCGTGACCACCGCGCTGACCGAAGCCGGATACCCGGCCAAGGCTGATCCGGCGCAGATCGACAAGGTCAAGACCGTGGCGATCCTGTGGTACCTCGTGCTGCTGGTGACGATGGTCTATGGTCCGATCGCGGCCATGCTGGTCGAGCTGTTCCCCAGCCGGATCCGTTATACCTCGATGAGCCTGCCGTATCACATCGGCAACGGCTGGTTCGGCGGCTTCCTGCCCACCATCGCCTTTGCCATGGTCGCGGCGACCGGCGATATCTACTATGGCCTGTGGTATCCGGTCGTGGTGGCTTCGCTGACGGTGATCATTGGGCTGCTGTTCCTGCCGGAAACGTTCCGGCGCAGCATCGACGATTGATCATTCGCATGGCGTGCCCGACCGGCGCGCCATGTCAGGCACCTTCCGCCGCTCCGGGTCATCCGGGGCGGCGGACTGCGTTCAGGGGGGACAGTCAGCCGGCGGACAGTTCCGCGATGCGCTGCGCCACGGTCACCAGCCGCTCTGCCTGTTCGAGGTGAAGCAGTTCTGCCATGCGGCCTTCCACCTGAATTGCGCCCTTGCCGGCATGTTCGGGCAGGGCGAAAGCGGTAATCACCGCTTCTGCCCAGGCGAGATCTTCGGCACTGGGCGAAAACACCGCGTTGCAGGGTTCAACCTGCGCGGGATGGATCAGCGTCTTGCCGTCAAACCCGAACGCAAGGCCCTGTTCGGCCTCGGCCTGGAACACGGCAAGATCGCGGAATTCGTTGCACACGCTGTCGAGAATGGCGAGCCCGTGCGCCCGCGCCGCGCAGACGGCCAGTGCCAGCAGTGGCTGCAGCGGCGCGCGATCGGCGCCGTGGCGGGCGCGCATTTCCTTGGCCAGATCATTCGTGCCGATCACCCACAGCGATAGGCGCGTTTGCGGGGCGAGCGAGGCGATGGCATCGAGCCGCAGCATCGCGCCGCAGCTTTCGATCATGGTCCACAGCTGTAATTCGGGGCGCGCCGCGGCCAGCAGACGATCAGCCGCAAGGACATCGTCCGGCGAGCTGACCTTGGGCACCAGCACGGCATCGGCCGGGCTGGTGGCAAGGGCGGCAAGATCGTCCGCACCCCAGAGGGTATCGAGTGCGTTGGTGCGGACAACGACTTCGCGCCCGCCAAACCCGCCTTCGGCCAGCGCCGCCAATGCGGCGGCGCGGGCTTCGGGTTTGCGTTCGGGGGCAACCGAATCTTCCAGGTCGATGATGATCACATCGGCCGGAAGGGTGCGCGCCTTGGCGAGCGCCTTGGCATTTGTTGCCGGCATGAACAGGGCGCTGCGGCGCGGGCGGTCGGGCGCGATCATCGGGTCTGCTCCTCAGTCCAGACGGGCGAAGCCGCC
>CAZVHM010000147.1:0-1148 GCA_964627175.1 uncultured Novosphingobium sp. | reverse complement strand
CCGGCCTCGGCGATCAGCGGCCAGCTTTGCGAGCGCTTGTCGGGAAAGAAGCCGACCAGCGGCGGATCGAGCGAGACCGAACTGAACGAGCCCACCACCATGCCGACCGGGCCGCCCTTGGCTGGCCCCTCTTCAAGGCCCATGGCGGTGATGATGCACACGCCGGTGGGATAATAGCCCAGCACCTCGCGGAAGGTTGCCGCCTCGATCTGCATTTCGCTCATTGTTTGTTCCCTCCGTGAAGTGAAGTCGGTTTGGTTCGTATCTTGGCCGGATCAGCCGGTCTTGCGCTCTGGGCCGCGGCTGGAGGCGCGGGCGACCAGCCTGACCGGGACCCGCCGTTCCTCGCTTTGATTGCCGGCGATCTGCTTGAGCAGCTTTTCCACCAGCATGGTACCGGCGATATGAAAATCCGGTTCCAGCGTGGTGAGCGGCGGGATGGCATAGGCAGCCGACCGAATGCCATCGAAGCCGACCACGCCGACCGTGCCGGGAACGGAGATGCCGCGCTCGTGCAACTCCAACAGCACGCCAAGGGCAATCTGGTCGCAGACCACGAATGCGGCATCGAACGGTTCGCCGCTGGCGATCAGTTCGGCCACTGCATTTCGGCCTTGTTCCTCGCGGCCCAGCGTTTCGTCGATCTCGATCAGGCGCGGTTCCAGCCGATCTTCGCGCATTCGCTCGCAATAGCCATCGGATCGTTCCTTGAACTGGCGTTGCGGCGAGCCTTCGGAGGTGATGCAGACGATCTGGCGATAACCGGCGCCGATCAGGTGGGCTGTGGCAAGGCGGGCGCCCTGGCGGTTGTCGGACCGGATCCATTCCAGATCATCGTCAAACGGCGATCCCCAGTAGACCACGTTTGCCCCGCCTTCGCCCAGCTCCCGGAAGTAGTTCCACGCCGGGCGATTGGCCGTGGTGCCGATCACGATCAGGCCATCGGCCTTGCGCTGTTCCTCGTAGCGGCCGGAAAGACTGTCGGGCGAATCCTGAAACGATACCAGCGTTTCCTGCCCGCGGCTGGAGGCGGCGGCGCAGATCGCGCCAAGAAGCGAAAAGTAGAACGGATTGACGTCCTTGTGATCTTCGCCCTCGCGGCTGACCACGACCACTGCGATGGTGCCGGTGCGGCCGGTGCGCAGGCG
>CAZVHM010000146.1:0-3373 GCA_964627175.1 uncultured Novosphingobium sp. | reverse complement strand
CTCCCAGCTGAGCTAAGGCCCCATTCCATTCATCTACCAGAGCGCCCTAGGAGGACTTTCCGGCCCCGGCTCGCTGCCGGGAGCGCCCCTCTAGAAGGGCGATTCCCGGTTGGCAAGCCCTATTTTCAATTTTCGTCGACGTCGCCGTCAGCGTCCACGCCAACGCCCAGATCTTCGTCGCCGCCAAGGTCAACGTCATTGTCCGGGCTGTCGCCATCGTCGTCGATGTCGAGATCTTCATCGGCCAGATCAACGTCGGCAACTTCGGGCTTCTTCTGGATTTCCTCGTAGGGAATCGGCTGCTTGCTCTTCAGCACGGGCTCGGGCTGCCAAGCATAGCCGCACTCGATGCAAGTGACGGGGTCGCTCTTACCCAGATCGTAGAAACGGGTGCCGCACTTCGGGCAGCCGTGCTTGGCGCCCCACTCAGGCTTGACCATTGCAATTCCTCAATTTGGCCCGCTGCCGCCGCGGCGGGCCGGAAAATCCGATGAATGATGAAAAGCCGCTGCGCCGCAAGCGGGCGCGGGCCTCTCAACAGGCCGCGCGCCTTGCCATAGGCCGCGCCCGCTGTCAAAAGCCGCCGCGCCGTTCCGGCCCCACCTTGAGGAAAGAGCGCGTTTTTCCGTGAGCCATTCCGATCCTGCCGCCGCCCGTCCCCGCCGCTTCGCGCCCACCGGCGCGCTCAAGGGTCGGATTCGCGTGCCTGGCGACAAGTCGATCAGCCACCGCTCGATCATGCTGGGCGCGCTGGCCGTGGGCGAAACGAAGGTAACCGGCCTGCTGGAGGGTGAGGACGTTCTCGCCACGGCCGCTGCGATGCGGGCGATGGGGGCCACGATCACCCGCTCTGACGATGGCGAATGGTCGGTCCACGGCGTCGGCGTCGGCGGGCTGCTGCAGCCGCAAGCCGCGCTCGACATGGGCAATTCCGGCACTTCCACCCGCCTGCTGATGGGCCTTGTCGCCAGCCACGCCATTTCCGCCACCTTCGTGGGCGATGCCAGCCTTTCCAAGCGGCCAATGAACCGGGTGATCGAACCGCTTTCGCGCATGGGCGCACAGTTCACTCCCGCGCCGGGAGGGCGGCTGCCGCTCACCATGCAAGGCGCCTTCCCCGCCGTGCCGATAGAATATCGCCTGCCGGTAGCCTCGGCCCAGGTTAAAAGCGCGATCCTGCTCGCCGCGCTCAACACGCCGGGCATTACCACGGTGATCGAACCGGTGCCCACCCGCGATCATTCCGAACGGATGCTCAAGGGCTTCGGCGCCGACCTTGAAGTGGAAACCGAAACGGACGGCACCCGCGTGATCCGCGTGCGGGGCGAGGCCGAATTTCGCCCGCAAACCATCGTCGTGCCTGGCGATCCATCGTCGGCGGCCTTTTTCGTCGTCGCTGCCCTGCTAGTTCCCGGCTCGGATCTGGTGATCGAGAATGTCGGCCTCAATCCCACCCGCGCCGCCCTGTTCGATGTGCTGCGCCTGATGGGCGGCCGAATCGAGGAGGTAAACCGGCGCGAGGTCGGCGGCGAACCGGTGGCAGATCTGCATGTCCGTCATTCCGCGCTCAGCGGGATCGAAGTCGATCCAGCAGTCGTCCCGTCGATGGTCGATGAATTCCCGGTGCTGTTCGTCGCCGCCGCGCTTGCTTCGGGCCGCACGGTCACTACCGGGCTGGAAGAACTGCGCGTCAAGGAATCCGATCGGATCGCGGTCATGCGCGCCGCGCTGGAACTCGCCGGGGCACGGGTCACCGAAACGCCCGATGGCCTGATCATCGACGGCACCGGCGGCGAACCGCTGCCCGGCACCGCGCCGGGCGCACGGGTTGCCACCCATCTCGATCACCGCATCGCCATGGCGATGGCGGTGGCCGGCCTTGCCAGCCGCGCCGGGGTGGAGGTGGACGATACCCGCCCCATCGCCACCTCGTTCCCGATCTTTGAAAGCCTGCTCGACGGGCTAGCCCAATGCTGATCGATCTGGATGAAGGGCTGGCCAATGCCTGCGGTTTTGCCGGCATGGTCGCCATTCTGGTGGCCTATGCCTATGGCACCAGCAAGGCCAGCCCCAACCCCTACTTCCAGCATGGCCTGAACCTCGCCGGCTCGCTGCTGCTCACGGTGTCGCTGCTGGTCAACGTAAACCCGGCCAGCCTCATGCTCGAAGGCTTCTGGGCGGCAATCGCCATTTATGGCCTGGTCAAGGCCGCGCGCGGAGGCCGCTCGGCATGATCATAGCCGTGGATGGCCCCACCGCATCGGGCAAGGGCACCATCGCCCGCGCCCTTGGCGCCCATTATGGCCTGCCCCATCTCGATACCGGCCTGCTCTATCGCGCGGTAGGGCGGCAATGCCTGCTGGCCGGCGGCAATCCCGACGATCCGGCCGCAGCACTCGCCGCCTGCGGGTTCGACGATGCGCTGCTGGCCGATCCCGCCCTGCGGACCGAGGAAACCGGCGGCCTTGCCAGCCGGGTCTCGATCCATCCCGCCGTGCGCCAGGCCCTGTTCGAACGCCAGCGCGCCTTCGCCACCCAGCCCGGCGGCGCCGTGCTAGATGGGCGCGACATCGGCACCGTCATCGCCCCGGAAGCGAACGCCAAGCTCTTCGTCACCGCCAGCGTCGCGGCCCGGGCCGGGCGGCGGTTTCTCGAAATGCAGGGCCGCGGCCTGCTGGTCACCCTCGATGCGATCGAGGCCGACCTCGCCGCGCGTGACGAGCGCGACCGCACCCGCGCCGAGGCACCGCTGGTTGCCGCATCCGATGCGCTTCTGCTCGACAATTCCGAGCTCTCCGCCGAAGCCTCCATCGCTCTCGCCATCCGGCTGGTCGATCAGGCTCTGGCGCGCCAGGCCCCGTCTGCCCCGCTTCAGCACTAACCAAGGCGCATCCAGGCCCATTTTCCTTGCATTTGGCGGCCCTCGCGCCTATGCGCCGCCGGTCCCGAAAGCCGAATCCGGCCGCCGGGATGCCGCGAAGGGCATTCGGCTCCCGCGGCGGTTCGGCCCTTTTTGGCCCGCTCCGGCATGGTGCCGCGGCGGAGGAAAGACCGGCGGATACAACCGCCTGGCCGGAAACATCGAGACAGGAAACCACCATGGCCACCACGGCTAACCCGACCCGCGACGATTTCGCGGCTCTCCTTGATGAATCGCTCGGCGGCGCCGCCAGCGGCGGCTTCGAAGGCCGCGTCGTCAAGGGCACCATCACCGCCATCGAAAACGACAAGGCCGTCATCGACGTGGGCCTGAAGAGCGAGGGCCGCGTTGCCCTGCGCGAATTCGCCATGGCCGGCCAGCCGCACGGGCTGAAGGTCGGCGATGAAGTCGAAGTCTATGTCGACCGCGTCGAAAACGCCGATGGCGAAGCCA
>CAZVHM010000145.1:1307-3401 GCA_964627175.1 uncultured Novosphingobium sp. | reverse complement strand
GCGCTTCTCGGAAGAGATCGCCGGGGTGGACGAGATCGGCGCGCTCTATCGCGGCGAGAACATGCAGATCACGACTTATCTCGAGCGGGCCTCCACCCACGAGATGAGCGCCAACGTGATCGACCTCTGCCCGGTCGGCGCGCTGACCTCGCGGCCCTATGCCTTCGAGGCGCGGCCGTGGGAGCTGAAGAAGACCCTGTCGATCGATGTGTCCGATGCCCTTGGGTCCAATATCCGGCTCGACAGCCGCGGGCGTGAAGTCCTGCGCATCCTGCCGCGCAACAACGACGACGTGAACGAGGAGTGGATCTCCGACAAGGCCCGCTTCCAGGTCGATGGCCTCACCCGCCGCCGGCTCGACCGGCCGTGGCTGCGCAAGAATGGCAAGCTCGTCGCCGCAACCTGGGACGAAGCCTTCGCCGCCGTCGCCAAGGTGAAGCCGGGCGCCAGCATCGCTGCCATTGCCGGCGATCTGGTCGATTGCGAAACCATGTTCGCGGCCAAGTCGCTCCTTGGTGCGCTCGGCTCCACCATGCTCGAAGGCCGGCAGACCGGTCTTGCCTATACGGTCGACAATCTTGCCGCGGTGAACTTCAACACCACGCTTGCCGGGATCGAACAGGCCGATGCCGTTCTGATCGTTGGCAGCCACGTGCGCTGGGAAGCGCCGCTGCTCAACGCCCGGCTGCGCAAGGCGGTGAAGCGCGGGGCCAAGGTGTTTGTTGTCGGTCCGGAGTATGACCTGACTTACAAGGCCGAATTCCTCGGTGCCGATGTTGCGGTCCTCGGCCAGCTGCCAAAGCACGTGGAAGAGGCATTCGCTGCCGCGAAGCGTCCGGCGATCATTGTTGGCGGGGCAGGTCTCGGCAAGGGCGCGCTCGAGCCGGCGCTCGCCCTGTCTGAACGGTGGAACCTGGTGCGGACGTTGGAAGACGGCACTGCCTGGAACGGCTTCAATTCGCTGCACATGGCCGCATCGCGCATGGGTGGGCTGATGCTCGGTTATGCCCAGAAGGGCGGCATCGCCGATATCGTAGGCGCCAAGCCCAAGCTGCTGCTCTCGCTTGGCGCAGACGAAGTCGATTACGCCAACTTCGCGGAATCGATCATCGTCTACATTGGCCACCACGGCGACAAGGGCGCCCATGCTGCCGACGTGATCCTGCCGGCTGCCGCGTTCAGCGAAAAGGCCGGCACTTACGTCAACACCGAAGGCCGGGTGCAGTTCGCCGAAAAGGCGGTCTTCGCGCCGGGCGATGCCCGTGAGGACTGGACCATCCTGCGCGCCCTTGCCGATGCCCTGGGCGTCTCGGTCGGGTTCGACAGTTTCGACGAACTGCGCGACGCGATGGCCGCGGCCGTTCCGGCACTTGGCCGTGAAGGGCTGGCCGATTACGGTGCGCTGCCCAAGGCGCCCAAGGCCGCCAAGGCGGAAGGTGAAATCGCCGGATATCCGATCAAGGATTTCTATCTGACCAACCCGATCGCTCGCGCTTCGGAAACGATGGCGCGCTGTTCGGCCGAATTGCTCCATGGTGAGCCTCAAGCGGAGGCTGCGGAATGACCAGCTTCTTTCAGTCGCTTGGCCTGTCCTACGAATGGGCCTGGGGTCTTGCGACCATTGGCGGCATCCTGCTGATTGCGCTGCCGCTGATGCTCGGCGTGGCGATGATCATCTATGCCGACCGCAAGATCTGGGCAGCGATGGCCCTGCGCCGCGGCCCGAACGTGGTCGGCCCGCTCGGCCTGTTGCAGTCTTTTGCCGATGGTCTGAAGGTTTTCCTCCAGGAAACCATCATTCCCAGCGCGGCGAACAAGGGCCTGTTCCTGATCGCGCCGATCATTACCTTCACAGTGGCGCTGCTTGCCTGGGCGGTGATCCCGTTCAACTCGGGTGCTATTCTAGCCGATATCAACGTCGGCCTGCTCTATGTCCTCGCGATCTCGTCGCTGGGCGTTTACGGCACGGTGATCGCGGGCTGGTCGTCCAACTCGAAGTATCCGTTCTTCTCGGCCATGCGCGCCAGCGCCCAGATGATCTCCTATGAAGTCTCGATCGGCTTCATCCTGATCTGCGTGGTGCTGTGGGCTGGC
>CAZVHM010000145.1:0-1271 GCA_964627175.1 uncultured Novosphingobium sp. | reverse complement strand
ATGCCCAGGACATGGCCCTGCTGCGCTTCGACGATTTCCTTCATGTTGAAGGAAATCGTCGAAGCGCAGCAGGGCCATGTCCTGGGCATCGTCAACGGCTTCGTGGCCAATCCGCTGCTGTTCCCGATGTGGGTCATGTTCCTGATCTCCGGGATGGCCGAAACCCAGCGTGCCCCGTTCGACCTGACCGAAGCAGAGAGCGAGCTCGTCGCCGGTTACCAGACCGAATACTCCTCGATGAGCTTCGCGCTCTACTGGCTTGGCGAATATGCCAACGTGCTCTTGATGTGCGCGCTGAACGCGGTGCTGTTCTGGGGCGGATACCTGCCGCCGCTCGACATTCCGGTGCTCTATCTGGTGCCCGGCTTCGTCTGGCTGCTGCTCAAGATCCTGTTCTTCTTCTTCGTGTTCAGCTGGGTGAAGGCCACCGTACCGCGGTATCGCTATGACCAACTGATGCGGCTCGGCTGGAAGGTCTTCCTCCCCGTTTCGCTGTTCTGGGTTTTCCTCGTCAGCGGCTACCTCATGCTCACCGGACATTTCTCATGACCGTCGGACACCTCATCAAGAGCTTCACGCTCTGGGAGTTCGTGAAGGCGCACTGGCTGACCCTGAAGTATTTCTTCAGGCCCAAGGCGACGATCAACTATCCCTTCGAGAAGAACCCGCTTTCGCCCCGCTTCCGCGGTGAGCACGCGCTGCGCCGTTATCCCAACGGCGAGGAACGCTGCATCGCCTGCAAGCTGTGCGAGGCGACCTGCCCGGCGCAGGCGATCACCATCGAAGCCGAACCGCGCGAGGACGGCAGCCGCCGTACCACGCGCTATGACATCGACATGACCAAGTGCATCTTCTGCGGCTTCTGTCAGGAAGCCTGCCCGGTCGATGCCATCGTCGAGGGGCCGAACTTCGAATACGCGACCGAAACGCGCGAGGAACTGCTCTACGACAAGGCCAAACTCCTGGCGAACGGGGACAAGTGGGAGCGCGCTCTGGCCGCTAACCTTGAAGCCGACGCACCGTACCGGTAGGGGCGCGCAGCCATGATCCAGCTCTTCGCTTTCTACCTCTTCGCCGCGATCATGCTCGCGGCGGCCAGCCTGACGATCCTGTCGCGCAACCCGGTCCATTCGGTGTTGTGGCTGATCGTCGCCTTCTTCAACGCGGCGGGGCTGATGGTCCTGCTCGGCGCCGAATTCATCGCCATGCTGCTGGTGATCGTCTACGTCGGTGCGGTCGCGGTGCTGTTCCTGTTCGTCGTCATGATGCTC
>CAZVHM010000144.1:0-3426 GCA_964627175.1 uncultured Novosphingobium sp. | reverse complement strand
GGAACCGGATCGGGGCGAGCTGAAGCTTGCCCTTCTTTTCGATGTAGGTCTGATCCGGGCCGTTGACCATGATGTCCGACACGTCGGGATCGTTGAGCAGCTCTTCCAGCGGACCGAAGCCGAGCAGTTCGTCGATCAGCACCTTTTCCAGCGCGAACTGTTCGCGCCGGTTGAGGGTGATCTTCAGTTCGGCCAGCACCTCGAGAATGATCGGCCGGAATTCTTCCGACAGTTCATCCTTGGAAAGGGTGGCGGCCGCTTCGGGATCGACACGTTCAAGCAGGCGGGGCAGCACCTGCTCCTTGATCTTGTGAACCGAGGCTTCGAAGCCCTCGGCCTCGTACTGGTTGCTGACGATCTGGGTGGAGCGCTCGGCCAGGCGCGACATCGCATCGCCCTTGCCCATATCCAGCGCTCCGCCGCCCAGGCCATCCATGGAAGGCATGGGCGGGAAAGCCTCGCCGGGCATCGGCGGACGCGGCGTGTCCGCGGAAGGCGGCGCGATCGATGACTTCATCGGCCGCGCGACGCCGAAGGAAGGACGCATGCCGGGGCTCATGCCACCGATCCCGTTCTTCCGTCCGAATGCGTTCATGACTTGTTTTTCCCCGTCTTTTCAATTCCATGCGCGAAATGGCACGGACTTGCCCGTCGGCGTGTGAGCGCAGGTATATGGTTGAAACTTTGAAAACTTTCTAAATGCCGGCGCAGATGGAGCAGCAAGGCGCAAGCAGGGCAGGCTGAACGGGCCGGATGGCGGGCTACCTCTCGTTAACCATGAGCGGCATGCGCCTGGTAACCAAAAGGAGCTAGCACCCTGCCGGTTGGCAAGGGGGCCGGCAGGAAGAGCCGGAGTATCCGGTGGAGGTGCGCGCGGCGATGAACCAATCGGTTTTCCGTCATTTTCCTTGGCGCTGGGCGCTGTACTGGCTGGTCGTTCCCAACCTGCCGCTCATCCTGATGTGGCCGTTGGGCGGCCCGCCGATGGGCAAGCCGCTGCTGATTGCCGGCTGCCTTGGCCTGGTTTTCTCGCAAGTGCCGTGGCTGTGGCTGCGGCGGCTGTGTGCGGTGAGCCTTACCGTGGCGATGCTGGTGTTCTACGTTGCGCGCAACTTCAACATCGATCCAAGCCAGATCGCGTTTGCTCCCGAATATTTCAGCGAGGCGGCACCGTTTCGTTCCGGGCAGGCCGTGCTGGCCCTTTGCCTTGTAGTGGCAGCCATCGGCATATTGTGGAGCCAGATCCCACGCGTCCAGCGGTTCGCCCTCCCGATGAACTGGCTGATGGGGTTCCTCGCCGTGCTCGGGATGATGCACTTTGATACTTATGCCACGGCGGCGACGCGGGGTAGCTATGATGCGACGTCGGCGCCGGTGCAGCTGGCTTCGGCGGTATCCGCCAGTGGCCGCGCCGAGCCGCGCGCCGATGGCCGCCATCTCGTGATTATCCTGGTCGAGGCCCTGGGCAGGCCGACTTCGCCGATTACGGCGCAATTGTTCGAGGCGGACTGGAACCGTGCGGAATGGCGCACGCGCTATGCGGTGACTCAAGGTTCGGTGCCCTATTTCGGATCGACGACCAATGCGGAAATGCGCGAACTGTGCGGCGTGTGGCGCCTTGGCCAGATGGAGGACCTTGCCCGCTCCGATTGCTTGCCGCGGCGGTTTGCCCGAGCCGGCTATGAAACGACCGCGATCCACGCTTTTGCGGGAAGTTTCTTCGACCGGGCGCAATGGTGGAAGGCTGCCGGGTTCGACCGGTCCATTTTCCGCGAAAGCCTCGTCATGCAAGGTGCCAGGGTTTGTGGCGGGGTATTTCCCGGCGCATGCGATGCCGATGTTCCGACCCAGATCGGGGCAACCTTGAAGGCGGCCACGCGCCCGCAACTGGTATACTGGGTGACCTTGAACTCGCACCTTCCGGTGATCGAGGAGGCATCGCTGGGCACTGACAACTGCACGTTCGGCGGGGCTGCGTTGCAGGCCGAATCGCGGCTGCTCTGCCCGCTGTTCCTTGTGCATCACCAGCTGGCAGACGCCATTACCCGTATGGTGATGGACCCCGCTTTGCCACCAACCGACATCCTGATCGTGGGGGATCATATGCCCCCGTTCTTCGAGCGCAAGGCACGCTCCCGGTTCGAGGGCCACCAAGTGCCGTGGATACTGCTGGAAGCCGGTGCCAGGCAGGCTGGTCAAGGATTGCTCAGCCGCTGACTTGCGCCGCCATGCTTGGGGATGGCGGCGGCCTGTGGCATGAGCTGCCGATGCGCCGCGCCCTTGCTCTTCTCGCCGCCGTTTCCTTTTCCTTCGGGCCTGCCAACGCCACCACGGCCCTGCCTGAGTGGTTGGCCGGTACCTGGGCGATGCAGGATGGTGCCGCCTGGGCAGACGAGGTGTGGACCAGCGCGCGTGGCGGGATCATGTTGGGAATTGCCCGCCGAGGTTTTGGTTCGGCGCTTGATGGCTGGAACACGCTCAAGATAGCCCGCAAGGCCGATGGTGTCCTGGTGCTGGTGCTCCAGCCGAACGGGGCGGGGATTTCCACTGAATATCCCCTGGTGCTGGCTTCCGGCGAGGCGGTTGAGTTTGCCAATCCGTCTGCGCGTCATCCTCAGCGCATCCGGCTGTGGCGCGAGGGGCAGCTTTTGATGAGCGAGACTTCCCGGATAGATGGCAGCGATGCGGAACGGTTGAATTTTCGGCCGGTGGTTGTGGAGTAACGCTGCGCCGAAACGAAAAAGGCGGCCCGGAAGCCGCCTTTTGGGTGTGGTAGAGGGAAGGGCGTTCAGCCTTCCACGTGTTCGGCCAGAACCGTGAGACCCTTGTCGCCCACTTCGGCGAAACCGCCCGACACGACGATTTCCTCGGCAGCGCCGCTCTCGGTCTTGTAGATCTTGAGCACGCCGTCCTTCACGGTGGACATGAAAGGCGCGTGACCTTCCATCACGCCGAATTCGCCCTCGCTGCCGGGGACGACGACCATGTAGACATCGTCGCTACGGACGAGCTTGGCCGGGGTGACGAGTTCGAAGTGCAGCATGGTTTTCCTCAGGGTTGAGCAAGGCGACCGCTCTCCCCGAAAGGAGAGCGGTGATCAGCCTCAGGCGTCGGCCGCCAGCTTCTTGGCCTTCTCGATCGCTTCGTCGATGCCGCCGACCATGTAGAACGCGGCTTCCGGCAGGTGGTCGTATTCGCCATCGACCACCGCCTTGAACGAACGGACGGTGTCTTCGACCTGCACGAACTTGCCGGGGATGCCGGTGAACACTTCGGCCACGTGGAACGGCTGCGACAGGAAGCGCTGGATCTTGCGGGCGCGGGCGACGGTGAGCTTATCTTCTTCAGACAGCTCGTCCATGCCGAGGATCGCGATGATGTCCTGCAGCGACTTGTACTTCTGCAGGGTTTCCTGAACGCGGCGGG
>CAZVHM010000143.1:0-3629 GCA_964627175.1 uncultured Novosphingobium sp. | reverse complement strand
GGCGTGCGCCCTGCCCACATCAAGGATCGCATCCGCGCGCTTGGCCCGACCGTGCGCCTCGACCTTTCCCTCAAGCCTGCCGACCCCGCCGCCGGCAACTGGGTGATCTGACCATGTACAAGTACGATCAATACGACCAGGCGATGGTTGACGCGCGCGTTGCCGATTTCCGCGATCAGGTGCGCCGCCGGCTGGATGGCACGATGAGCGAGGAGGAATTCCGCCCCTTGCGCCTGATGAACGGGCTTTACCTGCAGCTTCATGCCTACATGCTGCGCGTGGCGGTGCCCTATGGCACGCTGAGCAGCGCGCAGATGCGGATGCTGGGCGACATCGCCGACAAGTATGACCGCGGCTATGGCCACTTCACCACGCGCCAGAACATCCAGTACAACTGGATCAAGCTGGAAGACGCCGGGGATATCCTGGCCGATCTGGCCAGCGTGGAAATGCACGCGATCCAGACCAGCGGCAACTGCATCCGCAACACCACCTCGGACCAGTATGCCGGGGCGATTGCCGATGAAGTGGTCGACCCGCGCCCCTATGCCGAACTGATCCGCCAGTGGAGCACGTTCCACCCCGAATTCAGCTTCCTACCGCGCAAGTTCAAGATGGCGGTGATCGCCTCCGACACCGACCGCGCGGCGATGCGCCTGCACGATATCGGCATCCAGATCGTGAAGAACGAACAGGGCGAGCTGGGCGCTGCGTTCTATGTCGGTGGCGGCATGGGGCGCACGCCGCTGATCGCGCCGTGCATCAACGCCTTCGTGCCGATCGACCAGATGATCACGTATTCCGAGGCGTGCCTGCGCGTTTACAACCGCTATGGCCGGCGCGACAACAAGTACAAGGCGCGGATCAAGATCCTCGTCCACGAGCTGGGCAAGGACGAATATACCCGCCAGGTGGAGGAAGAGTTCAAGCACCTGCTGACGCAGGGCATCGAACCGCCGCTGGCCGAGCTGGAGCGGATCAAGGCCCAGTTTGCCGACCCCGCCTTTGAAACCGGCCTGACCGACGCGCTGGACCGTTCGGACCCCGATTTCGCCCTGTGGGTGGATAACAACACCCATACCCACAAGCAGGCCGGCTATGCCGTCGTCACGATCAGCCTGAAGCCTGTGGGCGGCATTCCGGGCGACGCGACTGCCGACCAGATTCGCCTGATGGCCGATCTGGCAAAGGCCTATTCGTTCGACGAGCTGCGCGTGACCCACGCCCAGAACATCGTGCTGCCGCACGTGAAGAAGGCCGACCTTTACACCCTGTGGCAGAAGCTGGACGCAGCAGGCCTTGGCACCGCCAACCTCGACAAGATCGGCGACATCATCGCCTGCCCGGGGCTGGACTATTGCAGCCTGGCCAATGCCCGCTCGATCCCGGTGGCGCAGAAGATTTCGCAGCGCTTTGCCGGACGCGAGCAGGAAATCGGCGAGCTGAAGCTGAAGATTTCCGGCTGCATCAACGCCTGCGGCCACCACCACGCCGGCCACATCGGCATCCTGGGCGTGGACCGCAAGGGCGTGGAAAACTACCAGCTGCTGCTGGGCGGCTGCGAAGGCGCCGATACCTCGCTCGGCACGATCACCGGTCCCGGCTTCGACGAGAACGGCATTGTCGACGCGGTCGAGAAGGCCACCACCGTCTATCTTGCCAACAAGCAGGGCGAGGAGCGCTTCCTCGATACCTATCGCCGCATCGGCATGGCGCCCTTCAAGGACGCGATCTATGCCAAGGAGCCCGTCAATGGTTGAAACCCAGTTCCGCTTCCGCGCCGACGAGCCGGTGGCCGATCCGGCCGTTACGGTCGATTCCTTCGGCGAACAGACCAACGCCTCTGCGGTTCGCCTCGAACCGGGCGACGATGCCCGCGAGCTGATCCCTCACCTCGACCGGCTGCGACTGGTGGAAGTGAACTTCCCCGTGTTTGGCGATGGCCGCGGCTATTCCGCCGCGCGCATCCTGCGCGAGGCCGGCTATACGGGCGAGATCCGGGCGGCGGGCGATGTGCTGGTGGACCAGCTGGCCTATATGCGCCGCTGCGGGTTTGACAGCTTCGCCCCCCAGCGCGAACTGAACGTGGCCGATGCCGAAGCGGCCATGGCCCGCTATGCCGAAGTCTACAGCCCCACGGTAGACGGCCGCGCGCCGATCTGGGCCAAGAGGCATGGCCATGGCGCGGGCAACTGACGCCATGACTTCCCCGGCGCGCCAGGTTGACCGGATCGACACCGGCCCGCGGTATACCGCGGCCGATGCCGAACGGCTGAACCGCCTGTTTGCCAACAGCGCCACGAAGGACTGGCTGCGCGCCGTGCTGACCGAGCGGCTGGCCGGCGAGATTGCCGCGGTTTCCAGCTTTGGCGCGGAAAGCGCGGTGCTGCTGCACCTGGTGGCGCAGATCGATCCGGCCACCCCGGTGCTGTTCCTCGATACCGGCAAGCACTTTCCCGAAACGCTGGCCTATCGGGATGAACTGGTGGAGCGGCTGGGCCTGACCAACCTGCAGATCCTGCGGCCCGATCCGGCCAAGCTGGCCGAGAAGGACGAAAACGGGCTGCGCTGGTCCTTCGATCCGGATGGCTGCTGCGACATCCGCAAGGTGGAACCGCTGGCTCGCGCGATGGAAACCTTCGATGCCTCGCTCACCGGGCGCAAGGCTTTCCAGGCGAGCACCCGCGCCAACCTGCCGCGCTTCGAGCTGGACACCTCCGATTCGCTCGGCCGCCTCAAGGTGAACCCACTGATCGACTGGTCGGCCGAGGACGTGACCGCATACTTTGCCGAACACGACCTGCCGCCCCACCCGCTGGTGGCGGAAGGCTATCCTTCGATCGGCTGCTCGCCCTGCACCAGCAAGGTCGCACCGGGGGAAGACCCCCGCTCCGGCCGCTGGAAAGGTTGGGAAAAGACCGAATGCGGCATTCACGTGCCCGGCGCGGCGGAAGCGCCCGCCAGCGACCTGCCGCCCGGCTTCGACCCGGTATTCTGAGCATTCCCCGAAGGGCCGGACGCAATGTCCGGCCTTTTTCGCTCCATAATCGAGCAAACTGACGCCAGCACGGCGGCTACCCGGGGTAAACCCGGGGCATGGCGATCTATAGCGGAACCGATGGCAACGATGCGCTGGCCGGCAGCGCGGGGGACGATCTGTTCCAGCCGCTGCTGGGCGCGGATACGGTGATGGGCGGCGCAGGGTTCGATACCCTGCTGGTGGATTGGTCGGCCATCCTTGCCAATGGCGGCACCGGCACAATCACCGCGGCTGAAGGCGTGCTTTCCGGCAGTCTGATGGCCGGCAGCGGAACCACCAGCCTGCTGTTCGAGGGGGTGGAGGCGATCACCGCCACCCTTTCGGCGGGGAGCGACCGGATCGCCATCGACGCCGCAGCCCTGGCAGCGGCCACCACCCTTTCGATCAACGGCGGCGGTGGCCATGATCTGCTGCAGGCCGATTTTTCCGCCTTTGCCAACACCACCTTCGCGCTCGGCGTCAATTTCCTGATCACCGCCAACCACGGATCGTGGGCTGGCTTCGAACAGTTCGACCTGACCCTTGGCACGGGCACCAATGTCATCACCCTGCAGGACGGCGCGGATACCGTGCGATCGACCGGCGGAGT
>CAZVHM010000142.1:0-3719 GCA_964627175.1 uncultured Novosphingobium sp. | reverse complement strand
GCTTTCGTTTTTGGCGTGTCTGGGTGAAGTTTCGATATAGAAGAGGCTTGCGATGCCTCCGATGGCGAGGCCTGCGAATGCCATCCAGAGGGTGTACTGGATGCCCCATGCGGCGGCGATGCCACCGCCGAGGGCGGGCGCGATGCCGCCGCCGAAGATTTCGCCAACGCCGATGATGGCGCCTGCGGTGGAGGCGATCATGCCGGCGGGGGCGGCTTCGGCGGCGATGGGGCCGGTGATCAGGCTGAGCAGCCCGAACGCGAACCCGGCGCTGATGAACAGCAGCACGAACAGCAGCATCGGGTTGGAGCCGTCGGCACGCATGAACAGGAGCAGGAACGCAGCGCCCACGGCGAACCCGGTGACAGCCATGGTCCGGCGGCCGGCGAAGTCGGAGGCGGCGCTGAGCAGCCACTGGCCCAGGAACCCGCCGAACCCGATGGCCGAGGCAACGAAGCCCATCTGGGCGTCGGTCAGGTTGAGGTAACGGGTCAGGTAGATCGGGCTGAACGCGCTGAGCACGAAGATGCCGCACATCGCGCACAGCAGGGTGAACATGCTGAGCGCCACGTTGCGGTGGCGGAACACATCGGCCATCCGCATGCGCGGCGCCTCGACCGTGGCGGCAGGCGCGGCGCTGCGCGGTTCACGGATGGTGCGGGCCACCAGCAGGGCCACGATCAGCCCCGGAATGCCGACGATCGCGAAGACCCAGCGCCAGCTCATGTATTCGAGCAGCTGGGTGGCGATGATCGGGCCGAAGCCCAGGCCGAACAGCGCGAAGGCGCTTTGCTGCAGACCCAGGTTGAAGCCGCGGCGGCGCGGATGCGAGGCTTCGGCGACCGAGGCGAAGCTGGTCGGGCAATAGGCGCCTTCGGCAACCCCCATCAGCGCGCGCATGATGATCATCATCATCACCCCGTTGACGAGACCCGAGACGCCCGAGAGCAGCGAGAACACGACCAGCGCCGGCACCAGCACCGCCTTGCGCCCCCAGCGATCGGAGAGGTTGCCCATGAAGAACGACGAGAAGCCCCAGGCCAGGCCCAGCGCGGCGATCATCGTGCCGACCGCGCCTTCCACATCGCCTCCGGCAAGGCCAAGGTCGGCGATCATGGTCGAGGACTGGGCCCCGGCCAGGTGCGCGATCACCCAGCGGTCAAGCCCGACCAGCCCGAACCCGATGGTCAGCAGGGCCACGCACTTCCATTCGTAGCGCGTATCCCACCCGGCTTGCCCGGCGCCCGTGGCAGCCTGCCCTGGCATTGGTGTACTCATCGCCCATTCCCTCCCTTGCCGGCCGTTGCGGCCGATCCGTGTTCGTGATCGTCAGCGCCGGTAAAACGGCGGGATTTCAGCATCCACGTTGAGCCAGACCGACTTTGGCTGGGTATATTCGCGCATTACCTCGAAGCCCATTTCACGGCCATAACCGGACTGGCCAACCCCGCCGAACGGCGAGGCGGGGTGCACGCGCTTGTAGCAGTTGATCCACACCATGCCCGACTTCAGCGCCGCCGCCGTGCGGTGGGCGCGGGTGATGTCCGCCGTCCACAGCCCGGCGCCAAGGCCGTAGGTCGTGTCGTTGGCCATCGCGACCGCCTCAGCATCGTCGCGGAAGGTGGTAACGGTCACGAACGGGCCGAACACCTCCTCGCGGCAGACGCGGGCCGACATGTCGGCCTTCACCACCGTAGGCCGCACGAAGAAGCCCTGCGCCAGTTCCGGCGCATCGGGCCGGACGCCGCCAGCCAGCACGGTCCCGCCTTCCTCGCGGGCGATCTGGATGTACGACATGACGCGGTCGTGATGCACCCGCGAGGTCAGCGGACCCATCTCGGTCTCGCTGTCGAGTGGATCGCCCAGGCGGATCGAGTTGGCCAGGCCAACGAAGCGCTCGATGAACTCGTCGGCGATCGCCTCGTGCAGGAGCAGGCGCGATCCGGCGATGCAGGCCTGGCCCTGGTTATGGAAGATGCCGAAGGCCGCGCCCCCCACGGCCGCCGGAAGGTTGGCATCGGCGAACACGATGTTCGGCCCCTTGCCGCCCAGTTCCAGCTGGACCTTCTTGAGATTGCCGGCCGAGGCACGAACGATTTCCCGGCCGACATTGGTCGAGCCGGTGAACGACATCTTGCCGATCTCCGGATGCTCGGCAATGCGCTGGCCGGCGGTCGCGCCATAGCCGGTGACGATGTTGACCACGCCCGCCGGGAAGCCGACCTCCAGCATCAGTTCGCCGATCCGCAAGGTGGACAGCGGGGTCAGTTCCGAAGGCTTGATCACCACCGTGTTGCCCGCCGCCAGCGCCGGCCCCAGCTTCCAGCTGGTGAACATCAGCGGGAAGTTCCACGGCACCACCTGCCCGACCACCCCGATCGGCTCGCGCTGGACATAGTTGAGGAAGCCGGCGTCGACCGGAATGACCGAGCCTTCCAGCTTGTCGGCCATGCCGCCGAAGTAGCGGAAGCACAGCACCGTGCGCGGCACGTCGAGGCCAAGGCAGTCGCGGATCGGGTGGCCGGTGTTCTGCGCCTCCAGCCGCGCCAGATAGGGCGCGTCGGCCTCGATCCGGTCGGCCAGCTTGAGCAGCAGCCGTCCGCGTTCGTGCGCGGCCAGCTTCGCCCAGCCGGGGGCCGCCTGCCGCGCGGCCTCGACCGCGCGGTCGACATCGACCTCGCGGGCTTCGGCGACCGAGACGATTTCCGTCCCCAGGTAAGGATCGATCACCGGGATCGTGGCGCCATCGGCACCATCGACCCACTGGCCCCCGATCAGCAGCCGGGTCTGGATCTGGCTGGCGGGAATGCGTTCATGCAGCATGCCGGGCCTCAGAACTGCACCGAGACGACCGGCGCCTCACCCTTGGCGATCAGTTCGGGGATGCGGTTGGAACCGTTCTCCCAGACCAGCAGCATCGCCCGCTTGTCCGAATAGCCGGTGTGGCGGATATCGGCCGGCATGCAGGCCACATCGCCCGGGCGCATCACCACGCGGGCACGGTGGCGACCGCTTTCCTTGTCCTTGATGTCCCACACGATCTCGTCGCTGAGCATGATGAACCATTCGCAGCGATCGTTACCGTGATCGACCGGCAGGATGAACTCCTCCGTGGTCGGGCAGAACAGGCTGTCGCGCACGACCGAGCAGACCGACGGGTTCCAGGTCACGTCGGAGCGCGAGAGATAGCCGAACAGGTTGTAGGCGCTGACTTCGCCCTCGAAGCCGGGCTCGGCCTCGACCAGCGGCTGGTCCTGGTCCACGTCGAGGAACATGCGATTGACCGGGAAGCCGTTGTCGTCGGTGCGCAGCGGCGTATCGCCGGGCAGGCCGACCATGCGCTTCGCCGTCACCCGCAGGCGTTCCACCGCCGCATCGTTGTTGCCGTTCTTCTGGCCCCAGGGCGTACCGGTCTCCATCGGCGCGGCGAACGGATCGTAGCCGGCATTGGTCCAGTCGGCGATCATCGCCTTGAACTGGCCCATCAGCACGTCGCTCGAAAACCGCTCCGAAAAGTCCCGCCCGGCGCCGCGATAGGCCTCGTTGTAGAGCCCGGCAAACATCGTCACCTCGCCGTAGTGGTTGGTCGTCCCGAACACCGCGTCGAAGTTGACCGTGCCGTAGAAAAAGTTCCACGCCACATCGCGCATCAGAGCCCGCAGGAAATAGTCGATCGGCATCACGTGGCTACCGGTCGGCCACGAAATCCGCGCAAAATA
>CAZVHM010000141.1:0-3761 GCA_964627175.1 uncultured Novosphingobium sp. | reverse complement strand
ACCACCATCTGCGTGGCGATGCCGGCATGGTCGGTGCCCACCACCCACAGCGCATCCTTGCCGCGCAGGCGCTCATAGCGGATCACAACGTCCTGCAGGGTGTTATCCAGTGCATGGCCGATATGCAGCGAGCCCGTGACGTTGGGCGGCGGATTGACGATGGTAAAGGGCTGCGCGTCCGGCCGCTCCGGCCGGAACAGGCCGGCCTGTTCCCAATGGGCATACCAGCGGGCCTCGATCGCGGCGGGATCGAAGGTCTTGTCGAGAGTCTTGTCGGTGGCGCTCATGACTTGGCGCATAGCCCGCGCCCCCGCGCCCGCGCAACCCATCCCCGCGCACAGCACGGTTGGCCGCACTTGTCGGGCGGGGGAATTTCCCCCATGAACCGGGTCAGATGAGGCAACTGGCCGAATATACGCTGGCTGAAGGCGCGGATGGTGCAGGCACCGTCGCCCTGACAGGACCGTTGACCGTTCACTCGGTCGGCTCGCTCGACGCGCAGTTGCGCGAGCTGGCCGGGCCGCTGGGAACAGTCGATCTTTCCGGCGTGACCGCGATCGACACGGTGGGGGCATGGGTCGCCTGCCGGTTGGCGCGCGAAACCGGGGCGCAGATCATCGGTGCTAGCGAACAGGGCCGCCGCCTGATCGAGGCGGTGAGCCGGTCCGAGGGCGACCAGTCGGTTGCCGCGCCCCGTTCCGAACTGGTCGAGCGGGTGCCCGAAGCCGTGGGCGGTCTGGTGGTCAACCTGGGCCGTGGCACGATCGGGGTGATCGGCTTCATGGGCTCGATCCTGGTCGCCGCCGGCCATCTGATTGCCGCGCCGGGCCGGATTCGCGGCAAGGCGGTTGTTCGCCAGCTTGAACTGGTGGGCGTTTCGGCGCTGGGCATCATCGGCCTGATGAGCTTCCTTGTCGGTATCGTCATCGCTCAGCAGGGTGCGGTGCAGCTTCGCCAGTTCGGCGCCGAGGTCTACACGGTGAACCTCACCGGCCGCCTTGCCATGCGCGAACTGGGTGTACTGATGACCGCGATCATGGTGGCCGGCCGGTCCGGCTCGGCCTTTGCGGCCCAGATCGGCACGATGAAGCTGACCGAGGAGGTCGACGCGATGCGGACCATCGGCGTTTCCCCGGTGGAGGCGCTGGTAATCCCGCGTGTGCTGGCCGCCGTGCTGATGATGCCTTTGTTGGGCTTCTATTCGGCGGTTCTGGCGATCATCGGCGGCGCGTTCATTTCCGATCTGGTGCTGGAAATTCCGTTCATCACGTTCCTGCTGCGCATCCAGGAAGTGGTGCCCGTGCGTGACTTGTGGGTGGGATTGATCAAGGCACCGTTCTTCGGGTTCATCATCGGCATGGCCGGGTGCTACCAGGGCATGCAGGTCAAGGCGAATGCCGAGGAAGTGGGCCTGCGCACCACGATGGCGGTGGTGCAGGCGATCTTCGTGGTGATTGTGCTGGATGCCTTCTTCGCGGTGTTCTTCACCTACATCGGCTGGGGTTGAGCCGATGGATGGCGAACCTGACAATGGCCTGCTGTCTGCCACGCCGGCGCATCCGATCGTGGTGGAAAACCTGCGCACCGCCTTTGGCGAACACGTGATCCACGATGGTCTCTCGCTCACGGTGAACCGGGGCGAGATCCTTGGCGTGGTTGGCGGTTCGGGCACCGGCAAGTCGGTGTTGA
The DNA here is from genome assembly GCA_964627175.1 of uncultured Novosphingobium sp. Taxonomy (GTDB): domain Bacteria; phylum Pseudomonadota; class Alphaproteobacteria; order Sphingomonadales; family Sphingomonadaceae; genus Novosphingobium. Next base: position 2,072 of record CAZVHM010000141.1, on the reverse strand, counting down.
TGCGGGCGATCATCGGGCTTCAGGTGCCGCAGGCCGGATCGATCACGGTGCTGGGGCGTTCGATTACCGATGCCCAGGCCGATAACGATATCGACATCCGTTCGCGCTGGGGCGTGATGTTCCAGGGTGGGGCGCTGTTTTCCACGTTGACCGTGGGCGAAAACGTCGAGGTGCCGCTGAAGGAATTCTACCCCGAGATCGGCGATGAACTGCGCCACGAGATCGCGCAGTACAAGGTCATGCTGTCGGGCCTGCCGGAATCGGCCACGAACAAGTATCCGGCCGAGCTTTCCGGCGGCATGCGCAAGCGCGCCGGTCTGGCCCGCGCCCTCGCGCTCGATCCCGAACTGCTGTTCCTCGACGAGCCGACCGCCGGCCTCGATCCGATCGGCGCTGCCGCGTTCGACCGGCTGACCAGGGCCTTGCAGGAAACGCTGGGCCTCACCGTGTTCCTGATCACCCACGATCTCGACACGCTCTACGAGATCTGTGACCGGGTGGCCGTTCTGGCAGACCAGAAGGTGATCGCGGTGGGTACGATCCCGGAACTGCTTGCCACCGACCATCCGTGGATACAGGAATATTTCAACGGCCCGCGGGGCAGGGCCGCACGTGACAGCAAGGCCCGCGCCAGCGGGAACAGGGGAAGTTGAATGGAAACCCGCGCAAACCATGTCTGGGTCGGTGCGGTCACGCTTGCGCTGATTGCCGCCATTGCCGCGTTCTTCATCTGGATCGCCCGGCTCAACGAAGGCTCGCAGAACGAGTATGACATTTTCTTCCGCCAGTCGGTCGATGGCCTCACCAAAGGCTCGCTGGTAACTTTCTCTGGCGTTCCGGCCGGGCAGATCGCCTCGATCGAGCTATGGCCCAAGGATCCCAGCTTCGTTCGGGTGCGGATCAAGATCGATGAGAAGGTGCCGATCCTGCAGGGCACCACGGCCACCATCCAGGGCAGCTTCACCGGCGTTTCCAACATCCAGCTGGAAGGCGCAGTCAAGGGGGCGCCGCCGATCACCGAGCCGGGGCCGGAAGGCGCACCGGTGATTCCCACCCGGCGCGGCGGGCTGGGCGCACTGCTTAACAGCGCTCCGCTCCTGCTCGAACGCCTCGCCACGCTCACCGAGCGGCTGACCGTTCTGCTGTCCGACAAGAACCAGAAGGCGTTCGCGGGCATTCTCCAGAATACCAACCGGATGACCGCACAACTGGCCGATGCCTCGCCTCAAGTGGCGCGCACGATGGCCGAACTGCAGATCACCCTGCGCCAGGCCACCACTACGCTCGCCGCCTTTGAGCAGACCGCCAACAACGCCAGCGGCTTCCTGGATAATCAGGGCGAGCCGCTGGCCCGCCAGCTGCGGCAAACCCTGGTTGCGGCGCAAAAGGCCGCCGATGCCCTGCAGGCCACGCTGGATGATGCCCGGCCCGCCGCGCGGCAGCTGTCCGAATCCACCCTGCCGGCCGCTGAAGCGGCGATCCGCGACTTGCGCTCCACCACCAGGGCGCTGCGCAGCGTTTCCGAAAAGATCGACGATCAGGGGGCTGGCGCCGTGATCGGCTCGCCCCAGTTGCCGGATTACAAGCCATGAGATCGCCCGCCATGACCAAAGCTTCGATGCCTTTCCGCTACCCTCTCCGGTTGGCCGCTGTTGCCGCGCTGGCCCTTGCGCTTGGCGGATGCATCAGCCTGGACAAGGCCAAGGTGCCCGAAAAACTGATCACCCTAGCGCCGCAAGCTGCGGCCCCGGCGGGCACTGCGGTCAGCGGCAAGGTCGATCAGGCGCTGGTGGTGCTGGATCCCGAAACAGACCGCCGCCTTGCCGTACAGCGCGTGGCCGTAACCGTGGATGAGGCCAGCGTTGCCTATCTCAAGGATGCCATGTGGGTCGAACGGCCTTCGCGCCTGTTCCGCTCGCTGCTGGCCGAAACGATCCGCGCGCGCGGTGGTCGCCTCGTGTTTGAGGATGGCGATGCTGCGGCCCGCGGTGGCAGCCGGCTGGCCGGGCGGCTGGTCGATATCGGCTATGATGATGGCACTCGCGCCGTGGTCGTGCGTTATGATGCCGTGC
>CAZVHM010000140.1:0-3834 GCA_964627175.1 uncultured Novosphingobium sp. | reverse complement strand
TGCGCTCGTTGATCAGCACGTTGGCGTCCACCGCCGCACCGATGGTCAGCACGAAACCCGCGATGCCCGGCAGTGTCAGCGTGGTGTTGGCCACGGACATGATGCCCAGGATCATCAGCACGTTCACGATAAGAGCGACGCAGGCATAGACCCCGAACCGGCCATAAGTCACGATGATGAAAGTCATCAGCGCCACCGAGCCGACCATCATGGCGATCAAGCCCTTACGGATCGAATCGGCGCCGAGATCCGGCCCAACGCTGCGCTCTTCTACCACCTTCAGGTCCACCGGCAGGGCGCCAGAGCGCAGCGCAATGGCCAGCTGGTTGGCACTTTCGGTGGTGAAGTTGCCGGAAATCTGGGCGCTTCCACCCAGGATCGGCTCGTTGATGTTGGGTGCGGAAATCACCTTGCCGTCAAGGATGATCGCGAAGGGGCGGTTGACGTTCTCGGTGGTCAGCTTGGCAAACTTGGCGCCGCCGGCCTGATCGAACGTAATCGAAACGACCGGTTCGTTGTTCCGGCTATCGTTAGTCTGCTGCGCGTTGGTCAGCTGGTCGCCCTTGATGCCGCCCAGCCGCTTGACCGCGATAGCTGCAGCCCCGCCGCCGGCGCTGGCGTCGGCATAGGGAACGATCTCGCTGCCCGGAGGAGCGATGCCCTGGGCGATATCGGCCTGGCTGGCGGTCGTGTCGACCAGCTTGAATTCGAGCTTCGCGGTCTGTCCCAGCAGGCCCTTCAGCGCGGCGGGATCCTTCAGCCCCGGCACCTGAACCACGATGCGATCCGCACCCTGGCGGATGATGGTTGGCTCCCGGGTGCCCAACGCGTCGATACGCTTGCGAACAACCTCGGTGGCGGTATCCATCGCCTGGCTCACCGCCTGGGCGATGCCGGCCTCGGTCGGCGTCAGGACGATGCGGGTGCCATCCAGAACGCGGATGTCCCAATCGCGCTGCCCGGTCAGCTGGGCGCCGCTGGTCAGCGGCAGCACTGCCTCGCGCGCCGAATCGACTTGGCCGGCATCTTCAACCATGAACGCCACCGCGCCATCCTTGGTCGAGACATCCCCGATCCGCACATTCGGCGCATTCTGCTTCAGACGCTGGCGAACATCCTCTTCCATCGCCTCGAGCCGCTGGCGGCGGACCTGCTCGGGATTAGCTTCGAGCAGAATATGGCTACCGCCGGCCAGATCGAGGCCAAGGTTCACTTGGGGTCGCGGCAGCACGGAAGGCCACGCAAAATTGCCGAACGCGGCGAGCGACGGCAGTGCCGACACCATCGCCAGCCCGGCGATCAGCCAATAAAAGGCCTGCTTCCAACGCGGGAAATCGAGCATGCGGGGCGTTCCTGCTGCCTGTGTTCTAATCTGGCGCTCAGTCGTTGGCTGCGGCGGTGCCAGGCTGCACCACGTCGGCGATAGTGGAGCGCACGGCCCGCACCTTCACGTTCGCCCCAAGCTCAAGCTCAAGATACGTATCGTCGGCCTTGGTAACCTTGCCGATCAGGCCGCCGCCGGTAATCACCTGATCGCCCTTCTTGATCCCGGCCAACTTGGCGCGCTGCTCCTTCTGCTGACGCATTTGGGGACGCAGGAGAAAGAAATAGAACACAAGCCCCATCCCGATGAACGGGATGAAGCTGGTCCATGCCGGAGGCGCTCCGGCGCTGGCCGCGGAAAGGATTGAAAGAGTTGCGCTGTTCATCGGTAATGACTGCTTTCTGGCGACTATCTGCCACAAGGGCGGGATCGCCGGGCCGACTAGCAGCAAAGCCCATGCGTGGCAACGCAAGGCAGGGTCCGCACGGCCCGGCGCACGCGTTGTGGCACTGATGCCGCAACCCGGCCATTCGCGCTTGCATCAACCGCGCGCCGTGCCTATAGGCGCCCCTCCGGTCGGGACGTAGCGCAGCCTGGTAGCGCATCACACTGGGGGTGTGGGGGTCGGAGGTTCGAATCCTCTCGTCCCGACCAAATTTGCACGAATTTGCAGCGATCAAGGGCAGCGAAAGCTGCCCTTTTCGTTTATGGCCGCCCGATCGGGCTGCCATTTTCCTACATGAACCAGATTGGTTATTTTCCGCTCGTCTTTCACGAACGGAGCATAATTCATGGGCATTCTTGAAACCCTGCTGGGGCCGATCACCTCGATCATAGACAAGGTCATCCCCGACCCCCGCCAACGCGACGCCGCCAAACTCGAACTGCTCAAGCTGCAAGGCTCGCAGGAACTGGAGCTGTTGCGAACCCAGCTTTCGGCAATCGTGGCCGAAGCGAACTCGGCCGACCCCTGGACCAGCAGGGCCCGCCCCAGCTTTCTTTATGTCATGTATGCGATGATCCTGCTGGCCGTCCCGATGGGCGTGGTGGCGGCCTTCAGGCCGGAAACGGCCCAGGCGATCGGCGCGGGAATGACTGCATACCTAAACGGACTGCCCGAACCGCTCTATGCCCTGTTCGGCACGGGATACCTTGGCTACACCGCCGCACGCCAATGGGGAAAGACACGCAGAACCGACCGCTAGGCGCCGCAGTCCGGCCTTGGCAAAGCGCCCGCCGCAGCCTCGAACCGATCGCTCCGCGCTCGTTTTCCACGGCGTTGCAGCGGAAAACCTTTGCTTTTGCCCTTGCCAGTGCCCTCTTCCCGGCGATACGGGGGCGGGCAAAGCAAGGTACAGAGGTTTCCATGGCTGATACCCAGGGTGCAGGCCGCAATGGCAATTCCGGCAAGAAAGAGGGCGGCATGAACATCGACAGCAAGCTGGTACGTGAACTGGCAGAACTGCTGGCCGACACCGGCCTTTCCGAAATCGAGGTGGAGGACGGGGAGCGCAAGATTCGCGTGGCCCGCCAGCTCGCCGCCGCGCCGGTCGCGTTTGCGGCCCCTGCTCCGGCTGCCCCGGCCGCCGCTGCCCCCGCTGCAGCGCCGGCAGAGGCAGCCCCTGCCGCTGCGCCCGTGGATGCGGTGAAGTCGCCGATGGTCGGCACGGTCTACCTCGCGCCCGAACCAGGCGCGGCCGACTTCATCACCGTGGGCAAGGCCGTGAAGGCAGGTGAAACCCTGCTGATCGTCGAAGCGATGAAGGTCATGAACCCGATCGTTGCGCCCAAGGCCGGCACCGTCACCGCGATCCTGGTCGAAAATGGCCAGCCGATCGAATTCGACCAGCCCCTCGTGGTGATCGGCTAAGCGCATGGCCATTCGCCGGCTGCTTATCGCCAACCGCGGCGAAATCGCGCTGCGCATTCACCGCGCAGCCCACGAAATGGGCATCGAGACGGTTGCGGTCCATTCCACGGCCGATGCCGATGCCATGCATGTACGCTTGGCCGATCACGCGGTGTGCATCGGCCCGCCCGCCGCGAAGGACAGCTATCTCAACATGGCGGCCATCATTTCGGCTGCCGAGATCACCCATGCCGATGCGATCCACCCTGGCTATGGCTTCCTGTCGGAAAACGCCAAGTTCGCGGAAATCGTCGAAGCCCACGGCATCACCTGGGTCGGCCCCAAGCCGGAACACATCCGCACGATGGGTGACAAGGTGGAAGCCAAGCGCACTGCCGGTGCGCTCGGCCTGCCACTGGTCCCCGGCTCCGATGGCGCGATCGACGATCCGGTCGAAGCGGCCCGAATTGCCGAGGAAATCGGCTATCCGGTGATCATCAAGGCCGCATCGGGTGGCGGTGGCCGCGGGATGAAGGTCTGCACTTCGCCCGACCAGCTCGAAACCCTGATGCAGCAGGCCGGAAGCGAGGCGAAAGCCGCGTTCGGCAATGCCACCGTCTATATCGAGAAGTACCTCGGCAATCCGCGCCACATCGAATTC
>CAZVHM010000139.1:701-3900 GCA_964627175.1 uncultured Novosphingobium sp. | reverse complement strand
TGTTCGGCGGTGGTGATCGAGTTGCCGAACGGGGTGTTCATCACCACCACGCCCTTGGACGATGCGTAGGGGATGTCCACATTGTCCACGCCGATGCCGGCGCGGCCGATCACCTTCAGGTTGGTGGCCGCATCGATGATCGCCTTGGTCACCTTGGTCGACGAACGGATGGCGAGGCCATCGTATTCGCCGATGCGGGCGATCAGCTGTTCCGGCGTCTCACCGGTGATCACGTCCACATCGCAGCCCATCTCGGTGAAGATGCGGGCAGCGTTGGGATCCATCTTGTCGGAAATGAGAACCTTGGGCTTGGTCATGGGATAGCCTTTCTCAGGCAAAGCAGGGAAGCAGGGGCGCGCGGACAAACACGCGCGCCCGGAATGCGAAACGCGAAATCAGCCAGCCTTGACGGTGGCGTAGGCGTAGTCGAGCCAGGGGCCGAGCGCCTTGATATCTTCGACGTTTACGGTCGCGCCGCACCAGATGCGCAGGCCGGCCGGGGCATCGCGATAGCCGGCGATGTCGAAGGCGGCGCCTTCCTTTTCCAGCAGGCCGGCAAACTTCTTGATGAAGTCCGCGTCGGCGCCTTCCACCGAAAGGCAGACCGAGGTCTTGGAACGGGTCGCTTCGTCGGCGGCAAGGTGCGAAAGCCAGTCACGCTCGGCAACGATCTTGTCCAGCGCGGCGGCGTTGGCATCGCTGCGGGCCTTCAGCCCTTCGAGGCCGCCGATTTCCTTGGCCCATTCGAGCGCGAAGATCGCATCTTCCACCGCCAGCATCGACGGGGTGTTGATGGTTTCGCCCTTGAACACGCCTTCGGCAAGCTTGCCCTTGCTGACCAGGCGGAACACCTTGGGCAGCGGCCAGGCGGGGGTGTAGGTTTCCAGCCGTTCAACCGCGCGGGGGCCGAGGATCAGCACGCCGTGACCGCCTTCGCCGCCCAGAACCTTCTGCCAGGAGAAGGTGGCGACGTCGATCTTCGACCAGTCGATATCGTAGGCGAAGACTGCGCTGGTGGCATCGGCAAAGGCCAGGCCTTCACGGTCTGCGGGAATGAAATCGGCGTTCGGCACGCGCACGCCCGAAGTGGTACCGTTCCAGGTGAACAGCACATCGTTAGACCAGTCGATCGCGTTCAGATCGGGGATCTGGCCATAATCGGCGCGCACGATCGTGGGATCGAGCTTCAGCTGCTTGGCAACGTCGGTGACCCAACCTTCGCCGAACGATTCCCACGCCAGCGTGGTGACCGGACGGACGCCGAGCATGGCCCACATGGCCATCTCGAAGGCGCCGGTGTCGGAACCGGGCACAATGCCGATGCGGTGGGTTTCAGGCAGACCGAGCAGTTCGCGCATCAGATCGATGCAATACTGCAGCCGCTGCTTGCCGATCTTCGCGCGATGCGAGCGGCCGAGCGATTCGGTGCTGAGCTTTTCGGGGGAGAAGGTCGGCGCCTTGGCGCACGGACCGGAAGAAAAGAAAGGACGCGCCGGCTTGGTGGCGGGAATCGTAGCAGTCATGTAGACTCTCCTCACAGAGAGCACGCGCGGCGTTGGGACCGCGTGGCCCGGGAGTGGAAATAGAGGCGAGGCCCGCAAAGTCAAGGAAACTTCGCACCACAGACCAGCCACCCGCAACCGCGCCGTATTTTTACCTTTTGTTTACCATCCTTGTGCGAAGACTGCCTTATGGTCCGCGCTGCGTTCCTCCTGCCCCTTGTGGCCCTGGTTGCCGGCTGTGGTGCCGTGCCACAGGCCACGCACAAGCAATCGGTCCAGCGCTCCACCCAGATTTTTTCGCCCCGCCCCGAAGCCCGGGCCTGCCTGAGCGACCTTGGCCGCACCAATGCCTCGTTCACGCCGCTGCCCGACCAGTATTTCGGCGCCGGCTGTTCGGCCATCGGCGCGGTCAAGCTCTCCAGCCTGGCTGGCGACACCGCCAGCCTTGCCGTGTCCAACCTCGGCCCGGTCACCTGCCCGCTGGCGCAGACTTTTGCCGCCTGGGCCCGGTTCGGGGTGGATCGCGCCGCCCGCCAGATCATGGGTGTCGGGCTGCTGCGCATCGAAACAATGGGCAGCTACAATTGCCGCACGGTTTCCGGCACCGAACGGATGAGCGCGCATGCCACCGCCAGCGCCATCGATATTGCCGCCTTCGTCCTCACCGATGGGCGCCGCATCTCGGTTCGGACCGACTGGTCGGATGGTGATGCACAGGCGCGGGCGTTCCTGCGCGCGGTGCATTCCAGCGCCTGCAAGCGGTTCGGCACGACGCTGGGCCCGGCCTACAACGCCGCGCATCGCGATCACTTCCATCTCGAACTGGGCGACGGACGGCCATTCTGCCGCTGACAGGCCGCGGCGCGGTTTCGGCCCGGCGTTGCCGAACCCGCCCCAAACGCCCATATGGCGGCTTATGGCCGAACTCGTCATCCGCCGCGGGCTTTCCGAGCCCGACACTTCCGGCAATTTCGTTCCCCACAAGCCCAGCCGCCCGGAAAAGTCCGATGGCGGGCGGCCCTTGCGCATCGTTTCCGAATACCAGCCGGCCGGTGACCAGCCGACCGCGATTGCCGACCTCGTGGAAGGCATCCGAGCCAACGATCGCACGCAGGTGCTGCTTGGCGTGACCGGTTCGGGCAAGACCTTCACCATGGCCCAAGTGATCGAGGCCACCCAACGCCCGGCCCTGATCCTGGCGCCCAACAAGATCCTCGCCGCCCAGCTTTACGGCGAAATGAAGAGCTTCTTCCCCGACAACGCGGTGGAATATTTCGTTTCCTATTACGACTACTACCAGCCGGAAGCCTACGTCCCCCGGTCCGACACCTACATCGAGAAGGAAAGCTCGGTGAACGAGGCGATCGACCGGATGCGCCATTCGGCCACCCGCGCGCTGCTGGAACGCGATGACGTGATCATCGTCGCCTCGGTCTCGTGCCTTTACGGTATCGGCTCGGTCGAAACCTATTCGGCCATGATCTTCGACCTGAAGAAGGGCCAGTCGGTCGATCAGCGGGAGATCATCCGCAAGCTCGTCGCCTTGCAATATAAGCGGAATGACGCCGCCTTCGCGCGCGGCAATTTCCGTGTCCGGCGTGACAACGGATGTCACCTTGACCAGCTTCAGTGCCGCCTCCTGCACAGAGCCGTACGCGCCGCAGGCGACAGCCGCCAGGATCGCGCCGCCGTAACCC
>CAZVHM010000139.1:0-691 GCA_964627175.1 uncultured Novosphingobium sp. | reverse complement strand
ATCATCGTCGCGTCGGTGTCGTGCCTTTATGGCATCGGCTCGGTCGAAACCTATTCGGCGATGATCTTTGACATCAAGGTCGGCGAAACGGTGGACCAGCGCGAATTGATCCGCAAGCTGGTGGCGCTGCAATACAAGCGCAACGACGCGGCCTTCACGCGCGGCACGTTCCGCGTGCGGGGGGACAACCTGGAGCTGTTCCCGTCCCACTATGAGGACATGGCCTGGCGGATCAGCATGTTCGGGGACGAGATCGAGGCCATCGTCGAGTTCGATCCGCTGACCGGCAAGGCGGGGAACAAGCTGAACTCCGTGCGGGTCTATGCCAATTCGCACTATGTCACGCCGGGTCCGACGATGAAGCAGGCCGCCGACGCGATCCGCTTTGAACTGACCGAGCGGCTGAAGGAACTGGTGGCCGAGGGCAAGCTGCTGGAAGCGCAGCGGCTGGAGCAGCGCACCAATTTCGACCTGGAGATGATCGCGGCGACGGGCAGCTGTGCGGGGATCGAGAACTACAGCCGGTTCCTGACCGGCCGCCTGCCAGGCGAGCCGCCGCCGACGCTGTTCGAATACCTGCCCGACAACGCGCTGCTGTTCGTTGATGAAAGCCACCAGACCGTGCCGCAGATCGGCGCGATGTCCAAGGGGGACCATCGCCGCAAGATCACGCTGGCGGAATACGGCTTTC
>CAZVHM010000138.1:0-4030 GCA_964627175.1 uncultured Novosphingobium sp. | reverse complement strand
GGCATCGGTCATGATCGGGTTATAGCGGATCGACGGGTCTTCCACGTCGACCGGCCTGTCCTCCTCGCGGATGTTTACGGGCTCCCATTGCCAGGCGCCGGCCGGGCTCTTCTTCAGTTCCCAGTCGTAATTGAACAGCAGGTAGAAATAGCCATTGTCCCACTTGGTGGGGTGCGTGGTCCATGCACCTTCGATGCCGCTGGTGATGGTATCGCGCCCCATCCCCTTACCACTGGGGTTTTTCCATCCCAAGCCTTGGCTCTCGACCGACGCCCCTTCGGGGTCAGGGCCAAGCAAGCTTGCATCGCCATTGCCATGGCACTTGCCGACCGTGTGGCCACCAGCCGTGAGCGCGACAGTTTCCTCGTCGTTCATTGCCATGCGGGCGAAGGTGACGCGAACTGCCTCGGCGGTCTTCAGCGGATCGGGCTGTCCGTTAACCCCTTCCGGATTCACGTAAATCAGCCCCATCTGCACAGCGGCCAACGGGTTTTCGAGCGAAGCCTCGTCCTCGCTGGCATAGCGGTCCTTGGCCAGCCATTCCTTTTCCGAACCCCAGTACACGTCCTTTTCGGGGTGCCAGATATCCTCGCGGCCAAAGCCGAAGCCGAAGGTCTTCAGCCCCATGGTTTCATAGGCGATGGTGCCGGCCAGCACGATCAGGTCAGCCCAGCTGACCTTGTTGCCGTACTTCTTCTTGATCGGCCACAGCAGGCGCCGCGCCTTGTCGAGGCTGACGTTGTCGGGCCAGGAATTGAGCGGGGCGAAGCGCTGGTTGCCGGTGCCACCGCCGCCGCGTCCATCGGCAATCCGATAGGTGCCTGCCGCGTGCCACGACATGCGGATCATCAGGCCGCCGTAGTGGCCCCAATCGGCCGGCCACCAGCCCTGGCTGTCGGTCATCAGCGCGCGCATATCAGCCTTGAGCGCATCGAAATCGAGCGACTTCAGTGCCTCACGGTAGTTGAAGCCCTGGCCGAGCGGATTGGTCTTGCCATCATGCTGGTGCAGGATGTCCAGGTTCAGCGCCTCGGGCCAGAAATCCATGGTCGCCATGCCGGCAGATGTATTGCCGCCGTGCATGACCGGGCACTTTCCGCCAGCTGGTTTCATTTCGTTCATGATCACTCTCCTGCTTGATCCCGCTGTGGCGGTCGTCATCACCTGTTCAACAGGTATCCCTCACATCAACGAAAGCCGCAATTGATTTGGCTGCATGCAATCATCGGAAATTTACGTTACGACGAAGTTGCAATACGCGAAGTGCGCGCGGTGAAGTTCGTGATCGAGAAGTAGAATAATCAACTGCGGTCGCGCACCGCATAAGCGTATGGCAAAACGGCGATTGTCAGGCACTGGCGCTGACCAGCCAGATGGCATAACCCATCATCACCCCTTCGCCCGGGCGATAATATTTGGTGTAAAGCGATGTCAGCTCAGCTGCCGCTGCCTCCTGGACCTCCGGCGGGGAAGCCAGCAGCGCCTGTCCAAAGGCGAGTGCGTGGCGCACGAAGGCTTGCGCCTGTTCCGGCGTAGCGCCGGGGCCGCCGACGGGCAGCTCTCCCCTGGCCGCAACGATATTCACATTGCTGAAGCCTGCCGCGATCAGCGTTTCTTCCATGTAGTCGCGTTCTTCGAAAGCAAACGGTCCCGGCGCGCGCGGCACGGGCGCGGGCATTTCGACATGACGGCGGGCCACGGCCATGCCTTCAAGCATCCACGGATTCTGCTGCGGCGGCCCCCAGACGGCAAGATCGAGCCGTCCGCCGGTCTTCAGCAGGCCGCGCAGGTTTTCGAAGGCCGGGACTGGCTCGGAAAAGAACATCGAGCCAAAGCGCGAACACAGCCGGTCGAACGGCGCCTCGGGCACGGCAACGGTCGCCGCATCGGCGCAAATGAAGCGCGCGTTGGCAATTCCGGTAGCTGCCGCACGGCGGGTCGTGGCAGCGGCAAGGTCGGGTGAAATATCGATGCCAACGACTTCACCTTCCGGGGCGACGGCCTTAGCAATGGCAAGGCTGGTCGCCCCGCCGCCGAAACCGATGTCCACCACGCGTTCGCCGGGCTGATAGGCGGCATGGGCCAGCAGCGCCTCGCCCGCCGGAGCAATCGTGCTTTCAAAGCCGGTGAGGTTGGCGAGCCAGCGCGCGCCCATTTCGCCGGCCCAGTCTTCATACTTGAGGGCATCGGCATGATGGTGGGGGGCGTCGGTCATCGCGGGTCTCCTGTGGTGATCGGCGCACCATAACCGCGCCGTTCAAAAAGAAAAGTGACCAGTCGCTTTCTTTGTGGCAGGGTATGGTCATGAACCGTCCCTATCTCTCCGCCGACCTGCGCCGGGCCGAGACCGTGGCGGCCGTGATCAAGCTGGCGGCAACCCACGATCCGGCGACAATGACGACCGGGCAGATCGCCGCCGCAATGGGCGTGTCGCAGGGCGCGCTGTTCCGGCATTTTCCTGACAAGATGGCGATCTGGACCGCCGCGCTCGAATGGACCAGCCGCGAACTCAACCACCGCTTCGATGCCCTGCCGGACAGCCCGCCGCTCACCAGATTGGAGGCGATGCTGGCCGCCCATGTCGATTTCGTCATCGAGCAGCCGGGTGTGCCGCGCATCCTGTTTGGCGAACTGCAGCGCGCCGGCGATACCCCGGCCAAGGCTATCGCCCGCCAGTTGATGGCCGAATACCGGACAAGGGTAGCCCGCGAACTTCACACTGCCCGCGAGGCAGGCGAGATCGCTGGGACCACCGATGTCGAAGCCGCGACTGTGCTGCTTCTCGCCATGATGCAAGGCATGGTCATGCAAGCTCTCGCGGTCGACGATTTCTCGGCCATACCAGTCCTCGCCCGGCGCTTGTTCGGCTTGTTCCGGCAGAGCCTTGGAGCCTCGTCATGCGCATAGCCCTTCCGCAAAGCCGCCGCGCCCTGCTGCTGATGGCCGTGCTTGCCGCCCTGGTGCTCCTGCTCGGATTCGTCGCCCTCCGCTCAGGCCCGCTGGCCCCGGTCAAGGTAACGGTCGTCAGGGTCGAAGAGCGCGCGATCACGCCGGCCCTGTTCGGGATCGGCACGGTGGAAGCACGCTATACCCACCGGATCGGTCCGACCGCCCCGGGGCGTCTCGCCAGCCTGGCGGTTGATGTGGGTGACCGGGTCGAAGCCGGGCAGGTGCTGGCCCTGATCGATCCGATCGATCTTGACCAGCGCATCGCCGCAGCAAGCGGCAGTGCCGGTCGTTCTGCCGCGCTGGAGCAAGCGGCAGCCTCGCAAGTGGCCGATGCCAGCGCGCGTCTGGCGCTGGCCCGCAGCGAAGCAGCGCGCGGGGAAGAGCTGTTCCGGGGCGGTTGGCTGACCCGCGCAGCACTGGACCAGCGCCGCCAGGCCCTGGCAGCCGCCGAGGCGGCACTTGCCGCAGCGCAGGCCAACCGTTCGGCAGCTGTACAGGACCGAGGCCGTACCGGGGCGGAACGTGCAGCCCTGCAGGAACAGAAGGCCAACCTGCGCCTGATTGCCCCAAGGGCCGGACTGGTCGTGCGCCGTCTGGCCGAGCCGGGAACAACCGTGGTAGCCGGGCAAGCCGTCGTGGAAATAGTCGATCCGGCGCAGCTCTGGATCAATGCGCGGTTCGATCAAACCCGCGCGAGCGGCATTATTGCTGGCCTTCCAGCACGCATCGTCTTGCGCTCGCGGATCGAAACCCCTTTGCGTGGCGCCATCCTGCGGGTGGAACCTGTTGCCGATGCCGTGACCGAAGAAGTGCTGGCCAAGGTCAGCTTCGATGCCGGCGGGGGCCTTCCGCCGATTGGCGAACTGGCCGAAGTGACTGTGGGCCTGCCCGCGCGGGGGCGCACACTGGCCGTGCCCAATGCCGCCATTCATCGCATCGGCAGCGAGGTGGGCGTCTGGGCCCTGCGTGACGGCGATCTGGAGTTCACGGCCCTGAAGCTCGGCGCGGAAGATGCCGACGGCTGGATCCAGGTGCTGGACGGCCTCGCCAGGGGCGATCAGGTCATCCTGCATAGCGCCCG
>CAZVHM010000137.1:0-4218 GCA_964627175.1 uncultured Novosphingobium sp. | reverse complement strand
CGCCGAAGCCGTAGTTGAAGCTGGAGCCTTGCAGGCCATCGCCGTGCGCAACTTCGATCGCATCGACCTTGGCCCGATCGAGCGCGCGGGCGATGGCCTGCACGTGATCCAACCCATACTGATGACGGATGGCGTGCATCCCGTCGCGCAGGGTAACGTCCTGGATATAGAGCTTTTGCGTGGTGGGATCGAAAGTCATGCCGCGGCTCCTTCGTGCATGCGGGCAGCGATCTTCTCGGCGGTTTTCAGCGCGGCCGAGGTCATGATGTCGAGGTTGCCGGCATAGGCCGGCAGATAGTGGGCGGCGCCTTCGACTTCGAGGAAGACGGAGACCTTGAGGCCGGTGAATTCGCCGTCCATTTCGGGGATGCGCAAGGGGCGGTTGGAGCCGATATACTCGAACTGCACATCCTGCTTCAGCCGGTAGCCCGGCACGTAGGACTGCACTTCGGCCACCATGGCGAGGATCGACTGGCGGATCGCTTCCTGATCGGCATCCTCGCACAGGCAATAGACCGTATCGCGCATGATCAGCGGCGGTTCGGCCGGGTTGAGCACGATGATCGCCTTGCCGCGGCTGGCGCCGCCGACATCCATGATCGCCTGGCTGGTGGTTTCGGTGAATTCATCGATATTGGCGCGCGTGCCGGGGCCGGCCGACTTGCTGGCGATGGAGGCGACGATTTCGCCGTAATGCACCTTGGCCACGCGGCCGACCGCGGCAACGATGGGGATCGTGGCCTGGCCGCCGCAGGTGACCATGTTGACGTTCTTGGCATCGAGGCAGGTTTCGCCATTGACCGGCGGGATCACATAGGGGCCGATGGCGGCCGGGGTGAGATCGATCATCCGCTTGCCGGCGGCCAGCACCAGTTCGCTGTTGCGCTTGTGGGCGCCGGCGCTGGTGGCGTCGAAGACAATTTCGACATCCTGGAACTCGGGCATGGCGAGCAGGCCGTCGATCCCTTCATGGGTGGTGGCAACGCCCATGCGCTTGGCGCGGGCAAGGCCATCGGAATTGGGATCAATGCCCACCATCACGCCCATTTCCAGCGTGGAGGAGAGGCGCATCACCTTGATCATCAGGTCGGTGCCGATATTGCCCGATCCGATGATGGCCACCTTGGTCTTGGTCATGTTTCAGCCCTTGATGAACGAGAAGGAACAGGTGCCGATGCCGGCCACTTCGGCGCGCACTTCGTCGCCGGGTTGCAGGGCGACCATCGGCCCCAGCGCGCCGGCCAGCAGGATATCGCCGGCCTTGAGCGGCTCGCCCCGCGCGGCCAGCGTTTGCGCCAGCCAGGCCGAGGCATTGAGCGGATTGCCGAGGGCGGCGGCGCCCACCCCGGTGGAAACGACCGCGCCGTTCACCGTCATGGTCATGGCCGCGCCTTCGAGGTCGAGCCCGGCCAGCGGCTTGCCATCCCTGGCCAGCACGAAGAAGGCCGAGGAGCCATTATCGGCCACGGTATCGGCAAAGGTGATCTTCCAGTCGGCAATGCGGCTGTCGACGATTTCGATCGCGGCATGAACGGAGGCGACGGCGGCGGCGACATCGGCGGCGGTGGTTTCGGGCGAGGGCAGGTCTGCGCCCAGCACGAAGGCGATTTCCGCCTCGGCCTTGGCCTGAATGCAGGTGGCCGGATCGAGCCGGCCGCCATCGGCCACCTGCATGTCATCGAACAGGGCGCCGAAATCGGGCTGATCCACCCCCAGCTGCTGCTGCACGGCCTTTGCCGTCAGCCCGGCCTTGCGGCCAACCACGCGGCGGCCCTGCGCCTCCCAGAAGCGGGTGTTGATTTCCTGCACGGCATAAGCGCCGGCGGCGTCCTGCGGGGCCAGCCCGTCACGCAGCGGCGGGACGGTGCCGCCGGAATAGGCTTCGCGCAGGCGGCGGGCGAGTTCCTCGTGTGTGGCAGTGGGCATCCGTTCCGACCTTTCTGTTCGAGCGCCAAGCTAAGGCAAAGCGGGGCTTGAAACCACCGGAGAGGTGGGGCTATTTCTCATAATATGAGAAACGGAACGCCCCATATCGCCTCGCTCGGCCGCACCCTGGCCATGCTGGAGGCGGTGATTGCCGATGGCGGGCAATCCAGCGTGGCGGCGCTGGCCCGGGCCACGGGTATTCCGGTCGCCACCGCGCACCGGCAGGTGGCAACGCTGGTGAGCGAGGGTTTCCTCAAGGCCGGGGCAGGCGGGCGGCACGTTGCCGGGCCGCGCCTGCTGGCCCTGCTGCACCGGCTGGATGTGAAGCAGGTGATCGCCAATGTGGCCGCGCCGATCCTGCATGGCATGGCGGCGGAACTGCGCAGCGTGGTGCAGCTCGGCACGTTCGAGGCCGACATGGTGACCTATCGCATCAAGGCCGGGCAGGGCGCGAAAAGCCTGTTCACCAAGGTGGGCATGCAACTGGAGGCTTATTGTTCGGGCATGGGCAAGGTGCTGCTGGCCCATTTGCCGGAAGACTTGCGGCGGGCCTATCTGGCGGGCGGGCCGTTCGTGGCGCTGACCCCGGCGACGATCACCGATCCGGCGGCGCTGGCGGCCGAGCTGGAGCGGGTGCGGGTACAGGGTTTTGCGGTGGACGATGGCGAAATTGCCGAGGGGTTGTTTTGCGTGGCGGTGCCGCTCCACGCCCCGGATGGCAGCGTGCCGGCGGCGATTTCGGTTTCACAAGCCGGCCCGCGCGAAAGCCTGATCGCGGCGGCCGATCTTTTGCCGCGCCTCGATGCCGCTGCGCGCGCGATCGAGGCTGCGGCCTTCGATCAGAGATAGCCGCGCTGCCGCAGGCGCTGCACGATATCCTCGTGCGTGGGCACGGGCAGGCCGGCGCTGGCCGCCAGCCGGACGACCGCCCCGGCCAGCGCATCGAATTCGGATGGGCGCCCGGCTTCCAGATCGCGTTGCAGCGAACTGGTGGCAGCCGGCGGAAAGGTGGCGACGAAATCCAGCGTGCGGGCCACGCAATCGGCCGGAAGGGCAATCCTCAGCCGTTCGGCCAGTGCGGCCACTTCGCCCATCGCCGCGCCCAGCAAGGCCCAATGTTCAGGCGTTTCGCGCAAGCGGCCGACTGGCACGCCCAGCGCTGCAGCGACTGCGCCGATAGAGCTGGCCAGCAGCATCTTTTCCCACAGTGCCACGCGGATATCTGCCGGTTGCTCGGTTTCCACGCCGGCGCGGGCAAGCAGGCGGGCGAACTGGCCGGCCGCCGCCGCGCCATCGCCGGCCAGCGGGCCGAGCGCGATTGACGGCGCCACGCCGGCATGGCGCACCGTATCGCCATGCAGTTCGAAAAAGCCGTGCATCCGGCCGCCGATCGCCTGCACACCGGGCAGGGCAGTGGCGGCTTGGGCGGGCGCTTCAACGCCGTTTTGCAAGGTTAGCACGGCGCGCAAGGCAGGGGCATCGGCCAGGGCGCGCAGCGCATCGGGGAGCGCGCCGGTCTTGACCGCAAGGATCGCAAGGTCCGCCGGGGGCAGATCGGCCAGATGCGTGGCGACAGGCACGTTTGCGTGGAAATCCTGTCCGTTCATCGCCAGTCGCACCCCGTCTTGCGCGACGGCGGCGGCGCGCTGGCCGCGGGCCAGCAGGCAGACGGGAACTTGCGCCCGGTCCAGCGCCACGGCGAGATAGGAGCCAACCGCGCCGGCGCCGACGATCAGCACACGCGGGGCAGGGGGAAGGTGGGCCTCGTTCATGCCAGCCCCATGCGCCAGCCGGCGGCGGCGCTCAAGTCCGCTGGTTCCTCAGCAAAAAGGCGCCCCGGTTTCCCGGAGCGCCTTTTTGTGCGGTTCGCGTGATCCGGGGATCAGAGCGAATAGTACATGTCGAATTCGACGGCCGACGGCGTGGTTTCCCAACGCAGGACTTCCGGCCACTTGATTTCGATGAAGCTTTCGATCTGCTCCTTGGTGAAGACGCCGCCTTCGAGCAGGAAGTCGTGATCGGCTTCCAGCGCTTCCAGCGCTTCGCGCAAGGAACCGCACACGGTCGGCACCTGGGCCAGTTCGGCCGGGGGCAGATCGTAGAGGTTCTTGTCCATCGCTTCGCCCGGATGGATCTTGTTCCGGATCCCGTCGAGGCCGGCCATCAGCAGCGAGGCATAGCACAGGTAGGGGTTGGCCATCGCATCGGGGAAGCGGAATTCCACGCGCTTGGCCTTGGCACCGGTGCCATAGGGGATGCGGCACGAGGCCGAACGATTGCGGGCCGAATAGG
>CAZVHM010000136.1:0-4527 GCA_964627175.1 uncultured Novosphingobium sp. | reverse complement strand
GGCGGGCCAGGATCTGCACGGTGCGGCGGATTTCCTCGTCGCGGCCGATCACCGGGTCCAGCTTGCCGTCGCGCGCGGCCTGGGTCAGGTCGCGGGCGTATTTCTTCATCGCTTCATAACTTTCCTCGGCGCTGGCGCTATCGGCCGTGCGCCCGCCGGTCGCTTCCTGGATCGCGGCCTCCAGCGCCTTGGCATCCACGTTGGCTGCTTTCAGGGCCTGCCCTGCCGCGCCAGCGCTCAGCGCCAAGGCCTGCAGGATGCGCTGCACCGGCACGAAGCTGTCGCCCGCCTTGGTGGCGAGTTGCTCGGCCTGGTCCAACACACGCACGGCATCGTTATCCAGCCCCGGCGTTTGCTGCGCCCCGCCGCCTGAAACCGCCGGAATCCTGCCCAGCGCCTTCTCCACCTCGTCATCGGCGAACCTGGCGTTGCCACCGGCACGCTGGATCAGCTGCGCGGCCATGCCCTGCTCATCGTCGAGCAGCGCCTTGAGGATATGTTCGGGGGCAATCCGCTGATGGCTCTTGCGGATGGCAACGGTCTGCGCGGCCTGAAGGAACCCCTTGGCGCGGTCGGTGAACTTTTCGAGATTCATCTGGGTGTCTCGCCTCCTGTTGGCGACGAGATAATGTTGCATTTTGGCAACACAAGAGCCTCGTCCCGCGATTTTTCCAGCATGGCCAATCTGGGAATAGATTAACTGCGCGCAAGTCCTTTTCGTTCCACTTGAACACTGGCGCGAATACAGGCCTTTGCTAGTGTCGGGCGATGCGCCGTCTTTCCGTTTCGCTGATCGCCCTGTCGCTGGCCGGCTGCGCCGCCGCCTATGCCCCACTCGCCAATGTGGCGCCCGCCGCAGTTGCGCCGGTCCCCTCGCCGGCACCGCTGGCCGAACTGGTGAAGCGGGTAGACATCCCCTATGAAAAGTTCGTGCTGGCCAATGGGCTGACCGTGCTGGTCCACACCGATCGCAAGGCCCCGATCGTCGGCGTCACGCTCTATTACCGGGTCGGCTCGCGCCACGAACCGCGCGGCAAGACCGGCTTTGCCCATCTTTACGAGCATCTGTTCTTCGGCGGCTCGGAAAACGTGGCAAACTTCGATGTCCCGCTGGAAGCCGCCGGCTCCACTTCCACCAACGGCTCCACCTCCTACGATCGCACCAACTATGTCGAAACGGTGCCCAAGGGCGCGCTCGATCTGGCGCTGTTCATGGAGAGCGACCGGATGGGCCACCTGCTCGGCGCGATCAGCCAGGACAAGCTGGATAAGCAGCGCAGCGTTGTTCAGAACGAAAAGCGGCAGAGCGACAACGAGCCTTATGGCCTGGCCGATTATGCCATCGGCGAAGGGCTCTATCCGGTCGGCCATCCCTATCGCCACGCGCCCATCGGCTCGATGGCCGATCTCGATGCGGCAACGCTGGCCGATGTGCGGCAGTGGTTCCGCGATAACTATGGCCCCAACAACGTCGTGCTCGCGCTGGCCGGCGATATCGATGCGGCCACCGCGCGCCCGCTGGTGGAAAAATGGTTTGGTGATATCCCGCGCGGCCCCGCCGTGCCGGCGGTCAGCGCCGCGCCCGTCACCCTGCCTGCCCCGGTGCGCCGCGAAATGGCCGATCAGGTGCCCACCACCCGGCTTTACCGCGCGTGGAGCGGGCCGGGCCTCAACGATCCCGATGCCGCCGCGCTGGTGGTCGGCCTCGACATTCTCGGCGGGCTGGCCTCATCGCGGTTCGATAATGCGCTGGTCAAAGGCACGGGCGTGGCCACGATGGCCACCGCCATGGCCCAGCCGATGGAACAGGTCAGCCTGCTGATCACCGCGATGGACATTACCAGCGGGGTCGAACGGGCCACGGCCGAGCAGGCATTCGATGCCGAAATCGCCCGCCTGCTGGCCGATGGCCCGAGCGAAGACGAAGTGCGCCGCGCCGCCACCCGGCAAACCGCCTTCCAGATCGCCCAGCTCGAACAGGTCGGCGGGTTCTATGGCAAGGGTGCCACCCTGGCCGAAGGCGAACTCTATTCCCGCAATCCGGCCAAATACCGCGAAGATCTGGCCCGCATTGCCGCGCTCACCCCCGCCGAAGTGCAATCCGCCCTGCGCAAGTGGCTGGCGCGCCCGGCCTTCACCCTTACGGTTGTGCCCGGAACCCGCACCGAACGCGGGGAAACCATGGGTGGCTGGGGCGATGAAGCCACCGCGCCAGCGGTAAAGGCAACCCCGGCCCGCGCCGCAACCACTGCCAAGGCCGCGCCCGGCACCGCTCCGGCCAAGCCGCGCGCTGCCCCGCCCGTCGCGCCCGTGGGCGAGCTTGCCTTTCCGGCGCTCGAACGCGCCACCTTGGCAAACGGCATTCCCGTCACCCTCGCACGGCGCACTGCGGTCCCCAAGGTGCTTGTAAACCTCAGCTTCGATGCCGGCACCGCTGCCGATCTGCTCGATGCGCCCGGCACCCAGGCCACCATGCTGGCCCTGCTCGATGAAGGCACTGCCACACGCAGCGCCATCGCCATTGCCGAGGAACAGGAACGGCTGGGCGCCACGATCAGCACCGGGGCCAGCCTCGATGCCAGCGTGATCGCACTGGATGCGCTCACGCCAAACCTGGGCGCTTCACTGGCACTGATGGCCGATGTGGCGCGCAACCCGGCGTTCGCGCCGACCGATGTGGAACGGGTGCGAACGCAGCGGCTGGCCGAACTGGCCCAGGCCGAAGCCACCCCGATGCAAAAGGCCCAGCGCACCCTGGCCCCGCTGCTCTATGGCCCGGCCCATCCCTATGGCCTGCCGGCCGATGGCCTTGGCACCGAAGCCGCCCTCACCGCGCTCACCCCGGCAGCCCTGAGCGCAGCCCATGCCCGCTGGCTGCGGCCCGATCTCGCCCGGATCACCGTGGTGGGCGATATCACGATGGCCGAATTGAAGCCCCTGCTCGAACAGGCATTCGGCACCTGGGCAGCACCGGCTCAGCCCCGCCCGGTCAAGCCGCTGGATGCCGCCATTCCGCCAGCCCAGCCGCGGATCGTGGTGGTGGATCGCCCCGGCGCGCCGCAATCGGCCATCCTTGCCGGCCGCATCCTGCCCCTCACCGGGCGCGATCAGGGGCGCGAGGCGGTGGACCTGGCCAACGAGGTTCTGGGCAGCGGCTTCCTCTCGCGGCTCAACCTCAACCTGCGCGAGGAGAAGGGTTGGACCTATGGCGTGCGCTCGGCGATCGACCGCGCCGTGGGGCCGCGCACCTTTACCGTTGCAACCCCGGTGCAGTCCGATCGCACCGGCGATGCAATCCGCGCCCTGCTGGCAGACATGAAGGCCTTTCCGGCCCAGCGGCCAGTCGAACCAGGCGAACTGGCGCGGGTGACCGACGGCAATATCCGCGGCCTGCCCAACCGCTATGAAACCAACGCACAAGTGCTGCAGCAGGTGGTGATCAACGACCGCCTCGGCCGGCCCGACAACTATGTGCAGACCCTGCCAGCCCGCTATCGCGCCATCGATGGCGCGGCGCTGAACGCCGCAGCGCGGGAGTTTCTGCAGCCGGAAGGGCTTACCATTGTGGTCGTGGGGGATCGCAAGCTGATCGAACCGCAGCTTGGCGGCATCGGCCTGCCGGTCAGCTTCCTGGAAGGCCCGGCGAAGGCGCGCTGAAGCGCCCTTCGCCGGGGCGGCTTCAGCCCAGCGCCTTCTTCAGCAGTTCGTTGACGACCTGCGGATTGCCCTTGCCCTGCATGGCCTTCATGGTCTGGCCCACGAAGAACCCGAACAGCGCTTCCTTGCCGGCCTTGTACTGCTCGACCTTGTCGGCATTGTCGGCCAGCACCTTGGCCACGACAGCCTCGATCGCGCCGGTATCGCTTTCCTGTTTCAGGCCTTCGCGTTCCACGATCGCCCCGGCACCATCGCCGGTTTCCAGCATTTTTTCAAAGACCTGCTTGGCAATCGTACCGGAAATCGTGCCATCGGCCACCAACGCCAGCAGTTCGGCACACTGGGCCGGATTGACCGGGCTGTCTTCCAGGCTGCGGCCCACGCGGTTCAGCGCGCCAAACAATTCCGAGGTCAGCCAGTTGGCTGCCTGCTTGGCCACCACATCCTCGCCCTTGCCCTGCCGGATCGCGGATTCGGCCAGCAGCGCCTCAAACCAGCGCGCCGTTTCGACTTCCGCGGTCAACACCCCGGCCACATAGGGCGTCAGCCCCAGCGCGCTTTCATAGCGATGGCGCTTGGCATCGGGCAGTTCGGGCAAGCTGGCCCGGCATTCCTCGATGAAGGCGTCGTCCAGTTCCAGCGGCAGCAGGTCGGGATCGGGGAAGTAGCGGTAATCGTGCGCATCTTCCTTCGAGCGCATCGAACGGGTGGAACCGCTGTCCGGATCGAACAGGCGGGTTTCCTGCACCACCTTGCCGCCGCTTTCCAGCACATCGACCTGGCGCATCGCCTCGTGCTCGATCGCCTGCATGACGAAGCGGACCGAGTTGACGTTCTTCGTCTCGGTACGGGTGCCGTATTCCTCGCCCG
>CAZVHM010000135.1:0-4637 GCA_964627175.1 uncultured Novosphingobium sp. | reverse complement strand
GCGGTATCGTCGCTGCGCGGCTGCGCGGCAAAGCCGATATTGCCCAGCGCCTCGATCAGCACCGGGGTGGCCAGTGCCGGATCGTGGCGCACGCTCACCTGCCGCGCCGTCAGGTTGACCCGCGCCCCGCTCACCCCCGGCACATCGGCAAGGCCGCGTTCGACCTTGCCCATGCACCCGGCACAATGCATCGCCGGCACCACCAGCACCGTTTCTGCCTGCGCCGCCTCGGCCGTGCGCGGGGCCGCGCTCACGAGATCGACCTCTCGGTACGCCACCGCTGCCCGGCCGCGTTCACTTCTATGCGAACTCGCCAGCGCCCTTCCGGGAGCGCCTGGGTCGAACGGAAAACTTCGCCATCGGCAGCAAACTGCAGGGTATGATCGGTCGCCCGGCCCAACGGATGCCAGGCATGGGCCAGCACGGTGGCGCCGGTCGGCACGCCGTCCAGCCTGACCAGCAGGTGCCCATCCGCCGCGCGCCGGGCATCGGCCTTCCAGCCAAGCTTCTCCTCGGCGCGGGCTTCCTCCAGCCAGCGGTTGTAATGCTGGCTGGCTACGTAGGAATTTTCAACCACCACCCCGGTGAAGCTGGCCCCGGCCAGCCGCGCCATGGTGAGGTTGACGGCAATCACCACGGCGAAGAACGCCACCATGATGATCGCCATGTGGCGCCCGGTGAAGCGCCGCGGTGCGGAAACGCTCATTCGCTTCACTCCTCTTCGGCTTCAGGTGTCACGAAACGGGCCTTCTCGGCATCGCTGCCACCTTCCTTGTCGGTTGCCTGCAACAGGAACCGGAACGACTGCTCGGGCGTGCTGGCCGGCGCCACCACATAGATCCGCACCGGCAGGATGGCGTCGGCGTTCACGGTGGTGCTGAAAGTGCGCGCGGCATCCTCGCGGCCCATCGTGTCGGTCCACATCACTGCGCCCGGCAATCCCTGCAACTCCAGCTTCATCGGCCGGGGGCGGTTTTCCATGTTCTTGAACTTGACCGTCCAGGCATTGCGGACCGACCCGTCGCTCATCACCATGAACGGGGGGTTGCGATCCTTCTGCACGGCCAGATCGAGGTGCTTGCGAGTGCCCAGGGCAAACAGCAGGCCGCATCCGATCGCCACCCAGATGCCAAGGTAAACCAGCGTGCGGGTATGCCAGATCAGCTTCCAGTGCGCCGTTGGCGGGGCGCCGGCCTGTTCGCGGGAGGCATCTTCCAGCGTGGCATAATCGATCAGCCCGCGCGGGCGGCCAACCTGCTGCATCACCCGGTCACAGGCATCGATGCACAGCGCGCAGGTGATGCAGCCCACCTGCGGCCCTTCGCGAATATCGATCCCGGTCGGGCACACGGCCACGCACTGGTTGCAGTCGATGCAATCACCGAATGCCGTGTCGGGCTGCTTCTGGGCCGCCTTCACGCTGGCACGCGGTTCGCCGCGCCAGTCCTTGTAGGTAACGATCAGGCTCTTTTCATCCAGCATTGCGGTCTGGATGCGCGGCCAGGGGCACATGTAAATGCACACCTGCTCGCGCATGAACCCGCCCAGTACGAAAGTGGTGAAAGTCAGCACCGCAACCGAGCCATAGGCAACCGGGTCGGCCGTACCCGACCAGAACTCGCGCACCAGGGTTGGCGCATCGGCGAAATACATGATCCACGCGCCACCGGTCCAGAAACTGATCGCCAGGTAGATCGACCATTTCAGCGCCCGCCGCGCGACCTTGTTGGCCGTCCACGGCGCGTTCTGAAGGCGGATCTGGGCGTTGCGATCGCCATCGATCAGGCGATCAACGTGTTGGAACAGATCGGTCCACACCGTCTGCGGACAGGCATAGCCGCACCACGCCCGCCCCACCGCGCTGGTGACGAGGAACAGGCCGATCCCCGCCATGATCAGCAGGCCGGCCACGAAATAGAATTCCTGCGGCCAGATCTCGATCGAGAACATGTAGAAGCGGCGGTTGGCCAGATCGATCAGAACCGCCTGATCTGGCGCATAAGGCCCTCGGTCCCAGCGCAACCACGGGGTGACGTAGTAGATCCCCAGCGTCACCAACATGATCGCCCATTTCAGGCGGCGAAACTTCCCGTCGATCTGCCGGGGGAAAACCCCCCGGCGCTTTTCGAACCAACTTTGCGGTGCAGTCTCAGGGTTGCTCATTTTCTGTCGCTGCGGCGTTGACCGCAGTGCTCTCCTGCGAGGCCAAGGCCGGAGCGAACTTTTCGCCCCCGCCCAGCGAATGGACATAGGCAGCAAGCATCTTGATCGTCACCGGGTCAAGCCGGTGGCCCCAGGCGGGCATCACGCCGGCATGAGCATTGGCTACGCTGGAAACAACTTCTTCCTGCGTGCCGCCATACAGCCAGATCGCATCGGCAAGGTTGGGTGCGCCAAACTGGCGTCCGCCCTTGGCGTCAGGCCCGTGGCACACGGCGCAGTTGGCAGTGTAGATCGCGGCGCCACGCTGAGCGGCCGCCCCGCTGCCGGCCTTGCCCGAAAGCGAACGGACATAAGTGGCCACATCGCTGATCTGGTCGACCGGCAACAGCCCATCCTTGCCGAAGTTGGGCATCATGCTCTGCCGGGTCTCGGCATCGCCGGGGAAACGGATCCCGTGGACGATGGTGTATTCGATCGCCTGGAGATCGCCGCCCCACAACCAGTCATCGTCGTTCAGGTTGGGATAGCCCTTGCTGCCGGCAGCTCCCGCGCCGTGGCACTGCACGCAATTGACGCGGAACGCCGCCCGGCCGCCAGCCACAGCCGCCTGCATCAGCTGCGGGTTGGACGGAAGAGTCTCGATCGGGGTGGCCGCGATAGCCGACATCACATTGGCCCGCGCATCATCGGCCTTGGCCATCTCGGCGGCCAGCGCCCCGCGGCTCGACCACTTCCACACACCGTCACTGGCCTTGGTCAGCATCGGGATGGCGGGGTAGACGATCACGTAAGCGATCGAAAACGCGATGCAGGCGTAAAAGCTCCACAGCCACCAGCGCGGCAGCGGGTTGTTCAGTTCCTCGATGCCGTCCCACTCGTGGCCGACGGTCTCGACACCGGTGGCTTCGTCGATCTTCTTCTCAGCCATTGTCGTCGTCCTCAAAGATCATCGTGGCTGCGGCTTCGTTGGCATCGCGCGCGCCGGGCCGGAAAGGCCAGGCACACAGGCCAAGGAAGATCACGGTCATCGCCACCAGCCCCCAGCTGTCGGCCAGGTGGCGCAGGAAATCGTAGTGGCTCACCGCCCGGTCTCCTTCGCCAGATCCTCCTGCGCCGCAGCGCTGTTCACATCGACCATCGTGCCCAGAACCTGGAGATAGGCGACCAGCGCATCCATCTCGGTCAGGCGCGAGGGGTTGCCGTCAAAGTCGCGGGCCTGCGCCTTTGGCCAGCGTTCGGCCAAGCCGGCCGCATCACCCATTCCGGCCTGAGCCTTCATGTCCTCGGCGGCATTGTCGATCTGGGCCTGCGTATAGGGCACGCCCACGGTATAGAGCGCCTTGAGGTCGGCACTGATCCCGCCCTTGCCCTCACCGACATTGAGATCGCGGTCCTTGAGGAAGGCGTACATCGGCATGATCGATTCCGGCACGACCGAACGCGGATCGGCCAGGTGCTGGACATGCCATTCATCCGAATAGCGCCCGCCCACGCGCGCCAGATCAGGCCCGGTGCGCTTGGACCCCCACTGGAACGGGTGATCGTACATCGATTCGGCGGCCAGGCTGTAATGGCCATAGCGCTCGACCTCGTCGCGGAATGGACGGATCATCTGGCTGTGGCAGGTATAGCAGCCCTCGCGCACATAGATGTCGCGGCCCGCCTGCTCCAGCGGGGTGTAGGGACGCACCCCCTCCACCTTCTCGATCGTGTTGTCGATCCAGAACAGCGGGGTGATTTCCACGATCCCGCCAACCGTGACGGCAAGGAAGGCGAACACCCCCAGCAGCGTCACATTGCGTTCGAGCTTCTTGTGGCCCGAAAGCGGCTCTTTTTCAGTAGCAGCAGTCATGGGTGAGGCCCCTTATTCGGCAGGAACGGCAGTGGCGGGAACAAGCGGACGGTCCTTTTCCGCGTCGTAGGCAGCGTCGCGCATCGGCGCTTCCTCGCGCAGCGGCGAACCGGCGATGGTCTTCCACACGTTGTAGGTCATGATGGCAGCGCCCGTCAGGTAAAGCAGGCCGCCCAGCGCACGCAGCAGGAACATCGGGTGCAGCGCCGCCACGGTTTCGACGAACGAGTTCACCAGATAGCCATCGGAGCCGTATTCACGCCACATCAGGCCCTGGGTGATCCCCGCCACCCACATGGAAGAGGCGTAGAACACGATGCCGATCGTCGCGAGCCAGAAGTGCCAGTTGACCATCCGCAGCGAATACATCCGGCTCCGCTGCCACAGGCGCGGGGTGAGATAGTAGATGCAGCCGAAGGTGATCATGCCGTTCCAGCCCAGCGCGCCGGAATGAACGTGGCCGATGGTCCAGTCGGTATAGTGCGAGAGCGAGTTGACCGACTTGATCGACATCAGCGGGCCTTCGAACGTGCTCATGCCGTAGAAGGCCAGGCTCATCACGAACATGCGGATGATCGGATCGGTACGAACCTTGTCCCAGGCGCCGTTCAGCGTCATCAGG
>CAZVHM010000134.1:0-4727 GCA_964627175.1 uncultured Novosphingobium sp. | reverse complement strand
CCGTCACCAACAATTACCAGCAGGCCGATACCGGCACGAAGATGATCCACAACGGCAAGCGCAGCCGTTCCACCATCGTCTCCAAGGGCATTTCGGCCGGCAAGAGCAACAATACCTACCGCGGCCTCGTGCGCATCGCGCCGGGTGCCGAAGGGGTGCGCAACTTCACCCAGTGCGACAGCCTGTTGCTCGGCGGGGAATGCGGCGCTCACACCGTGCCCTATATCGAAGTGCGCAATCCCACCGCGCAGGTCGAACACGAGGCAACCACCAGCAAGATCTCCGACGACCAGCTGTTCTATGCGATGCAGCGCGGGCTCGGCCAGGAAGAGGCGGTGGCCCTGATCGTCAACGGTTTTGCCCGCGAAGTGCTGCAGCAATTGCCGATGGAATTCGCGGTCGAGGCGCAGAAGCTGCTCGGCATCAGCCTCGAAGGATCGGTCGGGTGAGCCTTTCCGCCAGCGATCTGTTCCTTGACCGGGCATCGCTTCCCCCGGCGGAAGCGGTGGTCCGCAAGGTTGCCGAACAGGGCCATCGGCTGGCCTTTCCGGCGGGTTTCAGCCTGGCGGACGAGCGACATTCGGGCTGGCTCACGGTTGTGGTCGATGGTGAAAAGTCTGGTTTCGACTATCAGCTCTTTTCGCGGCCCGCCTATGAAGGCGATGATGCGCAGCGCTCTGGCGTGCCGGACCATGGAGATGCCGTGCTGGCGTTCGCCGCCCGCCACGATCAGGGCTCCATGCTGGCGATGGCGCTGGTCCAGCGCGCGATCTGTGAACTGAGCGATGCGCAAGGCTGGTGGCACGAAGGCGAGGAACGCTTCAGCAATGAAGAGATGATCGCGTTCTGCACGGCAACGATCGAAGCGATCAGGGCCAATCCCCAGCCTGTCCTCGCGGCCCCGTCCCGTTTCGGGCGCAACTATTTTCGCGATATCGGCAAGGTGCTTATTGGCGGCGGAGCCCTGATGGCCCTAGCGGCTATCCTGATTTCCCTCATGGGATACTTTTTCGCACCTGGAGCATCGCAATGACCGATCGCAAGACCCTCAAGCTGCGCGATCCGTCTGCGTCCGAAGACGCCCCCGCGTTCAAGAAAAAGGGCCGTGGCTGGGAGATTTCGGAAAAGCGCCTCGATGCCCTGCACGAGCGCGCCCGCGAGATGCGCCGCAATCCCACGCCGGCGCAGGAAGCGCTCGCCGCTGCCCTCTCCGAGGTTGAAACCGGCGGATACAAGTTCCAGCGCCAGCATGTGATCGGCTCGGCCATCGTCGATTTCGCCTGTAAGCCGCTGATGCTGGTGATCGAACTGGATGGCGACGAGGACGCCGCCTTTGCCGCCGACCGGACGCGCAGCCTGGCTGAAGTTGGCTACCGGGTAGAGCGCCTGTCGGCCGCGGCCGTTCTGGCCGATCCTGCCGCCGCCGCGGCGCAAGTTTCCGCCATCATGCGCGAACGCTGGCACGAACGCCGCGAGCGCGCGAAATCGAACCGTTCCGGCCCGCGCGGGCACCGAGGATGACCATGCTCCAGATTACCGATCTTCACGCCGAAGTTGCCGGCAAGCCGATCCTCAAGGGTCTCTCGCTCACCGTGAATGCGGGCGAAATCCACGCCATCATGGGGCCGAACGGGGCGGGCAAGTCCACCCTCGGCTACACGCTGGGCGGCCGGCCGGGCTATGAAGTCACCGGCGGTTCGGTGAGCTTTGCCGGGCAGGATCTGCTGGCGATGGAGCCGCACGAACGCGCTGCTGCCGGCCTGTTCCTCGGCTTCCAGTATCCGGTGGAAATCCCGGGTGTGTCCAACGTCCAGTTCCTGCGCGAGGCGCTCAACGCCCAGCGCAAGCAGCGCGGTCAGGAACCATTGTCGGGCGGCGAATTCCTCAAGCTGGCGCGCGAAAAGGCGGGCCTGCTGAAGATGGACATGGAAATGCTCAAGCGCCCGGTCAACGTCGGCTTTTCCGGCGGTGAAAAGAAGCGCGCCGAAATGGTCCAGATGGGCATTCTCGATCCCAAGCTGGCCATTCTCGATGAAACCGATTCCGGCCTCGATATCGATGCGCTGCGCATCTGCGGCGAAGGGATCAACGCGATCATGCGCCGGCCCGACAAGGCCGTGGTGCTGATCACGCACTACCAGCGCCTGCTGGACTATGTGAAACCCGATTTCGTCCACGTGTTGGCCGCTGGCCGCATCGTTCGTTCCGGCGGCCCCGAACTCGCGCTCGAGCTGGAGCGTGAGGGTTACGAGGCAGTCGTCGCATGAGCGCAGCGCTCGCCCTTCCCACCCGGCATGACGAGGATTTCCGCTACACCGATCTCGCGGCGCTGGAAGCGGCGTGGCCGGTGGTGCGCGAGGAAATCACCGTGGCGGCCGGCGAAAGCGGGCAGCGCACGCTGGTCATGGGCGAAGGCCCGGCCGCGCGCCATCTCGTCATCACCCTGGCCGATGAAGCCCGGTTCGATCTGCGCGTGCTTAATGCCGCCGGCCGCTTCGGGCGCCTGGCGGTAGACGTGCGGCTGGGGCGGGGGGCCGATTTCACCCTCGGCGCCGCGCAGCTTGGCGGCGGTCAGGAAACGGTCGAAATTGTCACCGAAGTCACCCATGCCGCGCCCGATGCCGCCAGCCGGCAGATCGTTCGCTCGGTTCTGGGCGGCCATGCCACCGGCACCTATCTCGGCCGCGTTACGGTGGAACGCGGCGCCATCGGCACCGATGCCAGCCAGTCGGTCCGCGCGATGCTGCTGGATCGCACCGCCACGGCCAATGCCCGGCCGGAACTGGAAATCTTTGCCGATGATGTGAAGTGCGCACACGGCTGCGCGGTGGGCGAGCTGGACCAGACCGGCTTGTTCTACCT
Organism: uncultured Novosphingobium sp.; assembly: GCA_964627175.1. GTDB lineage: Bacteria > Pseudomonadota > Alphaproteobacteria > Sphingomonadales > Sphingomonadaceae > Novosphingobium. Next base: position 1,865 of record CAZVHM010000134.1, on the reverse strand, counting down.
GCAATCACGCGGGCTTTCGCCCGCCGATGCCAAGCGTTTGATGTTGCAGGCATTTGTGGCCGAAGCCTTCGTCGGCGCGGCGGATGAGGACGCGCTGAACGCCGCCGCGCTGGCCGCGCTGGAAGCCTTGCTGTGAACGCGGCCCTCTCTCCGGCGCGGCTGCGGGCCGATTTCCCCGGCTTGCTCACCCCCGGGGGGGAGCGGTGGCATTACCTCGATACCGGGGCCACGGCGCAGAAGCCCAATGCCGTGATCGAAGCGACGGTGCGGGCGATGGGCGCGGATTATGCCACCGTGCACCGCGGGGTCTATGGCCGCTCGGCCGAAATGACCCAGGCCTTCGAAAGCGCGCGCCGCACGGTTGCCGCTTTCATCGGCGGGGCAGAGGATGAAGTGGTCTTCACCCGCGGTGCGACCGAGGCGATCAACCTCGTCGCGCAGAGCTGGGGGGCGGCCAACCTGAAGGCGGGGGATCGGATTCTGGTTTCCCTGCTGGAGCATCATTCCAATATCGTTCCGTGGCAGTTGCAGGCCGCTTGCAGCGGCGTTGCAATCGACGTTTGCCCGCTCACCGAAGATGGCCAGATCGACCTCGAAGCGGCGGCCAAAATCCTCACCCCGGCGCACAAGCTGGTGGCTTTTGCCCATGTTTCCAATGTCCTCGGCTCAGTGCTCCACGTGGAACATGCCGTGGCGCTGGCCCGCGCCGTGGGCGCCAAGGTGCTGATCGATGGCTGCCAGGCGGTGCCGCGCCTGCCGATCAACGTTGCCGCGCTGGGCTGTGATTTCTACGCTTTTTCAGCGCATAAGCTCTACGGCCCCACCGGAATCGGCGCGCTCTGGGCGCGCCGCGAAATCCTGGCCGACATGCCACCCTGGCAAGGCGGCGGCGCCATGATCGACCGCGTTTCCTTTGCCGGCACCACCTTCGCCCCGCCCCCGGCGCGGTTCGAGGCCGGGACACCCGCGATTATCGAGGCGATCGGCTTTGCCGCCGCGATCGAGTATGTTTCGGCAATCGGCATGGATGCGCTCCACGCTCACGAAGCCGCTCTGGCCCGCACCCTGCGCGAGGAATTGCGGCGGATGAACTCGGTGCAGGTCTTCGGGCCGGACGATGGCCTTGGCGTCGTCAGCTTCGCACTCGACGGGGTCCACCCGCACGATCTGGGCACCATCCTGGACGAGGAAAACGTGGCGATCCGCGCCGGCCACCACTGCGCCCAGCCGCTGATGGACCATCTGGGCGTGCCCGCCACGGCCCGCGCCAGTTTCGGGCTTTACAACGACGAAGACGATATCGCCGCGCTGCTGCGCGGGATCGAACGCACGAAGAGGATTTTCGGATGACCGGCCAGGAGCCGAAATTCACGGTCGAGGAAGTGGGCGCGGTTGAACCGCCCAAGCGCGCCCGTGTGGAAGATGCCGTGCCGGAAACGGCCGGCGAAAAGCTGGAACGCAAGCGCGATTACCTGGAAGGGTTCCTTGCCGCGCAGCCCAGCGGGATCGCTCCGACCGAGCCAGGCGGCAATCTTTACGAGGCGGTGATCGGCGCCCTGCGCGAGATTTTCGACCCGGAAATCCCGGTGAATATCTACGATCTGGGTCTGATCTACGGGGTGGACATTACGCCCGAGGGTGGGGTGACCGTGACCATGACCCTGACCACGCCGCATTGCCCGGTGGCCGAATCGATGCCGGGCGAAGTCGAACTGCGGGTCGCCTCGGTGGCCGGTGTGCGCGATGCCGAGGTCAACCTTGTCTGGGATCCGCCGTGGGATCCGCAAAAGATGAGCGACGAGGCCAAACTCGAACTTGGGATGCTGTGAACGCGTCCCCATATAGGTTGCAGCCATGACCGAGAC
>CAZVHM010000133.1:0-4796 GCA_964627175.1 uncultured Novosphingobium sp. | reverse complement strand
TTCGGCGATGCCACCGTCTATATCGAGAAGTACCTCGGCAATCCGCGCCACATCGAATTCCAGGTGTTTGGCGATGGCAAGGGCAATGCCATTCACTTGGGCGAGCGTGACTGTTCGCTGCAGCGCCGCCACCAGAAGGTACTCGAAGAGGCACCCTCGCCAGTAATCAACGCCGCGGAACGTGCCCGCATGGGCGGGATTGTTGCCAACGCCATGGCCGACATGGGCTATCGCGGCGCCGGTACGATCGAGTTCCTGTGGGAAAACGGCGAATTCTACTTCATCGAGATGAATACCCGCCTGCAGGTGGAGCATCCGGTGACCGAAGCGATCACCGGGGTTGACCTGGTGCGCGAACAGATCCGCATCGCCGATGGCCTGCCGCTCTCGGTTGCGCAGGAAGACATTGAGTTCAAGGGCCACGCCATCGAATGCCGCATCAATGCGGAAGATCCGTGGACCTTCGCCCCTTCGCCGGGCGAGGTTAAGAGCTATCACGCCGCCGGCGGCATGCATGTGCGGGTGGATTCGGGCCTTTATGCCGGTTACCGGATTCCGCCCTACTATGATTCGATGATCGCCAAGCTGATCGTCTATGGCCGCACCCGCGAGGGATGCATCATGCGGCTGAAGCGGGCGCTTGAGGAAATGGTCATCACCGGGCCGAAAACCTCGATCCCGCTGCATCAGGCCCTGCTCAAGGAACCCGATTTCCTGAGCGGCGACTATACCATCAAGTGGCTGGAAGACTGGCTCGCCCAGCGCGAGGGCTGATCAGCCCGATGTTGCGCGGCGGGCCACGTCCCGCCACCGCCATCCTTCATGATAGTCAGACTTCCAGCGGCACGCCCGGCACCTGCTTGGCGGTGCGAATGGTCAGGCTGGTCTTGACGCTCGCCACGTTCGGCGCCGGGGTGATCTTGCTGGTCAGGAATTCCTGGAAGCTCTGCAGATCCTTGCTGACGATCTTCAGGATAAAGTCGATCTCGCCGTTCAGCATATGGCATTCGCGCACCTGCGGCAGGCCGCGCATGTGATCCTCGAACTGACGCAGCGATTCCTCTGCCTGGCTTTTCAGCGAAACCAGCGCAAACACGGTAATCGCATAGCCCAGCTGCGCCGCGTCCAGTTCCGCGTGATACCCCTTGATAACGCCCGATTCTTCCAGCGCGCGAACCCGCCGCAGGCAAGGCGGTGCAGTCAGCCCCACCTTGGCCGCCAGATCCACGTTGGTCATGCGGCCATCGTCCTGAAGTTCGGCCAGCAACTGGCGATCGATCTGGTCGAGGTTTGCCATCGGAAGAACTCGCACCTCTCACACGCCCTGCCGCGCAGGAGCGAATAGTTGTCAGAATCAGCCCGTCGCCGGACCGGCTATTGCCCTGCACTATAATTTTGTTGTTTACGAGCGCAATCGTCCCGCTTTGCAACGTCTTTGGTTGCGATCTTTTCCAATTGTAACAAGCTGCTAATCCCTTGTGCTGCATAACTCGGTTCCGGCGATTCACCCGGCGCCGCAGCGGAGAATAAATGCACGTCGACGATCGCCTTGCCACGGTGCTCAGCGCCCACGCCGAAAGCGTGGTTGCGCGGCGTATCCAGTATCGGCAGCTCGTCGATCTGTTGGGTACTACCCCCGCTGGCGCGCGCGGCGAACAGCTCGATGCGGCACTGGTCCGGTTGGCAGAGCTGGCCAAGCAAGTTCCGGCCGACGAGCGGGCGAAGGCAATCAGCGGATCCGGCACCCGGCTGCGCAATCCGCGGCTGGTGGCTGAACTGGCCGCTGGCGATACCGTGGTGGCGCTGGCTGCCATTCGCGCCGCGCGGCTGGCCGAGCATGACTGGCTCGACCTCATCCCGGCTCTACCGCTGGCTGCGCGCGGCCTGCTGCGGACCCGGCGCGATCTGGGCGCAGTCGTCGAAGCGCGACTCGATCAACTGGGGATTACCGACCGGGCGCTGCCCGCCGCCCCGATACCGCAATCGACCGATGCCACGGAGCTGACAGCCCCCCTCGCAACACCGGACCCGGACCCCACCCCTGCTCCTGCGCCTGCCGCAGAAGCAGCCGCGATTTCCGCACCGATCGAAGGGATCGGGGCCATCGTGCGACGCATCGAAGCCTTCCGGCGCAACCGTGAACAGGCAGGCGATCTGCATGCCGCCAACGATTCTCCCCGCCTGCCACTAGGCGAACGGGACGCCGCCTTTTCCCGCATCGCCGCGTTTTCCTTTGCGACCGACAGCGCGGGCCGGATCGGTTGGGCCGAACCACATGTCGGCGGCATGGCGATCGGCCTGTTGCTGCCGGTCGGGTCCACAGTCCAGACCGATGGCGCAGGAGCAGACCTGTCCGAAGCGTTCATGCGCCGCCTGCCGATCCGGGCGGGCCGGATCACGCTGGAAGGCGCGCCGGCAATCGCCGGGGAATGGCAGGTCGATGCCGCGCCCGATTTTGACGATGCGGGGCATTTCACCGGCTATGTCGGCCGGTTCCGCCGCCCCGCGCCGCCCCGTGCATCCCGCGGCAACCTTGAAGCCGACCGCATCCGCCAGGTGCTCCACGAACTGCGGACCCCGGTAAACGCGATCCAGGGCTTTGCCGAAGTCATCCAGCAGCAACTGTTTGGCACCACTCCGCACGAATATCGCGCCCTCGCCGCCGGGATCGCAGCCGACGCGGCCCGAATGCTGGCCGGGTTCGAGGAACTTGACCGCTATGCCCGGCTGGACAGCGGCTCATTGAGCGCCGAGCGGGGATCGGCCGAACTTGCCATGATGGTGGCCGGCATCGTCCACCAGCTGGAGACCTTCACCGCCGCCCGCAGCAGCGGCTTCACGCTGGATGCAGCGGCTGGTGAGATGGCTGTGGCGCTGGCGCCTGAAGCCGCCGAGCAGCTCGGCTGGCGCCTGCTGGCAACCCTTGCCGCAAACGCAAGGCCGGGCGAAATTCTCGCGCTTTCGCTGGCCCCGGCCGATACATCGGCAGCCGGAACCGGGGCGGCCGTGCGTCTGATCGCGCAATTGCCCGAAGCGCTGGCCGCCCAGGACGATGTGTTCGAGGCAGCACCTCCGCAAACGGGCCAGGCGCTCAGCGCGGGCATGTTCGGCAGTGGCTTCACCTTGCGGCTGGCCGCAGCCGAAGCCCGCAGCGTGGGTGGCTTGCTGGCGCGCGAAGGCGCCAACCTGATCCTGTGCCTGCCCTGCGCCGAAGCACCGGAGCCGAGCGCAAACACCTGTTTACCGATAGACGATAATACGGTCGCTTCCGCCGCCGGTTAATCAGCCCGGCTGCCCGCCGGAGAATGCCGCGTTGTCTTCCCCTCGCCTGACCGATCGCCCCGGGCCGAACGATTTCGTGCACTTCGATGCCGCGTTCGGCCAGCGCTTCATCGTGACAGTGGATACCGAGGAAGAATTCGCCTGGGACCAGCCGCTACAGGCGCGCGGGCACACGCTGCACTCGGTTTCCCAACTGGCCCGCTTCCAGCAATTCTGCGAAAGCTTCGGCGTCCCACCGATCTACCTGATCGACTATCCGGTGGCCACCTGCCCCGAAGCCGCCGAAATCCTGCGCCGCCCCCTCGCCTGCGGAAAGGCCGAGGTAGGCGTGCAATTGCACCCCTGGGTCAACCCGCCGTTTGAGGAAGAGGTCAACCAGCCCAACAGCTTTGCCGGCAACCTCTCGCCAGAACTGGAAGCGGCGAAATTCGGCATCCTGCGTAACGCAATCGAGCAGAATTTCGGACAGGCTCCGCGAATCTATCGCGCCGGCCGCTACGGCGTGGGTCCGCATACCGCCGCGATCCTGCGCCAGCATGGCATTGCGATCGATACCTCAGTCCGCTCGCGGTTCGATTACAGCGCCGGCGGCGGCCCCAACTTTCGTGATCTGCCGGTGCGCCCATGGCGTGTAAGCAATAGCGGCACGCTGGTGGAAGCCCCGCTCACCACGGTCTACTCCGGCCCGCTGCGGCGCTGGGGGCCCTGGCTCCATCCCCGTCTGTGGCGAACACCGCGCCTGCAGGGCGGCTTGGCACGCACCGGCCTGCTTGATCGGATTCCGTTCACACCCGAAGGCGTGACCCGCGCCGAAATCCTGCGCGGCATAGATGTGGCGCTCGCAGACAAGCTGCCGCTCATGGTGTTCTCGTTCCACAGCCCGTCGCTACAACCCGGCCACACCCCCTATGTCCGCACCGAAAGCGATGTCGCCGCGCTCTATGAATGGTGGCACACGGTCTTTGCCGCATTGGCCGCCCGCGGCGTGCGGTCCATCAGCGCGGCCGAACTGATCGCTGCAAGCGCGCTTGCGTAATTCGCTCCGCACGTATACCGCGCCTTTCGTCCGTTTGGCATGGCGGCACGGATGGCTTGGGCCTGTAGCTCAGCGGTTAGAGCTGGCCGCTCATAACGGCTAGGTCGCGGGTTCGAATCCTGCCGGGCCCACCAAGCCACGCCGCAACGGACACCCCGGTCGGGGAGTAGCGCAGTCTGGTAGCGCATCTGCTTTGGGAGCAGAGGGCCGCAGGTTCGAATCCTGTCTCCCCGACCATTTTCTTCACTTCGAAATGATCTCACCCCCTCATGGGGTCCTAAAATGGCGCAGTTCGCCGCCGTTTTGGGCGCGAGCGAAAAAGTCTGGGCCGGGGAAATTGGCCCATGCTCTCTCCGTCGCCCCCGCTCTCTCCAAAACCTCTGGACCGCGCAGGTTTGGTCACAGAAATTTATACCTCTATTTGGCTTTGTTGCATAACAAGGTGATGGATTCCCTTGGGGAATCGGATGTCATAGAT
>CAZVHM010000132.1:3707-4855 GCA_964627175.1 uncultured Novosphingobium sp. | reverse complement strand
GAGGCCGCTGCGCTTTCAATCGCCTGTGCGGGCGCTGCGGCAGGGGCAGTATCCTGCGCTTTTCGGGCGGCTTCGTTGTCGGCGGGCTTGGGCGCTGTCGTGCCAAACCGGGCTGCAAAGCTGGCGTAACGATTGGCCATTCGCTGCTGCGGCGTACCGCCCCAACCCTTTTCCATTTCCAGCAGTACGTTCCAGGCTTTCCCAGGATCGAACAGGTACGTCATCACATCCCGCGCGATGGGGTAGGCTGCCGAAGAGCCGCCGCCATGCTCAACCACTACGGCGCAGGCGTAACGCGGCCGGTCGAAAGGTGCGAAGGCGATGAAGTGGCCGTGGTCGCGGTGCTTCCACAGGCCACCCTTGCCGTTGCCGATGTTGAGCCCGACCACCTGCGCCGTGCCCGTCTTGCCGGCCATGAGAATTTCGGGAATGGGCAACCGCGCCCGCCCGGCGGTGCCCCGTCCGTTGACCACTTCGCTCATCGCGGAGTGGATCATGTCGAGATGTTCCTGGGAGATGCCGAGCGGGCGGGCGTCTTGCACCTTTCCGTCCAGCATCATGCGAGGCATCAGTTCTCGCCCGCTGGCCAGGCGGCTCGCCATAACCGCCTGCTGAAGCGGGTTGACCAGCATGTAGCCCTGTCCAATCGTGGCATTGACCGTGTCGTAAAGCGCCCAGTCTTTCTTGTATTTGCGCTTTTTCCACGCCGGGTCCGGCACCGTGCCATAGGATTGGCCGGCCACCGGCAAAGCGAATTCCTGCCCAAGCCCGAGCCGTCGCGCCATTCGTGCGATCGCGTCCATCCCGACGCGCTGCGCGAAGTGATAAAAATAGACATCGCAGCTCTGGTAGATGCCCTTGGCCATATCCACCGTGCCGTGTCCGCGCCGTTCCCAGCAGTGGAACACGCGGTTGCCCACCCGCAGTCCGCCGCCGCAGAATACGGTTTCGTGCGGTTGCAGCCCGGCCTCCAGGAACGCCAACGCCACCATCGGCTTGACCGTCGAACCTGGCGGATAGAGGCCGCGCAGCACCTTGTTGCGCAAGGGCACGTGATCGTCCTCCGACAGCATCTTCCATTCGATCCGCCCGATGCCGTCGGAAAAGGAATTGGGGTCGAAGCTGGGCATGGAAGCCATGCACAGAAT
>CAZVHM010000132.1:0-3607 GCA_964627175.1 uncultured Novosphingobium sp. | reverse complement strand
TTCTCGTAGTCTTCCGCCGATGCGGGGCCAACGAAGCCGACAAGATGGCCAACCGAAGGGCCGGTAGGATAGTAGCGGGAAAATCCGCGTTGCGGCACCACGCCGGGCATGTCGGGCAGGCGGACGGAGACGGCTGCGAATTTTTCCCAATCCAGCCGTGAGGCAACCTCCACTGGCTGGAAGCCGCGCGCCTTTTCGAGCTTGTCGTTGAGATCGCGCATCTCGACCGGTGTCAGGCTGAGCAACTGCCCCAGTTCGGCGATGGTGCGAGCGGGATTGACAAGCCGCTCCGGAATTACGTCGACGCGGAAATCGGCCCGGTTGCTGGCGAGCGGAATGCCCTTGCGGTCCAGTATCCAGCCGCGGCGCGGGGGGATCAGAGACAGGTTAACGCGGTTGCTTTCGGCAAGGGTCTGGTAACGCTCGTTCTGGAACAACGCGATGTATCCCAGACGGCTTGCCAGGAGAACGCCTACACCGCCCTGCAAGGCCCCGATCACTACCGAGCGCCGTTCGAAACTGTTGGCCAGCGTGCCCGAACTGATGTGGCGGCCCATGGTCTGCCGCGTCCGCTCGCGGCGGAAGGGCCAGATCATGAGGCAAACGCCTGAAACCGCCACAAGCGCACCCGGTCGCATCTGGCGATGAACCGTTCCGCAAGGGGGAACACCAGAATCGAAAGGCATAGTTGGGGCACCAGCGCCGTAAGCAGCGGCACACTTCCGCCGGCGTGGGATATGGCGCCGGCCAGAAGCAGGTATCCGGTGATGAAGGCGGCCGCGACCAGCCAATCCAGCAGGTAGGAGCGCCAGGGAAAGCGCAACTCGATGAAATCAATGGCGATCATGACGACAGACCAAAGCAGCATGGCCGAGCCCATCGGCTGTCCGCTGAAAAGGTCATCGAACAGGCCGAGCGGCAATCCCGCCCACACCGGCATCAGGCCCGGCCGCAGTTGGCGCCAGGCAAGCAGGAACAGGAAACCCAGCGGCGGCATGACCGGGGCGGAAGCGATCACCGGCAATCCTTGCAGAACGGAACCGGCCACGATCACCAGCCACGGCACTGCGTGCGCGATCACCGGTGACGGCGCGCGATTGATCCGTCGTCCGCTGTCGTGAACCGAAAAGGGCATCAATTGGTGCCCTCTGCGGGGGCTTGCGGCGGCACCACGGCAGAGGGAATGCCGGCGGTTTCCGCAAATACCGGTTCGACCAGCACGAACTCGCTTGCCGTCGGATCGCTCAACACGCGGGCGACGGCGCCGTCGCGGGTCAGGTGCATGACTACGCCCACTGCGGTGCCAGGTCGGTAAAGTCCACCCGATCCGGATGTGACAAATACATCGCCCGGCTTCAGCGGATTCACGCCAAGGCTGATCAGGCGGATCTGGAGGGTGCCATCGCCATGTCCCTGGGCAAAGGCTGCTAGTCCATCGCGCGCGCGGCGGACCGGCACCACGCTTTCGGCATCCGTGATCAGCAGCACCCGCGCGGTGGTGGGTGATGCTTCAAGAACCCGGCCCACCAGCCCCAATGCCGAGCGCACCGGCATGCCGACGGCCACGCCATCGTTGCGTCCTGCGGATATGGTGGCGAAACGGCGCAAGCTGGCCGCTGAAGACTGGATCAGCCGTGCGCTGACGACACGCCCCGGCAGGTTCGCAACCGATGCTTCGCGCAGCGCGAGGAGTGCCTTCAGGCGCGCGTTTTCCTCGGCTAGGGCGCGGGCTTCTGCCAGTCGTATGCGGGCGACCTCAAGTTCCTCGGTCATGCGCTTGTTGGTGCTGCCCCAGGTCAGCCAGCCCTGCAGCGTCGCGCCAAGGTCCTGTGCGCCAGCGCGGCTGACCGCTACCGCCGTTCCGACCGGGGCAACCATGTCCGAAGCCAGGCCGCGCACGCCGGCGAAGGCATCCCGATCCAACAGCGAGACCAGCAGTACGCCGCCACCAACGATCGCGCCGACAAGCGCGGCGATATAGCCGAAGAAGGTCCCGTACTGCGCCCGTTTGGAAAAGCCCGTGCGCCGGGGATTCGGCGGCGCCATGCGCTGCTCCTTGCTAGTGGCGAGGCATCCGGCGGTGCCTTGCGTCGCCCATCATTCAGTCAACCTGGGCCTGGCAGCTCAGGCGCTCATCAATACGCCGCGATAGACCGGATCTTCCATTGCCCGTCCGGTGCCGATGGCCACGCAAGACAGCGGATCTTCGGCCACGCTGACGGGCAGCCCGGTTTCCTCGCGCAGGAAATCGTCCAGCCCCTTGATCAAGGCGCCGCCACCAGTCAGCACGATGCCCTGGTCGACGATGTCGGCCGCCAGCTCAGGGGCGGTGTTTTCCAGGGCGATGCGGACGCCTTCAACGATCGCACCGATCGGCTCAGACAGCGCTTCGGCGATGTTGGCCTGGGTGATGGTGATTTCCTTCGGCACCCCGTTGACCAGGTCGCGGCCCTTGATGTGGATCGTTTCGCCGATTCCGTCCGTCGGGATCGTGGCGATGCCGTAGTCCTTCTTGATCCGTTCGGCCGTCGCTTCACCGATCAGCAGGTTATGATGGCGGCGGACATAGGAAACGATCGCTTCGTCCATCTTGTCTCCGCCCACCCGAACCGAAGTGGTATAGGCAAGCCCACGCAGAGAAAGCACAGCAACTTCGGTGGTGCCGCCGCCGATATCGACCACCATCGAGCCAACCGGCTCGGTCACCGGCATGTCCGCGCCGATCGCTGCAGCCATTGGTTCCAGAATCAGGAACACCTGGCTGGCGCCGGCATTCGAAGCCGCATCGCGGATGGCGCGGCGTTCGACCGAGGTCGATCCTGATGGCACGCAAACCACGATTTCCGGATAACGGAACATTGAACGCTTGCCATTCACCTTGCGGATGAAGTGCTTGATCATTTCCTCGGCGATTTCGATGTCGGCGATCACGCCGTCGCGCATCGGGCGGATCGCCTCGATGTTGTCGGGCGTCTTGCCCATCATCATCTTCGCGTCGTCGCCAACCGCCTTGACCCGCTTGACCCCGTTCAGGGTCTCGATCGCCACCACCGAAGGCTCGTTGAGCACGATCCCGCGATCCTGTGCATAGACCAGCGTGTTGGCAGTGCCGAGGTCGATCGCCAGGTTTTGCGAACCGAGCTTGAAGAATCGGGACATCATTGAGGACATCTGGCGTTTTTTCCGTGGCTTTTTCAGGTTTCGGCACCCGATTCCGCAATGGTTAAATGCAGACGCCGGGATCGCGTGGCGGCTCCTTAGCGCAGCCTTGCGGCAAAGGCCAAAATTTTGTCGCGAAAGCGGGTGAAACCTTGCCGGTTCGTCTCGCGTTGACGGCGCTTCGCCGCTAGGTTCCACCACCCATGCCCCAGCTGCCCAATCCTGTGATCCGCCGCCTGCCGGAAACGCTGGTCAACCGCATCGCCGCGGGCGAGGTCGTTGAACGGCCGGCCTCGGCTCTGAAGGAGCTGGTGGAGAACGCGATCGACGCCGGCGCGGCCCATGTTGCCGTGCGCATCGCCAGCGGCGGGCTGGATCTAATCGAGGTGACGGACGATGGCTGCGGGATGGATCCGGCCGGCATCGCCCTGGCACTGGAACGCCACGC
>CAZVHM010000131.1:0-4864 GCA_964627175.1 uncultured Novosphingobium sp. | reverse complement strand
GGATAAGTGCCGTGATCGACATCGAGCAGCACGCCCTGCGCGCCTTCGAACAGGATGCGGGCACCGGCCTTTTTGACCGTGTTGAGCCGCTTCCACACCGGCTGAGCAAACTTCAGCACCGACGGTGCAATTTCGCGCAGATCGGCCAGCAGCTTGGCCCGATCGACCGGCGGCTGGCCGAAACCGGCGCGCAGGGCATCGTGGTGGGCGCAAAGCCGATCGAGCTGGGCATCGAGCGCATCGAGGTGAGCCAGGTCGCACACGCGGATCGCGCGGCGGCCGACCTTGTCTTCATAGGCCGGGCCAATGCCCCGACCGGTGGTGCCGATCTTGCCGGAACCGGCGGCCGCTTCGCGCAGGCCGTCCAGATCGCGGTGCAGCGGCAGGATCAGCGGCGCGTTTTCAGCAATGGCGAAGTTTTCGGTATTGATCTTCACGCCCTGCGATTCGAGCTTGGCGATCTCCTCGCGCAGGTGCCACGGATCGAGCACCACGCCGTTGCCGATGATCGAAAGTGTGCCGGTGACGATTCCGGAGGGCAGGAGCGAGAGCTTGTAGGTGGTATCACCCACCACCAGCGTATGGCCGGCATTATGCCCACCCTGGAAGCGCACCACGGCATCGGCGCGGCTTGCCAGCCAGTCGACGATCTTGCCCTTGCCTTCATCGCCCCACTGGGCGCCGATCACGGTGACGTTGGCCAAGGTTTCCTGCTCTTTTCTGTTGCGATGGAAGTCCGCCGCGGGCCCTAGGCCTTCGCGCGCCCAAGGGCAAGGTCCATGACGGCCAAGAACGCGCCGGTCAGCCTCAGTTCAGCCGATCGGCGGGATGCGTCCTGCCGGGGTCGCGTCAGTTTCACTATCCGAGCACGAAGGAATTTGCCTGATGCGAAAGCCCGTCCTGGCGGTCATTGCCACTGCGCTTACCCTTTCCAGCCTTGCCAGCGAAGCGCAACCGCTGCGCGAACGCCTGCACGCACGGCTGGCCGAGCGCGCCCAGTCCAGCGGACTGGAAGCCCCCGTGGCTGGCCCCGCGCAAACCATCGCCTATGGCACTGACCCGCTGCAAACGCTGGATCTTTGGCGGCCAGCCGGATCAACGCGCGCGCCGCTGGTGTTATTCGTGCATGGCGGCGGCTGGAAGGCAGGCAGCAAGGACGATGCGACCGGGAAGTGGAAGCCGGCCCATTATCCGGCGCAGGGCTATGCCTTTGCCTCGATCAACTACCGGCTGGTGCCCGCGGCCACCGTGGAACAGCAAGGGGCGGATATTGCCGCCGCGCTGAAGGCGCTGCTCGATCGCGCGCCGCAACTGGGAATAGACCGGAACCGGGTGGTATTGAGGGGCCACGGCGCCGGTGCGCACCTGGTCGCGCTGGTCGGCACCGACGAACGCTATCTGCAAGGGGCTGGCCTGAGCTTTGCCAATGTCGATGGCATCATCCCGATCGATGGCGCCGCTTATGACGTGCCGCAACAATTTACCCAGGGGCCGCGCATCATGCAAAAAACCTATGCACAGGCATTTGGCAGCGATCCCGGGCGGCAACGCGCACTCTCGCCCGTTCACCACGCAGCTGCGCCCAATGCACCAGCATTCCTGCTGATCCATGTCCAGCGGGAGGACGGGATCGCCCAGAACAAAGCGCTGGAGGCCGCGCTGATGGCAGCAGGCACAACAGTGGAGCGACAAAGCCTGGCCGGCAATGGGCTTGCCGGTCACATGGAGATCAACCGGAGCCTTGGCCGGCCGGATTATCCAGCTACCGCGCTGGTCGACGAATGGCTGAACCGGGTGCTCGCCCGCCCCGCCCGTTAAAGCCTGACGGCTTCAACCCCGTCAAGCCAGTGGGTGCAGCCCAGCGCCAGGCCATCATCTTCAGGCGAAAGGGCCGCGCGGGTGCGCCAGCCGATGGCGCGGAGACGGCCCGCCACTTCGCCATCATGCCCTAGCGGCAGGAACAGCGTGTCGCGCCGGCCTTCGGCAGCGGCGAGAGCATCGATTAACGGATCAGGATAGAGCGAGAAGCCTGTGGCCGGCTCGCTGCCGTTGTCACCGGAAAGGATCGAATAGGTCCCGCCACGGCCCAGCGCGCCGCGCACGCCATCGGCATAGATGGTGAAGCCGAACCACGACTGGTATTCAAAGCCGTGCCGCTCCGAAGGATCAAGCGTCAGCCGCGCCTGGCCTGCGGCCCGCCCGGCAATTTCGCGCAGCGCCGCGATGCGCCCGGCCAGCGCGCCGCCGCCCTGATCGGCAGCGGCATCGAAAGCGGCCAGTCGCTCGATTGCGCTATCAAACGGTCCGATCGCTTCCAGCAGGGGCAGATAGGCCGCCCCACCAGCGGCCACCAGCCCGCCGGCATCCTTGGCATCGAGTTCGCGGCGCACTTGCTCCACCTGCCCACGCTCCAGCGGAAGCGCCTTTGCCGCCAGCGTATCAACCAGATCAGGCAGGGTGAAATCGACCGAAATGCCAGTTGCGCCTGCCGCCCGCAGTGCCTCGATGGCTAGGGTCACCACTTCGGCGGCGGCGGCCACACTATCCGTGCCGATCAGTTCGGCGCCAAGCTGCAACCGCTCGCGCGCCGGATCCAGGCCATCGCCCTTTATCGTCAGCACTTGCCCGGAATAAGCGAGCCGCAACGGGCGCGGCGCGGCGGCAAGGCCGGTGGCGGCGATGCGCCCCACCTGCACCGTCATGTCCGAACGGATCGCCATCATGCGCAAGCTGGCCGGATCGACGAAACGGAACATGCGGCGCGATTGAACGCCGGCCATCCGGCTGGCCATCGATTTTTCGAATTCGATGGTGGGTGGCTGCACCCGGTCATAGCCGTGTCCGTCCATCACATCGAGAATAGCGCGTGTAACACGGGTGGCTGCCGGCGCGGTGCCGGGCAGCCGGTCCTCAAGCCCTTCGGGCAGCAGGTCGCGGTCGGTCTGATCCATGATGGCCGGGCTTTAGGCGCGGATTGGGACGACGGAAAGCTATTTTGCAGCGCAGCCGCCGGCTTGAACCGCGCGGCGATCAGGCATCCCTTCTTTTCGGAGGAACAGTGCAACTGTTCGGGCACCCAGCCTATCGGTCACTCCAAGATGCAAACACAACAATATCCTTTCCGGCCGAATTGACTCCGTTTTCGACTGATGCATATCGCCTCGACCCGGAGGAAATCCATGAACAAGAGTTCGCTTCTCATTCGCCTGTTCGGTTACAGGGCAGCCTTTATTCACGGCGACCCACTGATGCTGGATCGATGGCGCTATGTCTGCCGCCATTTGCCCTTCACGCGCGACGGCCAGAAGGTATTCGACGTCGGCTGCGGCAGCGGCGCCTTCACCATCGGCGCGGCCAAGCGCGGCTACGATGCGGTGGGATTGAGCTGGGACGAACGCAACCAGTCTGTCGCGCAGGAGCGGTCAGCGATGGTCGGTGTCAAGGCCGCCTTTCCCATCGGCGACGCCCGCGCGCTCGATCGCCTGCCCGAACACATCGGTGCATACGATTACGTTCTCAGCCTCGAAAATATCGAGCACATCATGGACGACCGCAAGCTGATTCGCGACCTTGCGGCCTGCCTCAAACCCGGTGGCTGGCTGATACTCACCACGCCCAACCAGGTGTACCGCGCCATCACCTCCGAAGATGATGGCCCCTTTTCAAAGGTGGAGGACGGTTGGCACGTGCGACGCGGCTATACCCCCGCGATGCTGCGCGAACTGGCGAGAGAAGCCGGACTCGCGGTCGAGGCGATCGAGAGCTGCAGCGGCTTCTTCAGCCAGAAGCTGACCGCGCCCCTGCGCCGGCTGAACCGGCCCAAGTTCCTCGGCTGGGCACTGATCCTGCCGCTGCGCATCCTGCCCCCGTTGTTTGACGGCCTAATCCGCCGACTGACCGGCTATCCCGACTTTTCGGTGACAATGGTGGCCTACAAGCCGCGCTTCACCGCAGCCTGATCCAGACAGAAACCTTCCCGGAGAATACGAAAAAGGGGCGTAACAGCCGTGCCGTTGCGCCCCTTTTTCATTGCACCGCGCAAACGCGCGGCCGGCAGACTCAGAACTTGAGCGCCATCCCCCGCTTCACGCCGGGGAGCGCGCGCGCGGCTTCGATCACCGTGGCCGGAACCGGGCTATCGACCGAGAGCAGCAGCACCGCCTCGCCGCCCGCTTCACGGCGACCGAGGTTGAACGTGCCGATGTTGATGCCGCTTTCGCCCAGCAGGGTACCGATGCGGCCGATGAAGCCGGGGGCATCCTCGTTGACGATGTACATCATGTCACCGGTCAGTTCGGCTTCGACCTTGATGCCGAACAGTTCGACCAGACGCGGTTCGGCGTTGGAGAAGAGAGTGCCGGCCACCGAACGCTCGCCCGCATCGGTCTTCACCGAAACGCGGATCAGGGTGTGATAATCACCCTCGCGCTCGGTCTTGACCTCGCGCACTTCCATGCCGCGCTCCTTGGCCAGGAACGGTGCGTTGACCATGTTGACCGAATCCGACTGGGTCCGCAGGAACCCGGCCAGCACGGCAGCAATGATCGGCTTGGCGTTCAGTTCGGCCGCCGCGCCTTCGGTGTGGATCGAGATCCGCGGCACCGCGCCGGTGGTCAGTTGGCCAACCAGCGAACCGAGCCGTTCGGCCAGCGCCATGTAGGGCTTCAGCTTCGGGGCTTCTTCGGCCGAGAGGCTGGGCATGTTGAGCGCGTTGGTCACGCCGCCATTCACCAGGTAATCGGCCATCTGCTCGGCCACCTGCAGCGCCACGTTGACCTGGGCTTCGGTGGTGCTGGCACCAAGGTGCGGGGTGCAGATGAAGCCCGGTGTGCCGAACAGCGGGCTGTCCTTGGCCGGCTCCACT
>CAZVHM010000130.1:0-4907 GCA_964627175.1 uncultured Novosphingobium sp. | reverse complement strand
CTGGCGCATCAACCCCTTGCTCTCAAAGGCCTGGCCGCAGCAGAGCGCCTCCACCCGCTCGGGCAGGATCGCGCCGTAACCTGCCTTGGCGAGCAGGGCCAAGGTCTTGTGCGGCAGGCCGGTGCGTTCGAGGATCGCGAGCGCTTCATCGATGGTGTGGGCAACGCCCGAGCGCGCGGACTCCAGCCCGATCTTGTCCATCGCCTCGCGGAAGCGCTGGCGGTCTTCGGCCTTGTCGATGGCGTCAGCATCGGCGCCGATCATCTTCACGCCGAACTTTTCCAGCGTGCCATCGTTGAACAAAGCCAGCGCAGTGTTCAGCGCAGTTTGCCCGCCCATGGTGGGCAGCACCGCATCAGGCCGCTCCTTCTCGATGATCTTGGCCACGATCTCGGGCGTGATCGGCTCGATATAGGTCGCGTCGGCAAATTCCGGATCGGTCATGATCGTGGCCGGATTCGAGTTTACCAGGATAACCCGATAACCTTCTTCTTTCAGGGCCTTGATGGCCTGAGTTCCGGAATAGTCAAATTCGCAGGCCTGGCCGATGATGATCGGGCCGGCGCCGATGACGAGGATCGAGGAGATGTCAGTGCGCTTGGGCATGGGCTTGCCTTAATATCGAGTGAGGTGGTCAAGGGCGAAGGAAGCGGCGATCATCGCTTCAGCATCCCCACGAACTTCTCGAACAGATAGAAGCTGTCTTGCGGGCCGGGGCTGGCTTCGGGGTGGTATTGCACGCCGAACGCCTTCTTGCCGGTGATTTCGATGCCGCAGTTCGAACCATCGAACAGCGAGACATGGGTTTCCACCACGCCTTCCGGCAGCGCGGTGTTATCGACCGCAAAGCCGTGGTTCATCGAGGTGATTTCGACCACGCCATCCGCCTTGCGCTGCACCGGGTGGTTCGCGCCGCGATGACCCTGGTGCATCTTGGTGGTCTTGGCGCCGGCAGCCAGTGCCAACATCTGGTGGCCAAGACAGATCCCGAAGATCGGCAGCCCCTTGTCCAGCAGGGCCTTGATCGTCGGCACGGCATAAGCGCCGGTTGCCGCCGGGTCGCCAGGGCCGTTGGACAGGAACACGCCGTCCGGCTCCAGTCCAAGGATTGCATCCAACGAAGTTTGCGCCGGAACAACAGTCACTTGCGCGCCAGCCTTCACAAGGCTGCGGAAGATATTGTCCTTCGCGCCATAATCGATGGCAACAACGTGCGGACGGGCATCGCGGGGGCTGCGGGCAAAGCCCTTGCCCAAGGTCCACACGC
Organism: uncultured Novosphingobium sp.; assembly: GCA_964627175.1. GTDB lineage: Bacteria > Pseudomonadota > Alphaproteobacteria > Sphingomonadales > Sphingomonadaceae > Novosphingobium. Next base: position 3,640 of record CAZVHM010000130.1, on the reverse strand, counting down.
CGCCTTCCCAGTTCTCTTCGCCCTTGCGCGAAACCACGCGGGCGAGGTCCATGCCTTCAAGGCCCGGCCATTCCTGCGCCCGCTTGATCAGCGCCGGAATGTCGAATTTGCCCTCGGGCGAATGAGCGATCACCGCGTTGGGAGCGCCCGACAAACGGATGCGGCGGGTCAGCGCGCGCGTATCAATGCCGGAAAGGCCGATCTTGCCCTTGGACTTCAACCAGTTGGAAAACTCTGTCTGCGAACGAAAGTTCGAAGGCTCGGTCACATCCTCGCGCACCACGCAGCCCACTGCGCCGTCCACACGGGATTCCAAGTCTTCGTCGTTCGTACCGACGTTGCCGATATGCGGGAACGTGAAAGTCACGATCTGGGCGGCATAGGACGGATCGGTCATCACTTCCTGATAACCGGTCATCGCAGTGTTGAAACAAACCTCGCCTACAGCTTCGCCCGTGGCGCCGAAGCCCCGGCCCCACAGAACGGTTCCATCGGCCAACACGAGGACTCCGCTCGCGTCTTTGGGTTGTAGCGCAAGCGAAGAGGCGGCGTCGGCCATAAGTGGGCGCTCCGTAACATGGTTCTGGCGATGTGTGCTAAGGCCCGGCGGCTAGACCTGCATTGCCCCCGCGTCAACCTATGAAAACAGGAAAATCCCGGCTAGCGTTCGACATCAGTGTGCAATTGCACAATTTTCCACGCAAATGGGGGAAACATGCTCCGCGATTCGATCAAGGCCGCCCAGGTTTCGGCCATGAAGGCCGGCGACAAGGGCCGCCTTGCCGCCGTCCGCCTGATTCTGGCAAAGCTGAAGGACAAGGATATCGAGCTGCGCACTGCAGCCACTCAGCCCGACGACGATACCCTTGTCGTCGATGTACTGCAGAAGATGGCCAAGCAGCGCCGCGAGTCGATATCGCTGTATGAACAGGGTGGCCGCCAGGAGCTGGCCGAGATCGAGAAGGCCGAACTGGCGGTGATCGAGGAATTCATGCCCCAACAGATGGGCGAGGACGAAACCCGCGCCGCGATCGAGGCGATCAAGGCCGAGCTGGGCGCCTCGTCAATGAAGGACATGGGCAAGGTCGTGGCCGAACTGAAGGCGCGCCACGGCACCCAGCTGGACATGGGCAAGGCAAGCGGGCTGGTAAAAGCGGCGCTGAGCTGAGTCGTGCTTTCCCCCCAATGGCTTGATGAACTGCGTTCGCGGCTTGCGCTTTCCAGCGTGATCGGCCGCACCACACGGCTCACCAAGGCCGGGCGGGAATTCAAGGCCTGCTGCCCGTTCCACAACGAAAAATCGCCTTCCTTCACGGTCAATGACGAGAAGGGCTTTTACCACTGCTTTGGTTGTGGGGCGCATGGTGATGTCATCCGCTGGATGACCGACCAGCGCGGCCTCTCGTTCATGGACGCGGTAAAGGAACTGGCAGCAGAGGCGGGGATGGAAGTCCCCGCCCCCGATCCGCGCGCCGCCCGGCAGGCCGAGCAGCGCGATACACTTCACGATGTGATGAAAGCGGCGCAGGACTGGTTCGTCGGGCAGCTTGCCTCGCCCGAGGGAGAGCGGGCCCGCGCCTACCTGGCAACGCGGGGGTTTGATGCCCACACCCTCGCCCGCTTCGGGTTCGGCTATGCGCCAGAGGGCCGTCAGGCACTCAAGACCGCCCTCGCCCGCTTCCCCGAAGAACAGCTGCTCGAAGCTGGCCTGCGCATCGCAGTCGAGGGAAAGGAGCCTTACGACCGCTTCCGCGGCCGCCTGATGCTGCCGATCGAGGATGCCCGCGGCAGGGTGATCGCATTTGGCGGCCGAATCCTCGATTCCCACAAAACAGATGCCCCCAAATATCTGAATTCGCCAGACACCCCTCTGTTCGACAAGGGCCGCACACTCTACAACCTGCACCGCGCCGGCCCCGCCGCCCGCCAGTCGGGCAGGATGATCGTGGTCGAAGGCTACATGGATGTGATCGCCCTGGCTGCGGCCGGGTTTGCCGAAGCGGTTGCCCCACTCGGCACCGCACTCACCGAAACGCAGCTCGGTCTGCTGTGGCGGGTGGTTGAAACGCCTATCCTGTGCTTTGATGGCGATGCGGCTGGTCAGCGCGCGGCGATGCGCGCCATATCCCGCGCCCTGCCCCTGCTGAAACCCGCCCATTCGCTGCGCATCGCGCGCCTGCCATCCGGTCTCGATCCGGATGATCTTGTCAAGCAACGCGGCCCCGCCGCGATGGAAGCCCTGCTGGCGGAAGCCAAGCCGCTGCTCGACACGGTGTGGGAGCATGAGCGCGACGCCCTTCCCCTTGTCACCCCGGAAGACAAGGCCGGGCTCAAGTCGAGGCTGATGGCCCATGTGGATCTCATCACAGACCCCGATATCAAGGCGCTCTATCGCCGCGAACTGACCGAGCGCTTTTCTGCATTTGCCTTCCCGCGCCGCGAACAGGGCGAATGGAAGCGGCCGGCGCAAGCTCAGCGTCCGCGCAGCGGGAACTGGCGTGAGACGCCGCCGCCCGGGCCTTCGCCGGAAACCGTACAGCGCCTTCGCCGCGCCACGGGCGGCTCTGGCGAAGCACTGGCCGCCGCCATCCTCGCTGGCCTGCTCAACTATCCCGTAGCGATAACACGCCACGCAGAGATTCTGTGCCGCGCCCGATTGGCAGATTCGGCCCACGCCCGCCTGCTCGATGCGCTGCTGGATGCGGCCGACACCGGTACACCGCTTGAAAAAGGGCATCTGCTCACCACATTGACCGAGCGTGGTCTGGCTCCTCCCGAGCCGGCAGAGTTCGCGCGGATCCGCTATCCTTTCACCCGCAACGATGCGGAGGAAGCAACTGCGGTTGCCGCGCTGGGCACTGCGATCGCCCTGCTGGTCGACGGACCGGAACTGGATGCGGCGATCGCCGCCGCCACCGAACGGTTCGACATCGAGGAACAGGCGCGGCTCAGAGCGCGCAAGGAAGAACTGGAAAGCCGGCTCAGGGGCCAGATCAGGGGATAATGACAGGCCGAATCACTTTTGGCCGAAAGAGAACTGGAAATTGTCGCGAAGCTGGGGCAAATGGCGGACTTGCGGTATAATCCAGCGATTAACGCGGAACAGCACCCGACGGTGCCCCGGATATTCCGGTGGCGCCCATTCATTACGGCGGAATGATGGACGAAGAACTCACCGGCAACGACAAGGACGGCGGCGATGCCCCGCTGATCGACCTCAATGAGGCTTCGGTCAAGAAGCTGATCGCCCGCGCCAAGCGCCGCGGCGTGATCACTTACGACGAGCTGAACGAGGCGCTGCCGCAGGACCAGATGACCTCCGAGCAGATCGAGGACATCATGGCCGCGATCTCGGAAATGGGCGTCAATATCGTCGAGAGCGACGAGGACGCGGTTGATCCCGAGGAACGCAAGGCGGAAGACGCGGAGGACGAAGAAGCCGTCGATGAACGGCCTGATCTCGTCAAGAAAAAGGAAACCATCGAGCGCACCGACGATCCGGTGCGGATGTATCTGCGCGAGATGGGCGCGGTCGAACTGCTCAGCCGCGAAGGCGAAATCGCCATCGCCAAGCGGATCGAGGCTGGCCGCGACACGATGATCCTGGGCCTGTGCGAAAGCCCGATCACCTTCCACGCGA
>CAZVHM010000129.1:0-4989 GCA_964627175.1 uncultured Novosphingobium sp. | reverse complement strand
AGGGCGAGTTGGCGTCCCGGCAAGGACCAGCGAGGATCACCACGACCCACTCAAAATGTGGGAATCAATGTGGGATCACTTTTTCCGGAGCTCCACTTTATCGTGTAAAAACAACACGATAAAGTGGTTGACTGGTGCCCAGAAGAGGACTCGAACCTCCACGCCCTTGCGAGCGCCAGCACCTGAAGCTGGTGCGTCTACCAATTCCGCCATCTGGGCACCGGAGCACCGGGCCAAAGCGCTCGGTGCAGGTAGGAGCGCGCCTCTAGGTGAGGAGGCCGCACCTTGTCAACACACCATTGGCGGAATTTATTTCGCTTCGGCTATCAGCGCCGCCGATTCCGGGCTGGACCAGTCGTTTTCGCCCACGAAGCGCCAGACTTCGCGGCCCTTGCCGTCATACAGCACGGTCGTCGGCAGGGTGCCTGTGTTGTAGTGGAACGAAAGTTCGTTGTTCGGGTCCAGCCACGGTTCCAGGCCGGCTACGCCCTTATCTGCCAGGAACTGGCCCACCTTCGCCGCATCCCCCGAATCCTGCGAAACGGTCAGAACCCTGATCTTCCCGCTCTTGGCGACAGCATCGAGCGTGGGTAATTCCGCGATGCAGGGCGCGCACCAGGTGGCCCACAGGTTGATCAGCAGCGGCTTGCCCTTGAGCGTGGCGAGCGTAAGCTTGCGGCCGGCCGGATCGGCGAAGGTGAAGTCTGGCAGGGCAGAGCCGGCATGGCTGCGATCGGCCTGCTTGAGCACCGGTTCGCCGGCCGCAGCGGCCGCGCCTGCTTCCACCGGCTTTTCCGCCGGTTGCGCCGCATCGCCACTTTGCCTATCGCACCCGGCAAGATTGAACGCCGCCAACGTGGCGAGACCGAGGACAGCAGGCTTGAGCGAACGGGACATGAGCAAGGGCTCCAACCAGATGTGGGGTGGCAGGTTTGCGGAAGGTCCTTCCGCGATCATGCGCGAGATAAATGCCTCGATCCCCTTCGACAAGGCTCTGTGGCGCCAGGACATCGCCGCATCCAAGGCCCACGTGGCCATGCTGGGCGCGCAGGGGATCGTTGCGGCAGAAGATGCCGCGACCATCGCCGCGGGGCTGGATCGGGTTGCCGCCGAGTATGAGGCCAACGGGGTTCCCGAAAACTGGGATCTCGAAGACATTCACATGACTACCGAAAGCCGGCTGGCCGAACTGATCGGACCGGTGGCGGGGCGGCTGCACACCGCGCGCAGCCGCAACGACCAGGTGGCGACCGATTTCCGCCTGTGGGTGCGCGATGCGATGGATCAGGCCGATGCCGGGCTCGAAGCCTTGCAGAAGGCGCTGGTGATGCGCGCGGGCGAACATGCCGGTTCGATCATGCCCGGCTTCACCCATCTGCAAACCGCGCAGCCCGTAACCCTCGGTCATCATCTGCTGGCCTATTATGAGATGGCGGCGCGGGATCGCTCGCGTTTTGCCGATGCGCGGGTGCGGATGAACCGTTCGCCGCTCGGCTCGGCCGCCCTGGCCGGAACCGGTTTTCCGATCGACCGCCATGCCACGGCGGCAGCGCTGGGGTTTGACGGGCCAACGGCGAACAGCCTCGATTCGGTGTCCGACCGCGATTTCGCACTCGATTACCTGATGGCGGCCAGCCAGTGCGCGCTGCACCTGTCGCGCCTGGCTGAAGAATTCATCATCTGGGCCAGCCAGCCGTTTGGCTTCGTGCGGCTGCCCGATGCGCTGTCCACCGGCAGTTCGATCATGCCGCAGAAGAAAAACCCCGATGCGGCCGAACTGGTGCGCGGCCATGCCGGGCGAATTGTTGGCTGCCTGACCAGCCTGATGATCACCATGAAGGGCCTGCCGCTGGCCTATTCCAAGGACATGCAGGACGACAAGCCGCCGGTCTTCGAGGCCGCTGGCCTGCTCACCCTGTGCCTTGCCGCGATGACCGGGATGGTCGAGCAGACCACCTTTCGCACCGAGCGGATGCGCGCGGCGGCAGAGCTGGGCTATGCCACGGCCACTGACCTTGCCGACTGGCTGGTGCGTCAGGCCAACATCCCCTTCCGCGAGGCGCACCACATTACTGGCAGCGCGGTGAAGCTGGCCGAAAGCCGCGGCGTAGCGCTCGATCAGCTGTCGCTCGATGATCTCAAGGGCATCGATGCCCGGATCGACGAGCGGGTCTATGCCGCGCTCTCGGTCGAAGCATCGGTCGCGGCGCGGGCCTCCTATGGCGGAACCGCGCCCGATCAGGTGAACCAGCGCGTGGCCGAAGCGCGGCTGGCGCTGGGGCTGGATTGAGCCGATGGCGGTCAAGGCCCTGCCGCTCGCGCTGCTCGCCCTGCTGGCCGCCTGCGGGCAATCGGCCGAGCTGAAACCGCGCGCGGGGCAGCAGTTGCCGGTCGCGCCGCTGGGCCGGGATGATCGGCCCAGCGCCAATGAACTGCTCGCGCCGCGCCCGCAGGACGCGCCGCAGCGTACTGACGAATTGCGCAGCCGCTCGGAAGACCGGCAGGATGATCCGTTCGACTTGCCGCCGCAAGGCTGATTACCGCGCTATCACGCGCCACGGGAATACGATGGACCATTTCGAACTGAAGAACGGCGTGCTTCACGCCGAAAACGTGCCGATCACCGCCATTGCCGAAGCTGTCGGCACGCCGGTCTATATCTATTCGCGGGCCACTTTCGCGCGCCACGCGCGCGTGTTCCTCGAAGGGCTGGCCGCCCTGCCGCGCAAGCATGTGGCGTTTGCGGTAAAGTCCAATCCCAATTTGGCCGTGCTGCGCCTGCTCGCGCGTGAAGGGCTGGGCGCCGATGTGGTTTCCGGCGGCGAGATGGAGCGCGCCCTGGCCGCCGGCATGGCGCCGGAAGGCATCGTGTTCTCGGGCGTGGGCAAGACCGCGGCGGAAATGCTGCGCGGGCTGCAGGCCGGCATTGGCCAGTTCAACCTCGAAAGCGAGGAAGAGGGCGTGGAGCTGGCGCAAATTGCCGCCGCTCATGGCTTCACCGCCCAGGCGGCGCTGCGGGTGAACCCGGATGTCGATGCCGAAACCCACGGCAAGATTTCCACCGGCAAGGCTGAAAACAAGTTTGGCGTGCCCTATGATCGCGCTGCCGGCATCTATGGCCGGCTGGCCGCGCTGCCCGGCATCCAGATGCGCGGCCTTGCGGTTCACATCGGCAGCCAGCTGGCCAGGCTGGAGCCGCTGGAAGCCGCCTTCACCAAGATGGGCGCACTGATGCGCGCCATCCGTGCCCAGGGCGATGCCGTCACGCACATGGATCTCGGCGGCGGGGTGGGTGTGCCCTACAAGCCGGGCGATGTGTACCCCAGTCCGGCCGAATATGGTGCGATGGTGGCGCGCGTCACCGCCGATTGGGACGTGACCCTGATGTTCGAACCGGGCCGCGTGATCAGCGGCAATGCCGGCGTTCTCGTCACCCGCGTGGTGCGGGTGAAGCCCGGCGTTACCGCGCCGTTCGTGGTGGTCGATGCGGCGATGAACGATCTTGCCCGCCCCGCGCTCTATGATGCCTGGCACGATTTCGCGGCGGTAGAGCCGAACGGGGCGAAGATGATCGCGAACATCGTCGGGCCGATCTGCGAAACCTCCGATACCTTCGCCATGGGCCGCGAAATCGATGCGGTGGGGCCGGGCGATCTCGCCGTGTTCCGCACTGCCGGTGCCTATGGCGCCACGATGGCCAACACCTACAACAGCCGCGCGCTGGTGGCCGAAGTGATGGTGGATGGCGACAAGTGGGCCATCGTGGCCAATCGGATCGATCCTGCCGCTATACTTGCCGCCGAACGCGTGCCGGAATGGCTGGAGTGAGACGCAGATAACGGGCCTGTCCGCAGGATAGCCCGCAGCAGAAGGCGCGTTCATGGATACCCTGCCGCTCTATCATCGCCTTGCCAGCCAGCCGGTGATCGTGCTGGGCAGCGGCGATGCGGCCGAGGCAAAACGGCGGCTGGTCGAACGCGCCGGGGGCGAGGTGATCGACGATCTCCAGGCCGGGATCGATCGCGGTGCGCGCCTCGCCTTTATCGCGCATGAAAGCGAAGATGCCGCGCGCGGCGATGCGATCCGCGCCCGCTGTGCCGGCTTGCTGGTCAATGTGGTCGATCGGCCGGCGCTGTGCGATTTCACCGTTCCCAGCCTGCTGGAGCGCGGCCCGGTGCTGATCGCGGTGGGCACGGGCGGGGTTTCGGCCGGCCTTGCCAAGGCGGTCCGCCTGCGGCTGGAAGGGCTTTTTCCCGCTTCGCTGGGCCGGCTGGCCGAAGGGCTGGGCGCGGCCCGGAATGCGCTGCGCGAACGGTTTCCCACGGGTGGAGAGCGCCGCCGTGCGCTCGATGCCGCGCTGGCCCCGGGCGGTGTGCTCGATCCGCTGGACGGCGGCAGTGCAGACCGGGTGCCGCAATGGCTTGCGGGTGCCATTGCCGCCACCGATGCGGTGCATGAAGTGCGCCTTGCCAGTAACGATCCCGATGAACTGACCCTGCGCGCCGCCCGTCTGCTCGGCACGGCTGATGTCGTGGTCCACGAACCGGGCATTGCCGAAGCGATCCTGCTGCGGGCGCGGGCCGATGCGGTGCGCGTGGCCGTGGCCGCCGCGGAAGGGCTGCCGGCCGGCCTTTCCGGCACCGTGGTCGTGCTGCGCGCGCCCCTCGGCTGAGGCCGATTACAGGGTTTTAATTTCAGTCGATCCCCCTGCTCGGCCACCCTTGGCGTGCGGGGTGACGGGCCCCGCTTGTTTCAAGCCAACCTGGGGGACCAGACATGAACCTTCCGCAGATCGACGTTTCCGCGCTTCCCAACCTCGAAGTCATGACCGGCGTGTTCGGCAGCCTCGCTCACAAGGCGGCGCTGGTTTCGGGCGATAGCACGGTGATCATCATCACCTTCCTTTACGACATCCTCGGCGACTGAGCCCCATCGGCCGCGAGGGCATCGGACATGCAGCTTCACCCGGAAATCCGCGCCATGCTGGAA
>CAZVHM010000128.1:0-5026 GCA_964627175.1 uncultured Novosphingobium sp. | reverse complement strand
CCAGTCGGTAGGGCCAGCGATCTGGTTGGTAAAATATCGAAGTGGCATACCACTCCAGCCGTTGCAGCTGCTGCAGCGCCAGGGCCGTTTGCCAACTGTGCTGGGTTCCGGGATGAAAGACAGCAACATTCACGGGATCAACGGTCCGATCACTTTTTCGAGCAACGCAAGACCCGTGATGCCCGGCGCACTTGCCGGCATCGATCCCCTGCTCCGACCGGATACTTGCGGAAATCGCGCCGAGCGTCAACGCGCCACCCCGCACCATATAACCATAGACGGAAAACGACTTTCCTACAAATAACCGCATTGGTTAGTTATGTGACGAATCCCAGCCTTGCGAAAGGATCGTCATGCCTACCTCCCCGTTGAAAACACCTGCCGGCTATGTGCCGCAGATGGCCATCGCCTTTGCCAACCCGGCCGGCGATGCCGAACTGGTCAGCGCCTCAAATCCGCTGCCTTTTCAAGAGCAACCCTTCGCTGCCGCAGCGCCGCTGGCCGGAACCGCGACCGCGTCCAGCCTGGTCGGACCGTTCAACCCCCGCGCCGGACGGGCAGTGATGCTCTCCCTTTCCGGCACATGGGCCGGCACCGTCAGATTGCTGCGCTCAACCGATGGAGGGACGACGAAACTACCGCTGACAGCGCTTGGGCAGCCTTGGGCAACCTACACCGCCAACATTTGCGAGCCGGTGTGGGAGGAAAGCGAGGCCGCCGCCGTGCTTTACCTCGATATCGTGCTCTCCTCGGGCACGCTGACCTATCGTGTGGGGCAATAACGATGGGAATGGACATCATCGCACGCGCTGCGGCCAGTTCCGCGCGCACCGACGCGGCAGCCGCCCTGGCCCGGACGGCTGCCAGCAACCGCTTCACCGAGCTTGCCACCCAGAGCATCGACGCCGGCATCACGACGATCCACACCAGCGGCTACTCTGCCACCGGGCTGGGCGCGGCACGCTATGCTTCGGATGGCTTGGCCAATGCCGCGCTCGCGGCGGCCCACCCCCGCTTCTGCAAAGGAACCGCCAACGGCCGCTATTTCCGCCTTGTGGGGGATTGCATCACGGTTGACCAAGCCGGCGCGACCGGCAGCGGCAACGATCAGCCGGCCATTCAGGCGGCGCTGAACTATGCGGCGGCGGTGGGCATCCGCGAAGTGCGCTTGCTCAAGGCGCATGAAAGCTGGCAGCCGGCTTTCCCCGGCGGCACTCCCGATCCGTGGAACGGATGCCACGCAGTCATCACCGGAAACGTCGCACTGGTAGGCGCTCCGGGGGGAACTACGATCAGCCTCAAGGGACCGGGCGGCGCGACGCGGACCAAGACCGACGGCACAGCGGCTTGGTTTTCCGGCTGGCTATTCTATGCCGGGAACGCCGTGACGGAGAGCACCTTGCGTGGCATCACCGTGCTGGGCGGGCTGACTTTCTCCAACGTTCTCAGCAATGCCGAAGCCAATGTTTACGACAAGGGCATCTGCATGTTGTGCGAGCCGGGCGGCGCGCCGAACCTTGTCACCGTCGATCACCGCGATGTGGTGCTATCCAACTTTGCCGGCGAAATCTGGTATATGGGCGGGGCGGTTCCAACCGGCAGGGCCTATGTCGAGAACCTGACCCTGACCGGAAGCCCGCAATGTTGCTGGAACCCCGGCACGTTGGCCAACGTGTTCGCGGTCAATGTCGTGGCTGGCGACAGCTACCAGCCCTGCGAAGTCATCACGAACGGCCATACCTATATCGGCGGGCGGTTCTACAACGGCTATTCGTGTTCGTTCATCATGACCGAAGCGCTGGGCGGCGGCTATTATTGGTCCTACCCGCTTCTCACCAGCGCCTATCCCAAGTGGACGCAATTTGAGGGCACCCGGTTTGAGAAGATTGCGGAGGTCGGCGTTTCCTCGCGGACGCGGGGGCGGATCGTTACCGTTGATACCCCGGTCGGGTTCCGCAATTACGGCAAGCTGACGGATATTTCGCTGACCATCGAAGCATGGTGCGACCAGACGAACAACGGTTCAGCGGTCTATTTCAGTGGCCCGGCGAACGCCACGGTGCCGGTGCCGAATTGCCCGGCGGGCACCTATTATGAAAGCCCGCGGAATATCGCGGTGGAGGTAATCGCCAAGCGGACCAACGATGCGGCGGCGGATGGGCGCAAGTGGTATCGCGCGGTGCAGCTTAGCGGCGGTCTGGTTGACCGCAATTCCTGCACGTTCACGATCAGGGGCGACCTTACTGCGCTGGGCGGCACCCCGGCAGAAATCGTAGGCGCTCCCTCCGGTTCGCAGTTCCCAAAGGTGGATTGGGATTACGACAACGGCTTCAGCTTCGATGCAGCCTATCCCAACGCTGACTTTTCGGCGGCGACCGGGATCACCCACATGGGCATCAACGTGATTGCCGATGGCACGTTCACGATGACCCTGACCAATGCGAATAACTATGCCTTCGCGCAGGGCCAGAAAATGCGCGTGACCCACACGGGCGGCGGGGCATACGGCAACCGCAAGGTTGTCATGCCGGCCAGCGGGAACGGCTACAGCCTCAAGGAAACCCGCGTCCTTTATGGCGCGTGGGATTACGTCGATCTGATCTGGGATTATTGGGTGGGTGCCTGGGTGGAACAGGGCTACCGAACCCGGCAGCGGCTGACGCTGACCGGTTCCAAGACCTACGATGCGCCTAACATCGCCGCAGGTTCGCAGACCACCACGACCGTGACAGTAACCGGCGCCGCAATGGGCGACCGGGTGCGCGCTGTGGGCCTTGGCATCAACGCCGCGGGTCTGGTGGTCAGCGGCTATATCTCGGCCGCGAATACGGCCACGGTGGTGTTGACCAACCTTACGGGGGCCGCGGTAGACCTTGTCTCGACCACACTCACCGTAGAAGTCGTCAAGGCCTGATGCCAGCGCAGGCGGGGCGCGGATCACTGCGCCCCGCCGGAACCCGCAGCTGATGCAGCTCCGATCCTGTTTTACAGAGGGGCGCGCTCAGACTATCACCGCGGCTCCGAAGTTCTGGAGCCCATGTGAACGGACGCGAACAAGTATCCATCGGTCTGATCTGGGCGCAATTTGCGGCTTATCACGTAGACAGATGCGAAGCCCTCGCCCGCCAGCTGGGAGAACGCGGCAGGGTCAGGGTGATCGAGGTGGCCACGACCTCGACCGATTATGCGTGGGAGCCGAGCGGAGACATTGGCGGCGTCGAAAAGGTCACGCTGTTCCCCGGCCAGTCCTTCGATTCCATCCCCCCCCTGCGCCGCTTTGCGGCAATGTTTCAGGCCACGCGCGGGTGCAAGGTCGTGTGCATGGGGCTCAGCTATGGCCTGATTGATGCGATTTTGCTGAGTTGGACACTGCGCCTGCTGGGACGCCGGGTAATTGTTTTCAGCGATTCCAAGTTTGACGACCGCCCGCGATCTCTCGCTCTCGAATGGCTGAAAAGCTTGCTGCTGGGCTGCTATTGCGCCGCGATCGTGGCCGGGCGGCGACACAGGGATTACTTCCGTTTTCTCGGCTTTCGCAAGCGGCCGGTGCTGCCCGGCTATGATGGCGTGAGTATCGAGCGCATTCGTGACCAGAGTCGCACCCCGATAGCCCCCGCAGGCCCCTCGTTCGAACAACGTCCCTTTCTGTTCGTGGGGCGCTTCGTGAGCAAGAAAAACCTGTTCACGCTGCTGCGTGCCTATGCCCTTTATGCCGCACAAGCCCCGGCCCCCGCGCGCCGGCTGGTGCTGGTCGGTTCGGGGCCGGACGAGGCCGCGCTACGCCAGCTTGCAGAACAGCTCGGCATTACCGGCATGATCGATTTCCCGGGCTTCCTTACCGCCGAGGCTGTTTCGCAACAACTGGGGCAGGCATTGGCACTTGTGCTGGTAAGCCGCGAAGAACAGTGGGGCCTCGTGGTCAACGAAGCTCTGGCGCTGGGTCTTCCGGTGATAGTTTCGCACGAAGTGGGATCGCGAGACCTGCTCGTGCGCAATCTGGTGAACGGGTTCGTGGTGGAATCAAACTCCGCCGAGGGAATCGCCAAAGCCATGTTGGCGCTTGGGGCAGACAGGAGGCAATGGGAAGCAATGGCAGCAGCATCTTGCGAACGCGCCTGGATGGGCGACGTGGGAAGACTTGCCGATGCCATCGAATTATTGCTTTTCCCTGCAAGCCCGGAAGCCCGCAACCGAATAACGTGCCTTGAGGCCGAACTGGAGATCGAAGCCGAATGAGAGCGCAACGCCCCCCTCGCTATGCCATACAGAAGCGAGTCCTCGTTACCGGCGGTGCCGGCTTCATCGGTTCGCACTTGTGCGCGCGGCTGCTGGAACAAGGCCATTCGGTGCTGTGCGTAGACAACTTCTTCACCGGCACGCGCAGCAACATCGCCAAAGCCAAGGCGCTGCTGGATTGGGAAGCCAAGATCCCGCTGCGCGAGGGACTAGGCAAGACCATTGCCTATTTTCGCGAGGTTGTGGCTGCCCAATCGGCAGCTTAGCCTTTACCGAGAGTGCGGGCGGAGCGGCCGCCATCCTAACGCCCGCCGCCGCCGTGAACTGCCGCCACCGAGCCGGGACAAGCGATGTACGAAGCCATTCTAGCCCTCGCCGTCGTGTGCTTTCTGGCAGTATCCGTCTATTACTGGCGCTCGCCCGCATTCAGCGTGTTTCATCCGCTGACTTTCTATCTGGGCTTCCACGGGCTGCTATTCGTGGTCCGGCCGATCCTGGCGTGGACGCGAAACTACGATGGGCTTTACCGGGTCTATCAGTTCACGCCTTCGATGTCGGACAAGATCACCGTGATCGCCGCCGCAACCTTGGGGATGCTCTGTTTCGCGTTCTTTTCGCTACGCGCCGGCAATGCGCCGATGCGCTTTGCCGAGGGCGGCGCCATGCACGAAGAGCGGCGACAGCTCAGCCAAATCTTCGTCTGGGTGCTGGCGATTTGCGCGCCCCCGGCCACCTATTCCCTCTATCGTTCCTATGCGCCTGACGGCAACCTGAGCAGCACGATCCTCGA
>CAZVHM010000127.1:0-5112 GCA_964627175.1 uncultured Novosphingobium sp. | reverse complement strand
CTTGCAGCTTGTCGGCATCGGGGTGGCGCGCGGCGGTCAGCACCTTGGCGATGCGGAAGCCAGCCAGCTTGGCAGCCGGATCCTCGATCCCCTCGACCTCGAGGCCGATGGCGTTGAGCTTGGCGGAAATTTCCTCGACCGACGCCTGCGTGTCGAGGTGATCCTTGAGCCAGGAAAGTGAGAACTTCATGGGATTCCTTGCTCCTTACGCCGGGGTGCCGACGCCGCCCGAAAGGGTCGGCACGTCGAGCGCGGAGAAACCGTAGTGAGCCAGCCAGCGCTGGTCGCCGTCGAAGAAGGCGCGCAGATCGTCCATGCCGTATTTCAGCATGGCCAGGCGATCGACGCCGATGCCGAAGGCAAAGCCCTGCCATTCATCGGGATCGAGCCCGCCGAACTCGATCACCTTGCGGTTGACCATGCCGCTGCCGAGCAGCTCCATCCAGCCGTGCCCCGGCGCATCGCCGCTGCCGCCCAGCACCCGCTTGCCGTTGACCAGAGCAAAGCCGACATCGACCTCGACCGAAGGTTCGGTAAACGGGAAATAGCTTGGGCGCAGGCGCAGGACGATGTCCTCGCGCTCGAAAAAGGCCTTGAGGAAGGTTTCCAGCGTCCACTTGAGGTGGCCGAGGTGGATACCCTTGTCGATCACCAGCCCTTCGACCTGATGGAACATCGGCGTGTGCGTGGCATCGCTGTCCGAACGATAAACCCGGCCCGGCGCGATGATCCGCAAGGGCGCGCCGGCCTGCAGCATGGTGCGGATCTGCACCGGCGAAGTGTGAGTGCGCAGCAGCATGCGCCGCACTTCACCATCGCCTTCGACGGGGAAATAGAACGTGTCGTGCATCGCGCGGGCCGGGTGGCTTTCCGGCATGTTGAGCGCGGTGAAATTGTGCCAATCGTCCTCGATCTCGGGGCCGGCGGCGACAGCAAAGCCAAGGTCGGCAAAGATCTCGGCCAGCTCGTCCATCACCTGCGACACCGGGTGGACCGATCCGCGGGGGCTTTCCGGCGCGGGGAGCGAAAGATCGACCGTTTCGGCGGCCAGCTTTGCTTCGAGCGCGGCGCTTTCCAGCGCGTCCTTGCGGGCGGCGAGCGCAGCGGTCACGCTTTCGCGCAGGGCGTGGATCTGCGGGCCTTCGGCCTGGCGCTGTTCCGGGCTCATCCCGCCCAGGGTCTTGAGCAGGGCTGAAATCGAACCCTGCTTGCCCAGAAACTCGACCCGCAGCTTTTCCAGGGTATCGAGATCGGGGGCCGCCGCGATGCGATCAAGCGCCTGCTGTCCGGTTGCCGCGTAATCCACTGTCATGTCTTTCGGTTGGTTCTGGCGGGGGCTTTAGGGTCTGTGGGCATGGCCCGCAAGCACCGGCCACCATGCGAAAGGGGCGCGGACCTTTCGATCCGCGCCCCTTCCTGAATGGCTTTACGCCGCGCGCAATCAGGCAGCCGGAAGGGCAGCCTTCGCCTGGGCGATGATGGCGGTGAAGATGCCGCCTTCGTTCATCGCCAGATCGGCCATCGCCTTGCGGTCCAGCTCGATGCCGGCCAGCTTGGTGCCGTGGATGAACTGCGAATAGGTCAGGCCTTCGGCGCGGACAGCAGCGTTGATGCGCTGGATCCACAGGGCGCGGAAGCTGCGCTTCTTAACCTTGCGGTCGCGATAGGCGTACTGGCCGGCCTTTTCGACGGCCTGACGGGCGACGCGAATCGTGTTCTTGCGACGGCCGCGATAGCCCTTCGCCTGATCGAGAATCCGCTTGTGCTTGGCACGGGTGGTAACACCCCGCTTGATACGGCTCATAGTTCAGCGCTCCTCAGTTCAGCCCGTAGGGCGCCCACTTCTTGATCACCTTCGCATCAGCGTCGGAGATCACTTCAGTGCCGCGGTTCTGGCGGATGTACTTGCCGTTATGGCTGATCAGGCGGTGGCGCTTGCCGGCAACGCCGTGCTTCACCTTGCCGGTGGCGGTGAGCTTGAAGCGCTTCTTAACGCCGCTCTTCGTCTTGAGCTTGGGCATTTTCGTCTCCTTGGTTCGAGACACGTCCGATCTGCCTTGGCAGCCCTAGATAGCCAGGCCGATCATCGATTCCGTGTCAATGAAGCGCGGGCCCATAAGGGGGAACGCCCGGAATGGCAACAGATTCGCGCATGGCGCCCGCGCCGTCCACTTAATGGTGGCAGGCCAGCGCCTCGACAACATCGTCCAGCCGGGCCGGATCGCCCAGGGCCAGCACGTGGCCGGACGAGCCCGAATGAAGCGGATCGCCGTTCCAGTCGCACATCGTGCCGCCAGCACCTTCCACCACCGGTACCAGCGCCGCCCAGTCGTGCAGCTTGAGGTTGGCCTCGCACACCAGATCAAGCTGGCCGCTGGCCACCATGGCGTAATTATAACAGTCTCCGCCCATTACCATGCGACGGTGATCGGTTTTCGCGGCCAGCCCCATGAAGTGGGCGCCATCGTGATCGTCGAAGTAGTGCGGCCCTGTGGTCGCCAGCGTCGCATCGGCCAGCGCCCGGCAGGCGCGGGTGCGCACGGGCTTGCCGTTGAACGTAGTGGGCCGGCCGCTCACCCCGATCCAGCGTTCGCCAAGGATCGGCTGATCGATGATGCCAAGCACCGGCCAGCCTTCCACCACCAGGGCAATCAGAGTGCCGAAGATGGGCCGGCCAGCCAGGAATCCGGCCGTGCCGTCAATCGGATCCAGAACCCAGCTACGCCCGGAACTGCCAGCCTCGATGCCCAACTCTTCGCCGATAATGGTGTCGCGCGGGGCTTCTGCCTGCAGGATGCGGCGCATGGCTTCTTCGGCCGCCCTGTCAGCCAGGGTGACCGGCGTGGCATCTTCCTTGCGCTCAAACGCCGAATCCATTCGGAACCACGGGCGGATGGCGTCTCCGGCGGCATCGGCGAGGCGCAGGGCGAGGGCGATATCGTCATCAAGCTTCATGGACGTTGCTCTGCCTGCTCCACCCTGGCAAGACAAGGGTTAGCGCGCATTCCGGTTTCCCCCTTTCCCCTGCCCTCCGCCCACAGGCGGTTGACAGCTGGCGGCCGCTTGCCGAAAAAGTGTCCTACAAAAAGGGGCTGGAGAGACATGTTGAAGCCGATGCGGCCTGCCGTCGACGAGGCGATTGCGCCGCTCAACGGCGTGACCCGCGACGGACAGCCGATATCCTACAACCGCGCGCCGGCACCCGACCTCGCGCCGTGGATCGGCAGGCTCTATGCAACCGTGGTCGATGCACCGGCAGACCACCGCCTGGAATGCGGCCTGTTCAATGATACGGCAACGATCCGGATCCAGTTGCGCGGCCAGTGGACCGCGCGCACCATCGACGGCCCACGGGCATTCGGCCGCGCCGCCCTGTTTTTCGGCCCGCAATCGCAGCACATGCCCGTAACCGTGACCGGCAGCTTCACCAGCGTTGGCATCACTCTGCGTCCAGGCTGCGGCCATGCCCTGCGCGGCGTGGATACGGCAGACTACGTTGACCGACTGATGCCATGCGAGGAACTGGACCTGCCGGGCGATGAAGCGATCGCCCGGCTGGAAACGATCACCGATCCGGAACAGTGGCTGCAACTGCTGGAGGGGATGATCCGCCAGGTGCTGGCGAAGGGTGGAGGAGAGCAGCCCGATCCCGTGACGGCAAAGTTCGAAATCCTCGCCTTCAGTGATCCTTCGGCCAGCATCGCTGATTTCGCCCGTGATTGCGGCATTTCCCAGAAGCGGCTGGAACGGATCATCCGGCGCGATTTCGGCATGGCGCCCAAGCAAGTGCTGCGCCGCGCCCGCGCGCTGGACATGGCCAGCCACCTGCGCGGCGTGGCCGACAGTGCCGAGGCGGAGGAAATGGTGCTGCGGTTCTACGACCAGAGTCACCTGATCCGCGAGTTCACGCAATTGTTCGGCATGTCCCCGCGCCAATTCGTCAAACGCCCTCAGCCGATCCTCACTCTCGCGCTGGAATCCCGCCAGGCCCGGCGGCTGGAATTGATGGAACGGCTGGAACCGGGCGCCACGCGGCCGTGGCAATGAGCCAAAACTCCGCGCAATTGAGGTAAACCGGGCAAATTCTTCGGAACCATTGTCTTTGACTGATGGGAATTTTCACCAGTCGGGCCGCGCACCAGCACTGCAGCCCCCTCTCATGGGCCGCTTTTTTGTTGTGGCACAATATTCTGCGGGATGCAGGAAGATCGCCTCGGTTCTCCAAGGTGATGCAACATTGCAACAGCCAGAATGTTTTTCCGACACCGCAGGAACTAATCGTGATTGAATACGTCCTTGTTGGGCGCTAGTTGAATGCAATCCCAACTAATGAGGGCAAAATGAAAAAACTCTTTCTCCTTACCGCCGTGGCCACCACGGCGCTCGCCACCCCGGCGCTGGCCCGTGAAAACTCGTGGTACATCGAAGGCGATGCCGGCGCTGTGATCTTCGAGGACATGAACGGCACCGCCGTTGGCGAGGAAAGCATTGGTACGGCCACGATCGACACCAAGACCGGCTACGACTTCGGCGGCATCGTCGGCTACGACTTCGGTCCGTTCCGTCTGGAAACCGAGGCAAGCTATCGCCGGGCCGCAGTAAAGGCGGTTACAGCTTTCGGCGTTTCGGACACGTTCCCCGACGTCTATGGCAAGATCGATGCGCTCAGCTTCATGCTGAACGGCTTGCTCGATTTCGGTCCCGATGATGGTCTGCAGGGCTTCGTCGGCGGCGGCGCCGGGGTTGCCCGTGGCGGCGTGAAGATCGCTTTCAGCCCCAACGCTCCCGTAGTGAACGACAGCGACACCGGCTTTGCCTGGCAGGTTCTGGCCGGCATTCGTGCGCCGATCAGCTCGAACGTCGATCTCGGCCTGAAGTATCGCTTCTTCAACACCGAACGCCTCGACCTTGAAGGTGGCGACCTGCGCGGCAAGCTCCGCTCGCACTCGCTGCTCGGCACGCTGACCTACAACTTCGGTGGCGCTCCGGCTCCGGTGGAACCGGCTCCGCCGCCGCCCCCGCCGCCGCCGCCCCCGCCGCCCCCGCCGCCCCCGCCGCCCCCGCCGCCGGCTCCGGTCTGCAACAAGGGCCCGTACATCGTGTTCTTCGACT
>CAZVHM010000126.1:0-5553 GCA_964627175.1 uncultured Novosphingobium sp. | reverse complement strand
CCTTCCATGCCGGCAATAGCGCCGATGTCGTGAAGCACAGCCTGCTGATCGCCCTTGTACGCGCTTTGCAGCAAAAACAGAGCGCGCTGACCCTGATCGACACCCATGCCGGCTGCGGGCTGTACGACCTTGACGGCGAGGATGCCCAACGCACCGGCGAATCCACGCAGGGCGTGCTGCGGGCATTTGCCGACCCGACCCCCTTGCTGAACGACTACCGCGCCGCCGTACAGGCGGTGAATGTCGGGGCTGAGCCGCACCTCTATCCCGGATCGCCGCGGATACTGGCGCAGCTTCTGCGCCCGCAGGATTTCCTGATCCTGAACGAAAAGCATCCCGAGGACGTCCATGCCCTGCGCGGCGTGATGCGCGGCACATCCGCCGCCGTGCATGAGCGCGACGCTTACGAGTTTTGGCTGGCGATGCTGCCGCCCCGCACCGCGCGGGGGGTAGTGGTGCTCGACCCGCCGTATGAGCAGCCGGACGAACGCGCACGTATTACAGCTACCCTCGCCGCGGCTCACCGCAAATGGGCGCATGGCGTGACGGTGATTTGGTTTCCGCTGAAGGAGCGCCCCACGCACGCGCAGTGGAAGCACAAGTTGCGCAATCTCGGCATCCCGAAATTTCTGAGCATCGAGCACTGGCTCTACGATGACGATCAGCCCGGCATCTATAACGGCGCAGGCCTGTTTATCGTCAACCCGCCCTACGCCTTCACCCAGGCGCTGCCGCCTCTGCTGGAAGCCCTGCGCGCCGCGCTGGCGCCCGAGGGGCATATGGGCGAGATCACAGCCGATTGGTTGGGCGATTAAAATAAATCCTCATCGCCCCTCTCCCACAGGAAGAATGGCCGTGCAGCACGGCTTGCCCCCGTAAGGCGGCCTGTGGCTAGTTGCCATCAGCATCGACTTCGAAAACCATCGGCTTTCCCCGAGAAGCAGGCTCCCAGCCGGCGTGCAACGCTGCCTGAATGCCCCTGATTACAATAGCGTCGCCGATCTGGAGGCGGCCTCGTTGCATGCCTTTCAGCAAGCGTTTCGGCGGGGGGAATTCCAGCAAAGCTCCGCGTTGGGTGTGCTTGCGCAGCAAAGCGACGGTCATGCCTTTCCAGCCTTCAGACTCGCCCCACTGCGGCTCGCTCCGCAGTTCCCACTCATATTGATGCCCGCCGACTTCGACGATACCGGAAAGCTTGTGGATCTTGGTCATGCTGCCCTGCCTAGCAGGTCTACGACCATAAACCACCGCCCGGTTGCGATTGGCGAACCTGACCTGAACGACGGTCCGCTTCGGGGCTCGCCAAACCAGCTCTCAACGACTGGTTTGTCAGCGGCACCGCCAATTTAGGCCCCACTATAGTATCCTGCCAATGCCCCAAATCCCCACCGCAAGGAGCACAAGCGCCGACCAGGCGATCAAACTTTTCTGCCAATTGCGCAGCTGCCAACATTCAGATTTCCTGCCGCGCGGTCCATTTGGCGAGGTCGGTCGACAGCCTTTGAACTGCCGCTCATTCTTTGGCGGACGCTGAAATTTGTGCACACTACCCATGGTCAAGACCTTAGGCAGCAACCTGCCGAAAGTCGATCTCAACGCGTCGGCCGAAAGCAGTCGTTTGCAGGTCGAGCCGACTCACCTGGACGCGGACTGCAGACCTGACGAAAGCCGATTGCGTACAGGAATTCCGCCACCAGACACGGAAACTCGCAACCCTCTGCCACAATGATTGGAGAACCAGCTTTGGCGAACCAAGAGCAAACTCGCAGCTTTCTGCGGGTTTGCTCGTAGATGGTGGTGGACAGGGCTAGATTCGAACTAGCGTACGCTTGCGCGGGCAGATTTACAGTCTGCTGCCTTTAACCACTCGGCCACCTGTCCACACCAGCTTGCCGGTTGCGGGTTGCCCCGCGTGTTGGCCCCGAAAAGTGGGGCCGTCCGGCCGAGAGGCGGCCCCTTTGGCGAACGGACGCTTGCCTGTCAATGGGGGGGCGGGCATGAGCGGCACAAGAAATCGACAGGAAGGACATATTTCGATGGCAAAGCGCCGCGGCGGGCACATGGACCGCGATTCCGACAGCACGGCTCCGGCTGCCGGGCGGGAGGATCGGCCCTCACGCGCCCTGCGCGGCCGGGCCGGCCGCATGAAGGGCGGGCGCGGTTCGGGGCGCGGATCGGCCGGCGCGGTCCGCCTGTGGGGGCACCACGCAGTCGAAGCCGCGCTCAAGAATCCCGAACGCAAGCACCGCAAGCTGTGGGCAACGCGTGAGGCGGTGGCCAATCTCGACGGCGAATTGCCGGCCAATTTCCCGGTGGAATGGGCCGATGTCGCCGACCTTGCGCGACTCGTCGCGCGTGACGCTCCGCACCAGGGATTGGTCCTGGATTGCGATTCGCTGGAAGACATCTTCCTCGACGAGGTGCTGGATGGCGACCCGACTCGCCCGCTGGTGATTCTCGATCAGGTCACCGATCCGCACAATGTTGGCGCGATCCTGCGCTCAGCCGCAGCCTTCAATGCCTGTGCGATCGTCACCCAGGATCGCCACGCTCCGCCCGAATCGGGCACCCTGGCGAAAAGCGCATCCGGCGCGCTGGAGGTAGTTCCCTGGGTTCGCGTGGTAAACTTGGCCCGCGCGCTCGATGAAGTGGCCGAGGCGGGCTACTGGCGGATCGGCCTCGACGGCGAAGGCCCCGTCACGCTGGCGAATGCACTGCCCACAGGGCCGGTTGCACTGATTCTCGGCGCGGAAGGCGAAGGCATGAGGCACAACATCGTCCAGCATTGCGATGCCCTCGCCCGCCTGCCGATCAGCGCGGCGATGGAAAGCCTCAATGTTTCCAATGCAGCGGCCATCGCACTCTATGCCGTGGCGACCCGGCAGACCGAAGACTGATCCGCAAGGGAACCTGACATGGGCCACGTTTTGCCGCGGCGGCATGCTGCAATCGTTCTGGTCGCCCTGGCGCTGGCGCTGTCGGCTTGCCTGCTTTCTCCGGGCAGGTTCGCCTCAGCGCTGGATCTGCGCAACGACGGCCGGTTCAGCTTTACCTATCGCGGCGAAATCCACCTGCTGGCGCTGAGCAAAACGGCCGAGCAGGCCCGCAAGGATGAGAAATTCACGCCCTCGCCCTGCTTCGACGATGCGATGGCCCGGCGCACGTGCAACCCGGGCGAGATCGCGGAACAGAAGAAGCAATGGGAACAGTCCCGCACCGCCACGGCCGAACGCCGCGCCCGCGAGGCGGAGCAGATGAAAACCTTGTTCGGCGGCATCGATCCCGCAAGTCCCGTAGCAGCCGAGGAGCTTGCCACCCGCCTGCGCCGGCAAGCTGGCTGGCACAGCGTGATCTATAAGGGCGATGGCCTGTTCTTAGTGGATTATGCGATTTCTGGCCGGCTCGACCACGATTTCACCTTCCCCACGATCGAACGCTTCCCGCTGGCCAATGCCTTCGTGCAGCTGACCCGCCGCACAGATGGCTCGATCCGCGTCGATGCTCCGGGATTCGCAGGCGTTTCCGGGGCGGGGAACCCCATGCTCGCGATGATGAGCGGGGCCATGGCGGCCAGCGGGGACAAGGAAGCCGCCAGCGCGGCGCCCACATTTGAAGGCACCTTCGCCCTGACTACCGATGGGCAGGTGCTGGCCAACAACACTGACGAGGGGCCGCTGCCCGATGCCGCCGGACAGCGCCTGTCATGGGCGCTCACCCCGCGCAGCACAAACGCCCCCACCGCGCTGGTGCGCCTGACCCGTTAAAATGAAAAACGCCGCGCCTCCTCTTGGAAGCGCGGCGAAATCCGTGGCCCGGCCTGAGGCGCAAGGCCGGACGAAATCGGTCTTAGTTGACCGAGTCCTTCAGGCCCTTGCCGGCCTTGAACTTCGGCTGAGCCGAAGCCTTGATGGCCATCGGTTCGCCCGTGCGGGGGTTACGGCCGGTGGAAGCCTTGCGACGGGCAACCGAGAAGGTGCCAAAGCCAACCAGGCGAACTTCGTCACCCGCCTTCAGGGCGCCGGTGATTGCATCGAAAACGCCCTCGACAGCCTTGGTGGCGTCGGCGCGAGTGAGGCCGCTGGATTCGGCAACCGCGCCGATCAGTTCGTTCTTGTTCATTCGGGAACCCCCTACCTCGTGTGAAAACCGCTGTGATTTTTGAATCGCCTCGGTGCGCGCGGAATTGAGCGATTTTTGCAGCACCTGTCAAAGCGAAAAGCCGCCAACAACCGCCATTTACCCCCGACTTGAGGTTGTTTTTCCGTGGATTGAGCCTCCGAATCGCCGGCAAGAGGCTTCAGCCACCCGCAGCGACCCCGAAAAAGCCGGAATCGCTGCAGTGCGGCAGAATCAGGCGGCAAAACCAGACCGGCGCTTGCCGGCCCGGATCAGTGCGCGGTCGGAGTAGCCGCCTGCCCCGGCTGGGTAGCGCCAGGCTGAGTGGCAAGGTCGTCTGCTTCCGTCCACTCGATGGGCACCACCGGCTCAGTCAAGGCCCGCGCCAGCACCTCATCGACATGGCTGACCGGAACGATTTCCAGCCCAGACAGGATGTTGGCCGGAATCTCGGCCAGATCCTTGCGGTTCTCCTCGGGGATCAGCACAGTTTTGATTCCACCCCGCAGCGCGGCAAGCAGCTTTTCCTTGAGCCCGCCGATCGCCAGCACGCGGCCGCGCAGGGTCACCTCGCCGGTCATCGCCACATCGGCACGAACCGGAATGCCGGTCAGGGTCGAAACCATCGCCGTCACCATCCCGATGCCCGCGCTTGGCCCATCCTTGGGCACGGCGCCTTCGGGCAAGTGGATATGCAGATCCTTACGCTGAAACAGGCTGGGCTTGATGCCATAAGCAGGGCTGCGTGCCTTCACGAAACTGAAGGCCATCTGCACGCTCTCGCTCATCACCTCGCCAAGCTTGCCGGTGGTCCGCACCGCGCCCTTGCCGGGCACGGTCACGCTTTCGATCGTCAGCAGCTCGCCGCCCACTTCGGTCCAGGCGAGACCGGTCACCGCGCCCACCTGGTGCTCGGTATCCGAAACGCCATGCCGGTACTTGCGGACCCCGGCAAAGTCGGACAGGTTTTCCGGGGTGATCACCACCGCCTTGTCCTTGCCTTCCAGAATCCGGCGCAGGCTCTTGCGGGCCAGCCGGGCAATCTCGCGCTCCAGCGTGCGCACGCCGGCCTCGCGGGTGTAATAGCGGATCAGGTCGCGCAGCCCTTCGTGCGTCAGGGTGAACTCACCCTTCTTCAATCCGTGCGCCTCGATCTGCTTGTCGATCAGATGCCGCTCGGCAATCTCGACCTTCTCGTCCTCGGTATAGCCTTCAAGCCGGATGATCTCCATCCGGTCCAGCAACGGCTGGGGCAGGTTCAGGCTGTTGGCCGTGCAGACGAACATCACATCCGACAGGTCATAGTCGACCTCCAGATAGTGGTCCTGAAACTTGGTGTTCTGTTCGGGGTCCAGCACTTCCAGCAGGGCAGACGCCGGGTCGCCACGGAAATCCTGGCCCAGCTTGTCGATCTCGTCGAGCAGGAACAGCGGGTTG
>CAZVHM010000125.1:0-5638 GCA_964627175.1 uncultured Novosphingobium sp. | reverse complement strand
GGCTGCAGTAGCTGACGGTCGGGTAGGCAAGGTCGATCGAGAACTCCTTGTAGAAGCCGTAGACAGTCAGGCTCTCGAAGGCCTCGGACCCGATCCAGAGGACCGGGGTGGCACGCAGGCCGGCAAGGTTGCGGTGGACGTCATCGACCGCATCGGTCTGCATGACGACCCGGGCGGTCATGCGCTTGGCAAATGCCCGCTCGACCACCGAGATGACGCCGAACTGGTCGGCTTCCTTGCGGCTGTAATCGATGATGCCGATATCGGCGCCATGCTCGGTCTCGCCGATCGAGAACTGGCGGCCGACCAGCAGCGTGCCGCAGGAGACGGTGTCGGCAGGATTGTCGCGGGTGATGGTGACGGTGACGACGCCGTTCGCGTAGACCGGCACGTCGAGGAACAGCAGCGTCGACTTGCGGCCGATCGGCTCGAAGAACCACGAGAACCAGTTGTCGATGGCATTGCCGCCAAGGTTGAAGCTCTGCGTGCTGGTGTAGTTGGTCACCCCATCCACTGTCAGCGTGACGGTGGCGCTTTCGGCATCGGTGTCGATCAGCGCCACGGCATCAATGGCACCCGGCGCCAGCACGGCCTGGAGCGAAGCGGTTCTTGTGGTTGCTGTGCCGACCCGCGCATCAAACATGGCCCAGCGGTTGGTCGGGCCGAGGTCGAGCCACTTGGTCGGATCGCTCGCCGGGTTGACCCCGGTCGACGCCGCCAACGACTCGTAGCGCCTATGGGTAGAGGCGAGGATCACCCGGTTGCCGGTCACATAGGCCGTGCCGGCATTCCAGGCGGGATGATCGTCTTCGGGCACGGTGCTGCTGGTCAGCATCGCGTCGCTGATCTCGATCGGGCGGATCAGCTTCATGCCGCTGTCCTCACCGACAGGGCGTCGCCATCCGGGGTCACCCGCTCGAGGATCCGGGCGGTCTTGGTGGTGCCCGAGGCGATCGCGGCCGAGGCAATGCGCTGTTCACCGCGCAGATCCGCCACTTCCTGCCGCAGTGCCCGCACTTCATCTAGCAGCGCCGTCTGGCCGTCGTTGGCCGGAATGGTCGCCGTGCCCATCTGGTTGGCGGCGAACTGCTCCCACCAGCCGGGAGCGCTGGATGCGGCCGCGCCTGCATCGGTGGCCGTGCCGCTACTGGCGGCCTGGGTGATGATCGCCAGCGTCTGTTCCAGACTGGCGGCCGTCAGGCCCTGCAGCCGCGCCAGGTCCTCCGACGAGCGGGCAGTTTCGGCAGCCTGTGACAGCAGCGCCTGGCTCAGACCCGGCAGCGCCTTGGCGGCCTCCTGGTCACCACCGCGAGCCAGCATGGAAGCATTGTTGAACTTCGCCAGCGCCTCGGCATAGCTGCCGGACTTCGTGCCCAGGACGCCCCGGATCCGCTCGATCTCGGCAATCAGGGCATCGGTAATCGCCGCCCAGGCCGAGCGCAGCTTCTCGGCGGCACTGGCCGCCGCTTCGGCCGCCTGCCGCTGGTCCTCGAGCGCCCAGATCTGCTGCTGCAGCGCCCGGTTGGATGCGTCGAGCTGGGCAAGGTCGAGCGCCCGCAGCGCCGCGGTATCGCCCTGCAGTTCCAGCAGGCGGCGCTCGAGCGACAAGCGTTCGTCGGCAATGGCGGCGGCACTGGCCGCATCCTGGGCTGCGCCCACCAGGTCCGCGAACGCCGGGGCCAGCTGGATCAGGGCGACATAGGCCGCCCGCCCGGCCTCGGTGGTGAGGTCCTGGGCTTCCACCAGCGCCCGGAAACCGGCGATGCTGTCGGGCATGGCGAGACCCATGCTGGCCAGCGCAGAGGTCATCTGCGCCGTGCGTGCAGCTGCCTGTTCCGTGCCGGTGTAATAGAGCGTGAAATACTCGTCGGTGGCGGACACCATGTCGCTGACCGAGCCGAATAGCTCGACCAGATCCATAGACGCCGCGATCGTCAGGGTGGTGGA
This sequence comes from uncultured Novosphingobium sp., assembly GCA_964627175.1. GTDB lineage: Bacteria > Pseudomonadota > Alphaproteobacteria > Sphingomonadales > Sphingomonadaceae > Novosphingobium. The sequence goes on along the minus strand of CAZVHM010000125.1, from coordinate 3,691 downwards.
CCGGCCCAGCATGGTCATGGACTGTGTGACCGCCTCGACGCTCGAGGCGACCCGTATCAGGGTCTCGAAATAACCTTCGCCGACCTTCTGGAACTGGTCGAGACCGGCAATGGAATAGCGCGCGAGATTGTCGGCCGCGGCACCGAACACTGCTGCGAGCTTCTCCTGGATCTGCGCGCCGGTCAGGCCCTTGAGATCGATCTTGCCGATGTTGACGACGAAGCTGTCGAGCCGGGCCTGCACCTCGTCGAGCGACAGGCCGAGGGGGCCGGCAGCGGCCGAGATGGCATCGTAGAAGCCGGTGAAGATCAGGCTGAACTGGCGTTCCAGCTCGCCGCTCGCCTCGGAATATTGCGTGCTGTAGCGGGTGCTGGTCGTGATCCCGAGGAACTTCTTCTTTTTCTGGATGTCGGTGTAATATTGCCCCTGGAACCCGCCGGACATGATGCCGCCGAGTGACTGGGCACCACCGTAAATGCCTTGCCCGACGACGCTGGTCTTGGTGCCGAACAGCGAGCCGATCAGCTTGCCGATCGCGCCGACAACACCGCCCAGGATGCCGCCGATCACCGGGATCTTGTCGAGGACCGAGCCAACCTTCTGCATCGCCCCGCCCAGGATGGCGGTGACGCCGGTCGGCTTGAACCCAGTCTGCACACCGGCAGCGAGATCCTCGGCACCATTGGTGCGGATGATGAGATTGGTGAGCCCGCCGATATTGGCTTCGATGCTGCGGAGCGACGCCAGCATGGCGGCGGAATAGCGCATAGTCAGCGTGTCGACCTCGCGCAGGTGGTCGATGGCCCTGGCGATGCTCTCGGACTTGGCTTCCGCATCGCCGAACACCGTGCCGGTGCCGTCGTTGGCGGGTTCAGGCCTCGGTCCGCCGCCGCCAAAGGCCCCGCCGATCGCAACGCCGAGCGAGGCAATGACACCGGCCGTGACTGCGCCGGCAGCAATGTTGAGCGGGAATGGCAGCGAGCGGATCGCGTTGACCACGGCCTCGACCGCCTTGATGCCGGTGGTGATGATCGAGTTGCCCTGTTCGACACCGGCCCGCGCCGTATCGGAGGCGGCCATGGCGGTGTCGGAGGCGACCTTGGCGGTCGTCTGCGCGCCGATCAGCCCGATCTTTACCGCGGCGTTCTTGATCGCCATGGCCAGTTCAGAGGCCCGGAAAGCCTTCTCGGCCGCCTCCAGCGCCTGGAATCCCTTCGAGCCCGCCTTGAAGAAGCCCTTCGCGGCGCTGGCGAGATTGCCGTAGTGGTTGATCTCGGCTGCCGCCTGCGCGGTTCGCGCAGCGGCATACTGGAACGAGGCGCGGCCGTATTCGCGCTCGGCTTCGGCAATGCGCCGGGTGGCAGCTTCCTGGTCGGCGGCATAGCGGGCAAACTCGGCCGCAACCGCCCCGATCGCACCGCCGACACTGCCGAAGGCTTCGGCCATGCCCTGCGCCGCGGTCCGGGTCTGGTCGGCCATCTCCTGCAGCGTATCGAGATACTGCTCCTGTTCCTTCAGGCCAAAATCATGCTCGATCAGCTGGGTGCGCGCGGCGCGATAGCGCTCCCAGGCCTCGACCCCGCGCTCGAGGACGACCTGCTCGCGTTCGGCTTCGAGGTTGGCCAGCGCCTGCGCGCGGGCCGACTGGCCCAGCAGCGAGACCTGCAGTTCGAGCGGTGCGACCGTCTGGCGCAGGAATTCCGAGGTCGCGAAGGCGCGGGTGGCCTGCTCCCAGGCCTCGCCAGCTTCGAGAATGGCAATGCGCGCGGCGTCGGTCGGGGCCTTGAGCGCGGCCATGGCGACTTCCATCCGCTTGATCTCGATTGGGGTCTTGCCGATCTTCGCGGTTTCCAGCGCCAGGTTGGCGGCGAACTCCTGCGCTGCCTGCAGGGCGCGCTCGGCTTCGCTTTCCTCGCGGCTGTTGCGGCCGGTTCCGGTGCGGCCTGTCCGGTCCGAGCGATCAGCGCGGATCCCTGCCGCATCGGCAGCGAGCCGATCGCGGGCGGCTTGCAGGGTGTTGTCGCGCCACTGGGCCGAAAACGCATCCATCATGGTCATGGCGTCGCCGAAGGCCGAGGTGAACTCGTCGCGGACCGTCGCCCCCATGCGGGCGGTCGAGCCGGCAAAGCTGTTTTCCATGCGCGGGAGGGCGACCGTCTCGAGTCTGTTGATGGTCGCAAGTCCCACCCGGTCGAGCACCGGGTTGACCCAGCTTGCCAGCCAGTTGAGCGCGGCGATGGCCTTGTTGGCGAGATACTCAATCCCGCTGATGGCCAGGTTGGCAGCACCAACAGCGGCTTCACCGATCATGCCGGGCAGCGCCTGCCAGACGGTGCGGATCGCACTGAACCCGCCGACCCAGCCGGCATAGATTACCGCGATGCTGATCTTGCCGACCTCGAGCACCTTCTGGAAGGCCCAGACGGCCCAGTCCTTGAGGCTGGTGAACACCGGGCCGAGGTTGAGCCCGTCGCTGATCGTGCGCCACAGCCCGCGCATGACGTCGCCGGCGGTCACGCCGACCGGGCCCAGCTTCTCCATCTCCTTCGCGGTCAGGCCAAGGCTCTGGGCATAGCGGTCGAGTTCCCCCGACTGCTTCACGCTCGACTGGAACATCTTGAACGCGCCGAACGCAATCCCGGCAGCGGCAGCCGCAGCCAACAGATAGGGATTGGTGAGCGCGGCAGCAGCTGCACTGGCAGCAAGCCCCAGCAATGCCCGGGCCATGCCGCCGATGCCGACACCGGCCTGCATCGCGATCTGGCCGATCTGCGAGCCCTGCTGCATGAACACGGTCATCGGCTTCTGGCCTGAGGCCAGGCTCACCACCATGTCGTTGACCTGGTAGATCAGGTTCTGAACATGGTGGCCGGCAAGCCGCGCCGAGCCGCCCATGCGGGTCATGCCGCCGGTGCCGACCCGCTCCATCGCCCGATCTGCCCGGTCGGCGGTCGCCACGATGTCGTTCATCGTACCGCCAACGGCGCGCTTCATGTCCGCCATCTCCTTCTGGAGACGGGCGATGTTGGTGATCATTTCGATCTCGAGGGTGCCGGCTTTCATGGGCGATCCTCCTTCGACATGATCAGCGCCCGGAAGGCCTGGGAGACTTTCCGGGAAATGGTGGTGCGGTTGTGACCTTCGGCGATGTCGGTCCAGGGCGCTGGGCAATCGGGTTCCCTGGCATTCTGGCTTTCGGTGACGAACTCGACCGACAGGCGGCGAAGCAGCCGGCAGAGCCAGGGTGCGAGGTCAACGCCCATGCACGACTGCCAATGGACGATGGTGCCCCACGATAGCGGCACCGCACCCATGGCGCCGGGCTCGGATGCGCCGATGTCCATCAGGGTGTCGATGATCCATGGGGTACGGATCGGCGGCATGTCGGGGACGATGCCGTCCGCCGTCATGCGCTGGAGCCGGGTCTGCGGATCAGGATCGTCAGTAGTCTTGCCGCCGGACTGGCGCGGCTTCGGCGCGGTGCCGAGCCAGGCCAGCTGCCGGACGTAGAGGCTCAGCTCGCGGCCGAGCTCGTCGTAAAATTTGCCCAGTCATTGATGTGGGCCGCGACCTGCGCGGCGATGAAGCCGATCGAGGGATCCTCGTAGGCCTTGCGGAACAGGGCGGCGCCTTCCAGCCCTTCGGCCGGCGGATAGGTGAAATGGTTGAAGCTGACCGTGCAGGCAGCGAG
>CAZVHM010000124.1:0-5895 GCA_964627175.1 uncultured Novosphingobium sp. | reverse complement strand
CGCGGACCAGTTCCGGATAGGGGTGCGGGCCAGCGGCGGTGCCGATGATGTAGAAGGTGTTGTGGACGTTGGCGACCCAGTCGCGCAGCGCCTCGTTCATCGCATCCTTGAGCGTGGCCGCGCCGGCGGTAACCGGCACGACTTCGGCGCCGAGCAGCTTCATGCGGAATACGTTGGGCTGCTGGCGGGCAACGTCGGTTGCCCCCATGAAGATCGTGCAGGGCAGGCCGAAGCGGGCGCAGACCGTGGCCGTGGCCACGCCATGCTGGCCGGCGCCGGTTTCCGCGATGATCCGGGTCTTGCCCATGCGGATCGCCAGCAGGATCTGGCCGATGCAGTTGTTGATCTTGTGTGCGCCGGTGTGGTTCAGCTCGTCGCGCTTGAACCAGACCTGCGCGCCGCCCAGCTCCTCGGTCAGCCGGGGGGCGAAATACATCGGGCTGGGGCGCCCGACATAGTGTTCGAGAAGATCGTCAAACTCGGCCTGGAAGGACGGATCGGCCTTGGCGGCGGTATATTCCCGCTCGAGGTCGAGGATCAGCGGCATCAGCGTTTCGGCAACGTAGCGGCCGCCGAACTGGCCGAAATGGCCGCGATCGTCGGGCTGGTTGCGGAAGCTGTTGGGGTTCTGTCCGGTCATTCCCGGCGCTTGGCAGATGGGGCGGCGGATGTCCAGATTCGGCGCAACCCTTGGCCCGGATGGGCAGGGCTTCAGGCCAATTCTGGCTGTGGCGCGAATGCAACAGGGTTGTGGCTGAAAGGTTTGGCGGGCGCTTGTGTTCATCTGCCTGACAGAAACCGGCGCTTAACCGGAAGCTGTTCCCGACGCGCAAATCCGCTGCGCGGGAGCGAAGGAATACAGGAGTATATCATGCGCAAGTTTGTCCTTCCGCTGCTCGCCGCCGCTGCCACCCTGGGCGCTGCCGCGACCCCGGCCCTTGCCAACGAGATCCGCGCCGAAGCACGCGGTGGCGTGTATTGGCTGCCGGGTGCCAGCAAGGGCGTGGCCGGCGTGGCCGGTGGCTATGACTTCGACCTCGGTCCGGCCGCATTCAGCGGTATCGAGATTTCGGGCGACAAGATCCTGACTTCCGACACCAAGGTTGCCTGGGGCTTTACTGGCCGCCTGGGTGCGAAGCTGGCCGGCACCAAGGCCTTTGCCGCCGGCGGTTATTCCACTGAGCCATGCGACCTGTGCAAGGGATCGTGGCATGCCGGCGTTGGCGCCGAAGTGCCGGTGGCGCCGATGTTCTACGGCAAGGTTGAATATCGCCACTTCTTCACCTCCAATGCGCAGGATTCCGATGCGCTGATGGCAGGGCTTGGCGTCCGGTTCTGATCCGGCCCAGGGAAGCGAAACGGGGGGCGGCCTGGCAACGGGCCGCCCTTTTTTCAGGCGCGGGCGGCGGCGCAGAATTGCGCGATCAGCGGATCGTCCTTGATCCCGGGCGCGCTTTCCACGCCGGACGAGGTGTCGACCAGCGGCGCCTGGGTGAGACGCACTGCCTCGGTGACGTTGGCCGGGTTGAGCCCGCCGGCCAAACCCCAGGGCGCACGGTTTTTCCAGCCGGCCAGCAAGGTCCAGTCAAACGTCAGGCCCATGCCGCCGGGCAGTGTGCCCTTCGGCGTCTTGGCATCGAACAACACGAGATCGGCCGCGCCGACAAACCGGGCTGCGCGTTCTACATCCTCGGCCGTGGCGACGGAGACGGCTTTCCAGACCGGCAGGCCGAAGCGGGCGCGCAGATCGGCGGCGCGCTCCGGGCTTTCCTGGCCGTGTAGCTGGATCGCATCCAGCCGGGCGGCGGCCACTGCATCGCCGAGCAGCGCATCTTCGGCGTTCACGAACAGGCCCACCCGCAGGATGCGGCCCGCCGCGCTGCCGCCAAGGGCCGATGCCTCGTGCAGCGTGACATTGCGGGGTGATGGCGGAAAGAACACGAGGCCGGCGTGCGTGGCGCGCGCCGCGATTGCGGCGTTGAGCGCCTGAGCCGTGGAAATGCCGCAGATCTTGATTGCCGGTTCAGCCATGGTTCCGCCCTAGGCGGCTCGGGGCTTTCCGTCGAGAGTTCAGGGCACCAGTTCGAATTGCACCGCAACATTGATGCTGAGCTGCATCTCGCCGGCGTGGACCGGGGAGGGCGCGGCGGGCGCCGCTTCCATTGCCGCCATCCGGTACATCACGGGCTGGGGCGGAGACCAGCCGCCGCTTTCGTTGATAGACAGGATGCGGTTCACCCGCAGGCCAGCCGCCCGGGCATAGAGTTCGGCGCGGGCGCGGGCTTTCGCCATCGCGGCGGTGCGCGCTTCATCGAGCGCGGGATCGGGCTGATCCACCTCGAAGCTGGGGCCGTTCACCTGATTGGCGCCGGCCGCGACCAGGGTGTCGATCACCTTGCCGAATTCTGCGAGCTTGCGCTGGCGCACGGTGACCTGGTTGTTGGCCTGATAGCCAACAATGCGCGGCTGGGGCGGAGCAATCGTGCCATCGGGCAGGCTGCGCTGGGGCTGGTAGACCGGGCTGAGCGAGAGGTTGCTGGTCTGGATGTCGCGGTCGGCAATACCGGCTCGCTTCAGCGCGGCCACCACGCGGTTCATGTCGGCGGCATTGGCGGCGAGGGCTTCCGATGCGGTCTTGCCCTGGCTGACGACGCCGGCGCTGAACACTGCCAGATCGGGCGCGCGGCTGACCCGGCCATCGGCGGATAGCGTCAGCAGGGTGCCATTGGCGGCAAGCGCGGGTGCTGCGGCTTGCGCGTGCGCGGTGGCGGCGAGAGCGGGCAGAATGGCAAGGCTTGCGGCCAGGGGAAGGAACATGCGCTTCATCGTTACTGGCTCCCGTACTGTCGTTCCGGTGCTGCGCCCGTGCGGCTTGCGGTGGGCTGAACCGTTCACGAAAGCGAACGCTCCATCACCACCATCGCGAAATCGACCGGTTCTTCCGGAGCGGCTGGGAAAGGCCTGGTTTCTCCCGTCAGCCGGTAACCGCGCCGTTCGTACCAGGAGATCAGTTCGTGACGGCGCTCGATCACCGTCATCTCCATCACCAGCGCGCCGAAGTGCCGCCGGGCTTCAGCCTCGGCAGCGATGATCAGCCTGCGCCCAAGGCCGCTGCCCTGTTGCCCCGGGGCGACCGAGAGCATGCCGAGATAGGCCCGCGCCGGCCCGGCCGCGCTGACCGTGACCGTGCCGACCAGCGCATTTTCGCGTTCTGCCACCAGGACCGAGTGGGCCGGGTTGACGATGGTCGCGGCCAGTTCGGCATCGGACGTGCGGGCGCCAGTGAGGAGGTCTGCTTCGTGAGTCCACCCCTGCCGCGCCTGATCGCCCCGATAGGTGCTTTCGACCAGGGCGCGAAGGGCGGCCACATCATCAAGGCGAGCAGGGCGAATCACGGCCGGATCACAGAGTTCCTTCGATCGCGCGGGCGGCGGCGACCGGATCTTCGGCGCGGCTGATCGGGCGACCGATCACCAGCACGCTGGCCCCGGCATCGCGCGCGGCGCGCGGAGTCACGGCGCGCTTCTGATCGGCCAGCGCCGCATCGGCCGGGCGCAGGCCGGGAACGACGAAGAAGCCGTTTTTCCAGCGCTTGTGCACTTCGCCCACTTCGTGCCCGGAGCAGACGATACCATCGAGCCCGGCTTCCTGTGCGAGATCAGCCAGGCGCAGAACCTGATCGTGCGGGTTGCTGTCTACGCCGACTGACTTGAGATCGTTACCATCGAGGCTGGTCAGCACGGTAACCGCGACGACCTTGCAGTGTTCTCCGGCCGCAGCCTTGGCATCTTCCATCATCGCCCGGCCACCCGAGGCGTGAACCGTGACGATCGCCGGTTCGAGCACGTGGATCGACTGCATCGCCCCTGCAACGGTGTTGGGAATATCGTGCAGCTTGAGATCGAGGAAGATCGGCAGGCCGACCTTGGCCACTTCGTGGACGCCGTGGTGGCCGTGCGCGCAGAAGAATTCGAGCCCCAGCTTCAGTCCTCCCACATGGCCCTTGACCTTCTGGGCAAGGGCGACGGCCGCATCGAGGCGGGGCAGATCGAGCGCGAGGTAGATGGGATTCATGGGCTTCCGGTTCAGTTGGCTGGGGTTTGCGACGGGGGTGTCGGATCGAAATCGGCCGATGCCGAGGAGCTGGCCGCTTCGAGTTGAGTGGAGGTGAGCGCCGGCGAAGGCTGGTGGATCATCGCTTCGAGAGAGTTGATTCGCCGTTGCAGCCGCCAGCGCCCTGTAAGATGCACAAACCACATCGGGAGCAACCCCAGCATGAAGGCGATCAGAACAAGTGCCGGCAGTTTCGTCTCCCAAACCAGATCTTCCCAGATCTTTATGGGAATTGTGGTCCAGTTGTTCAGCGAAAATAGCAGCAGGGCGATGAGCAACACCACCCACACAATCGTGCGGATCACCTGCATGTTGTCGATCCTCCTTGCCCCTGGGTGGTTTGCTGCATGCGACTTGACGCAATGCTAGGGCGGTTTGGCGCTGAAGGGAAGGGCAGGCGCACGCGCCTGCCGGGCTCATGTTTAGCGGAAGTTGTTCTTTTCCTCGCGCAGGGCCGCGAAAATGGCGACCGCATCGCCACCGCCATAGCGGGCGGCAAGGGCTGGGTCATCGGCTCTCAGGAACGGGTTGGCCTTGATTTCGCGGGCAAGAGTGGTGGGCACTGTGGGCCTGCCCTGTTCGCGCAGCTGGAAAACTTCTGCCGCATAGGCGGCCAGCTCTTCGTTGTCCGGATCGACATGGAGAGCGAAGTGGGCGTTGGCAGCGGTATATTCGTGCGCGCAATAAAGCATGGTGGCACCCGGCAGGGCGCGCAGGCGGCAGAGGCTGGCCCAGAACTGCGCGGGCGTACCTTCGAACATCCGGCCGCAGCCCAGCGCGAACAGGCTATCGCCCACGAAGGCGAGGCCGGCTTCGGGCACATGATAGGCGATGTGGCCCAGGGTATGCCCGCCAACGTCGATCACATCGGCTTCCCAGTCGCCAAGGCGAACGACATCGCCCTGTTGAACCGTGCGATCGACTGCCGGGATTTTGGGCGCATCGATCGCGGGGGCGATGACGGCGCAGCCCGTGGCGGCCTTGATCGCCTCGTTTCCGCCGGCATGATCGGCATGCCAGTGGGTGTTCCAGATCTGGGTGATCTGCCAGCCTCTGTGTGCTGCCTCGCGCAGGCAGGCTTCGGCATCCGGGGTGTCGATGCAGGCGGTTTCGCCGCTGGCCGGATCGTGCAGCAGGAAACCGTAATTGTCGGACCGGCAGGGGAACTGGTGAACTTCAAGCATACCGCGATCATGCCACAAGCCAAGCGGTGGGGGAACGAAAAAGCCCGCCCGGTCGGGTGACCGGGCGGGCATTTTTCGTGGCTGACGCCAGGCCGAAGCTTACTGCTTGGCCTTCAGCGCGGCGCCGAGGATGTCGCCCAGCGAAGCGCCGGCATCCGACGAACCGTACTGTTCCACGGCTTCCTTCTCTTCGGCCAGCTGGCGGGCCTTGACCGAGAAGTTCGGCTTCTTGGAACGATCGAAGCCGGTGACCATGGCGTCGATCTTCTGGCCGACCTGGAAGCGGTCCGGACGCTGTTCGTCGCGGTCGCGGCCGAGGTCCGAACGCTTGATGAAGCCGGTCGCGCCGTCTTCGCCAGCCTGGACTTCGAGGCCGCCGTCGCGGACTTCGAGAACGGTGACGGTGACGACTTCGCCGCGGCGCAGCGAGCCGGAAGCAGCAGCGCCGCCAGCGGCCGGAGCACCCTTTTCAAGCTGCTTCATGCCGAGGCTGATGCGCTCCTTCTCGACGTCCACGTCGAGAACCACGGCCGAGACCTGCTCGCCCTTGCGGTGCAGGGCCAGCGCGTCTTCGCCGGAGATGCCCCAGGCGATGTCG
>CAZVHM010000123.1:0-5911 GCA_964627175.1 uncultured Novosphingobium sp. | reverse complement strand
AAGCGGGCGGCTGGAGAGTGGGCCAATGTTGCGAAAGGGATGGTAGCGGAGGAGGGACTCGAACCCCCGACACGCGGATTATGATTCCGCTGCTCTAACCAGCTGAGCTACTCCGCCCCGAAGGGATGCCTTGCGAGAACGCTGGGCAGGCGCGGCCTCTAGCCTTGCGCGGCGGTGCGGTCAACCACCTCTTTGCCGCGAAATTTGAACACGCCGACCGCTTCCCACGGACCGCCTCGATAAAGGTGCAGGCCAAGGCCGGTGAAGGCGAACGGGCGCGGCTGGACGGTGCCGGCCAGGGCCTGTTGCAGGTCCTTGGCGGCCTGTGGCAGGACCTTGTTCTGGATGGTGATGTGCAGGCGCGGCTTGTGCTGGTCTTGCGCGGTCAGCGCGCCGTGAAAATGATCGGCGATCTGCTGGCGCAGGGCCAGCATATCGGGGCTTTCAAGGGCGATGGCTGTGCCCCGGCCGAGCGACATGAGCCCGCTGATCCGGGCCGGCACCGGGGCGCAAGCGGCGGCCAGCCGCTTCAGCAGGGGCAGCAGTTCCTCGCGCAGCGACGGTGCGAAGGCGTGGAACAGCGTGACATGGGCGGCCAGGTGGTTGCGTTCAGGCGGGAAGTGCGCGCGGCGCAGGCCGTTGGCCCAGGCAAACAGGTCTGCCGGCAGTTCGGCGGTAACGATGAAGGGGGCTGAATCGGCCATCGGCCCGCTCAGCCCACTTTCAGGCCCAGTTCGGCCAGCAGCTGGCCGGCTTGCTGGCGCGAGATGGTGGCGCCGCGAAACAGCGCGGCATCGACCAGCCGCAGGCCGCCGAGATCGGCACCGCGCAGATCGGCGGTATCGAATCGGGCGCCGGCGAGGCTGGCATCGCGCAGGCTGCATTCGACGAACGCGGCGCCGCGAAAATCGCATTTGCGCAAATCGGCCTGATTGAAATCTACCCGTTGCAGGGTTTGCTTGCGAAACGAAAGCGCCGGCAGCTTGGCGCTGATGAGCAGCGTTTCTTCAAACCGCAGGTCCATGCCGGCGGCTTCGGAAAAATCCGCCCCGGTCAGCTTGCAGCCGGTGAACGAGGCTGAAGTGAGCACGCTGCGGCGCAGGGCGGCATTGTTGAAGTCACAGGAGGCGAAAATCGCGTCAGAAAGGTCTGCCCCGGTGAAATCGGCAAACCCGCCCCGGCACGATTGCCAGCGCGAACCTTCCAGCCTTGCGCCGGTGAACCGGGCGTGGCGCAGATCGCAGCGCTCGAACGTCCAGCCGGCAAGGTCGAGGCCGGAAAGATCGACTTCGGCAAGCTCGCAATCGATCAGGTGGCAAGGGAACGACCCTGCCGCCAGCTGGGCGAGTTCGGAGCGGTCTGGCGCCAGTTCGCGCAAGGTGGCGGGCAGTGGAGTGTTGTTCATGAAGCCGCCTGCCAGCTTTGCCAAACCACAGTCTAGTCGAGCAGGTTGCGGATCTTGTTGAGCAGGCCCTGGATCCGCTCGGCCGCTTCGCTGAAGGTGGCCACATCCTCGCGCCGGTTGTTGCCGCGCGCTTCCTTGGCGGATTCGAGATAGCCTTCCATGTCGGCTTCCAGCGCGTCCACCAGCATTTCGGCTTCGTCTTCGGTCAGCTTGAGCGTGATTGCCTGTGCCACGAGTATTCCTTGTAAATGATGTTGCTTGGCGCGCCATGCCCGACGCGTAGGCCGGCGTCCAGATTGATCGCGCGGCTGGGATCAGTGCAGTTTTTCCGCGTTCATCCGTTCGACAAGGCGCTGGATTTCGGCTGGTTCCAGAATCCACGTGCGGGTTTTGCGGCCTTCGCGGAACACCGGCCGGGTCAGCAGGATGCGGGCCTGTTCCTTGGCGAAGGGTTTGAACAGGGCAAAATGCATCACGCATTCGCGGATCGTGGCGATCACTGGCGTCTTGCCGTCAAGGTCGACCAGGGTGGCGGGTTGGTCCCAGGGGATATCGTTCATGTGGCCGGCCTTTCGAGAGCTGTCGGTGTCTAGCGGCTCGTACCGCTCAGGCGATAGGGCACAAGGCCTCGCGTGTCGGGGCTGATCGCGATGTCGCGGTCGCTGGGCGGATAGGCGCGCTGGTCGCAATCGTCGCGCGGGCAGATGCGGCACGATGCGCCGATCGGCATGGCCGCGCCATCGCCATCGAGATTGATCCCGTCGGCATAGATGAAATCGCGGGCAAAGGCCGCTTCGCAGCCCAGCGCCACGGCATAGCGGCGCGGGATCTGGCGGTAGCTTGCCGCCGGTTTGACCAGCCCGCGGGCGATCGAGACATAGCGCGCGCCATCCGGCATTTCGGCCAGTTGCACGTGGATTCGATCCGGTACGGCCACCGCTTCATGCACCACCCACAGCGGGCAGGCCCCGCCAAAGCGGGCGAATTCCAGCCGGGTGGCCGAATGGCGCTTGGTGATGTTGCCGGCCATGTCCACCCGGCAGAAGAACATCGGCGTGCCGCGCGCGCCGGGGCGCTGCAGGGTGGACAGGCGGTGGCAGACCTGTTCGAAGCTGGCCCCGAAGGACCAGCGCAGCCGGTCCACATCGTGGCGAGTTTCGCGTGCGGCGGCGCGGAACCGTTCATAGGGCAGGATCATCGCCCCGGCGGCATAATTGCCAAGGCCGACGGCCAGCAGATCGCGGGCGGTGTCGGTGCGCAGGGTGGCATGGGCGACGATGGCGGCGATGTCTTCGCGCAGGGCCATGCTGGCGATTTGCCAGGCAAGGTGGAAGCGGTTGCTTTCCTGTGGTTGCACCGGATCGAGCGCGAGCACGCGGCGGGCCTTATCATAGCTGCGCAGGCCCGCGCCGGCGCGCATTTCGACCGCGATGCCGCGGCTTTGCAGCCAGCTGGCCATTCCGGCCATATCCGGGGCCGGGGCATCGGTGCAGAGCGTTTCGGCAAGGGCTTCGGCACCACGATCCAGCGCGTCGACATAGTTGTTGGCGTTGTGAAACCAGTCGCGCACTTCTTCCCAAGGCAGCCTGCCGCCGGCCGCAGCATCCGAGCCGAGCGCTTCATCCAGCATGGCCAGCCGTTGCTGGCTTTGCCGGTGAAGCTGATCGAGCTGCACGAACTGGGCGGCGAATTCGGGAAACTGTTCGGCCAGCCGGCGGGCCTGGGCGGAAGACAGCTCGCCATCGAGCAGCGGCGAACTGGCCGCCTGTTGCAGCGCCAGTTGCAGGGGCAGGGCATCGCTGCGCGGCACATCCTGCCATTCCACGGGGAAGGCGGCGCGCAGCCGGTCTATCAGCGCGGGGGTGAGCGGGCGATCATCGTTTTCCAGTTGCGACAGGTAAGCGGCGCTGATCCCGAGGGTGGCGGCCATTTCGGCCTGGCGCAGCCCCCGCGTGGCGCGGATGTGGCGCAAGCCGGGGCCTGCAAAGATTCTGCGCGGTGCCATGCGGAGATGGCAATACTTCGCAAAGTTTGGCTTCGCAACTTTGCAGAATAACATTGGACAGCCCACGCCGGATCGCGCAGGCCATGGTGGGCCGAACAAGCGCCGGAGAGAGCATGTCTGCCAATATCGCCGAAATGGAAAAGCGCCGCGCTGCCGCCCGTGCGGGTGGCGGGCAGAAGCGGATCGATGCCCAGCACGCCAAGGGCAAGCTGACCGCGCGCGAGCGGCTGGAGGTGCTGCTCGACGAGGGATCGTTTGAGGAAATCGACATGTATGTCGAGCATAACTGCGTCGATTTCGGGATGCCGGATGCGACCATCCCCGGTGATGGGGTGGTGACCGGCAGCGGCACGATCAACGGCCGGCTGGTCTATGTTTATGCCCAGGATTTCACTGTGTTTGGTGGCGCGGTTTCGGAGCGCCACGCGATGAAGATCTGCAAGATCATGGACGCGGCGATGAAGGTCGGCGCGCCGGTGATCGGGCTGAACGACAGCGGCGGCGCGCGCATTCAGGAAGGCGTCGCCTCGCTGGGCGGCTACACCGAAATCTTTCAGCGCAACGTGCTGGCATCGGGCGTGGTGCCGCAGCTTTCGCTGATCATGGGGCCTTGCGCGGGCGGGGCGGTCTATTCTCCGGCTATGACTGACTTCATCTTCATGGTGAAGGATAGCTCCTACATGTTCGTGACCGGGCCGGACGTGGTGAAGACCGTGACCAACGAAATCGTCACGCAAGAGGAACTGGGCGGGGCGGTGACGCACAGCACCAGGACCTCGGTCGCGGATCTGGCGCTGGAGAACGATATCGAGGCGCTGCTGACCGCGCGCGAGCTGATCGATTATTTGCCTGCCAACAACCGTTGCGGGGTGCCGGAGCGGCCGACCAGCGACCCGTGGGACCGGATCGAGGACAGCCTCGATACCCTGATCCCGGCCAATGCCAACCAGCCGTACGACATGCACGAAGTGGTGCGCAAGGTGCTGGACGAAGGTGATTTCTTTGAAATCCAGCCGGGCCATGCCGCCAATATCATCGTCGGCTTCGGCCGGGTGGAGGGGCGCACGGTGGGCATTGTTGCCAATCAGCCGCTGGTTTTGGCCGGGGTGCTCGACATCAACGCGAGCAAGAAGGCCGCCCGCTTTGTGCGGTTCTGCGATGCCTTTGAAATCCCGATCCTGACCTTCGTGGATGTGCCCGGCTTCCTGCCCGGCACGGCGCAGGAATATGGCGGGATCATCAAGCACGGGGCCAAGCTGCTGTTTGCCTATGCCGAGGCGACCGTGCCCAAGATCACCGTGATCACTCGCAAGGCCTATGGCGGGGCCTATTGCGTGATGAGCTCGAAGCATTTGCGCGGCGATCTCAACTATTCCTGGCCGACCGGCGAGATTGCCGTGATGGGCGCGAAGGGCGCGGTGGAAATCATTTTCCGGCAGGATCTGGGCGATCCCGAAAAGATCGCCGAACGCACCGCCGAATACGAAGACCGCTTCGCCAACCCCTTCGTGGCGGCGAGCAAGGGCTTCATCGACGAGGTGATCCACCCCCATTCCACCCGGCGGCGCATCGCGCTGGGGCTGCGCAAGCTGCGCAACAAGAGCCTCGAGAACCCGTGGAAGAAGCACGACAACATCCCCCTGTAAGGAAGGCTGCGATGAAGCTTGGCCGGATGAACCACATCGGCGTGGCGGTGCCCGATCTGGATGCCGCAATCGCCTTTTGGCGCGACGTGATGGGCGCGACCGACATTACCGAGCCGTTCGTGCTGGAAAGCCAGCAGGTGCGGGTGTGCTTCGTCAACACGCCGGGCGCGCATGGCACCGTCGGCACGCAGGTGGAACTGCTGCAGCCGACGGCGCCGGATAGCCCGGTGGGCAAATGGCTGGCGAAGAATCCGGCCGGCGGGCAGCATCATGTTTGCTTCGAGGTGGCGGATATTCATGCCGCCAAGGCCTGGTTCGAGGCGCAGGGCAAGCGCGTGCTGGGCGAGCCACGGATCGGTGCGCATGGCACCTTGATATTCTTTGTCCACCCCAGCGACATGCACGGCATCCTCACCGAGATCATGGAGAGCCCCGATGGCCAACATTGAGGATTGGCAGGCCGCAGCCGACCGGGAAGTGAAGGGCCGGGATCTGACCTGGCACACGCCGGAAGGCATCGCGGTAAAGCCGCTCTATACCGCAGAAGATGTGCCCACCGATCCCGGCCTGCCGGGCTTTGCGCCGTTTACCCGCGGGGTGCGGGCATCGATGTATGCTGGCCGCCCGTGGACCATTCGGCAGTATGCCGGCTTTTCCACTGCCGAGGAATCGAACGCCTTCTATCGCCGCAACCTGGCGGCCGGGCAAAAGGGCCTGTCGGTGGCGTTCGATCTGGCTACCCACCGGGGGTATGACAGCGATCACCCCCGCGTGGTGGGCGATGTGGGCAAGGCCGGCGTGGCGATCGACAGTGTCGAGGACATGAAGATCCTGTTCGACGGCATTCCGCTCGAT
>CAZVHM010000122.1:0-6063 GCA_964627175.1 uncultured Novosphingobium sp. | reverse complement strand
GCGGCGATGCAACCGTGCCGACTTGTCGCTGAAGGCCTTGCCTGCCGCCGGGGAGACAGGATCCTGTTCCGCGCCCTGTCGCTGGAACTGGCGCCCGGTCAGGCCTGCCGCGTGGCCGGCGCCAACGGCATCGGCAAATCCAGCCTGATCCGCATTCTCGCCGGCCTGCTCGAACCCTATGCCGGCACCGTGACCCGCGAAGGCGAAGCCGGGCTGGTCGATGAACGCCCCGCGCTCGACATGCATTTGCCGCTGGGCCGGGCGCTGACCTTCTGGGAACGGTTCGATGGCCGCGCGGCCGATGCGGTGGCGCGGCTGGGGCTGGAAGGCTTGCGCGATGTGCCGGTGCGGTTCCTCTCCACCGGCCAGAAAAAGCGCGCCGCCCTCGCCCGGCTGATCGCTCAACAGGCGCCGATCTGGCTGCTCGACGAACCGCTGAACGGGCTGGACACCGATGCCGTGGCACTGGTCGAACGGCTGGTGGCCGAACATTGCGCCGCCGGCGGGCTCGCCCTCGTCGCCTCGCATCAGGCCATGGTCCTGCCCGCGCCGCAGGTCATCACCCTGGCGGAGTATGCACCATGAGCCGGCGGCTATGGGCCTTGCTGCGCCGCGATGTGGCGCTGCTGCTGCTGGGCGGGCGGCGCGGCGGCACGATGCTGCCGCTGCTGTTCTTCCTGGCCGTGGCCATGCTCTTTCCCTTTGCCATCGGCCCCGATCCGCGCCTGCTGGCTCGCACCGGCGGCGGGGTGATCTGGGTCGCCGCGCTGCTCGCCGCAATCCTGCCGCTGGACCGGCTGGTGGAACCCGATCTCGAATCCGGCATGTTCGATCAGTGGGCCTTGCGCGGGATGAGCGAGGAATGGACCATCGCCGTGCGTGTCCTGGCCCATTGGCTAAGCTTCGGGCCGCTGCTCATGCTCGCCACCCTGCCGGCCGCGGCCCTGCTCGGCCTCTCGGGCGAAACGCTGGCCACGGTCGAACTCGGATTGCTGGTCGGCACGCCGGGCCTTGCCGCGCTGGGCGTCACGGTCGCCGCGCTCACTGCGGGCCTGCGCGGCGGGGCCGCTCTGTCAGGCCTGCTGGTGATCCCGCTGGCCGTGCCGCTGCTGGTGTTTGGCGCGGGCAGCCTTGCGCCCGGCGGCGAAACCGGCATCGCGCTCACCGGCGCGGTCAGCCTCGTGCTGCTCGCTCTTGCCCCGTTTGCCGGCGGCGCGGCGATCCGCGCCTCACGCGGCTAGGCGATCAAGCAAACAGCCAGCCGATCAGTAAGGCGGCTTGTGCAGGCCCTTGGGGCTGAGCGTGAAAATCTCGCAGCCATCCTCGGTAATGCCGATCGAATGCTCGAACTGCGCCGAAAGCGAACGGTCGCGCGTCACCGCGGTCCAGCCATCGTCCAGCATCTTCACCCCCGGCTTGCCCAGGTTGATCATCGGCTCGATGGTGAAGAACATGCCCGGCTTCAGCTCGGGCCCGGTGCCGGGCCGGCCGGCGTGGATCACCTCGGGCGCATCGTGAAACAGGCGGCCAAGGCCATGCCCGCAGAATTCCCGCACGATGCCATAGCGGTGGCTTTCGGCATGCTTCTGGATGGCCGCACCGATATCGCCGATGTGGTTGCCAGGCTTGGCCTGCTCGATCCCCAGCATCAGGCATTCATAGGTCACTTCTACCAGGCGGCGTGCCTTCAGCGGCACATCGCCCACCAGATACATCCGGCTGGAATCGCCATGCCAGCCATCCAGCAGCGGGGTCACGTCGATGTTCACGATATCGCCATCGCGCAGCACCTTGTCGCCGGGGATGCCGTGGCAGATCACGTTGTTGATCGATGTGCAGCACGAATGGGCATAACCGCGGTAACCCAGCGTTGCCGGCACCGCGCCGCCATCCAGCGTCATCTGCCGCACCAGATCGTCAATCGCCCCGGTGGTCACCCCCGGCTGGACGAAAGGCACCAGCGCGTCGAGGATTTCGGCGGCCAATCGGCCTGCCTTGCGCATCCCTTCAAAGCCCGCCGCATCATGCAGCTTGATCGTGCCGTCGCGCAGGACGGTTTCGGTGCCGGTAACGGTCTGATACTGAGTCATGGCCCGCACATAGCGACTGCCGGGCCTTTTTGCGACCCGCTCTTATTTCCCGATCGCAAAGTTCGCGCGAAAAGCCGGCTTGACCGCGTTCAGCACCGCTGCGGTAACCGGCACCGTCACCTCATAGCTGCCTTCGACATAAGGCCCGGCGCTATACGGCGCGACCAGTATGCCGATCCGGTCAAAGCCCTTTTTCGAGCGCGACCCCAGAATCACCGTCTGCTCGGTCGGATCGATGCAGGCATCGAACTGGTCCCCGCTGGCCCGGTTGACCGGCTCGCCCCGCTTTTCCGCCCGCTGCCGGTCCAGCGCGGCGCAGAACGGCTGGCGAATGGCCTTGGCCAGCGCGGCCTTGCTGATGAACAAGTTCAGAGGATTGCGGGCGCGATTGGCCTTGCGGTCCCACAGCATCGCGCCTGACCAGCTCATCCCGTGCGCCCCGCCGGTATAGGTCCAATAAGACGCGGAAAGGGAAAGCCAGCCGGGCAAATCGGTTACCACCTGCCAGCTCTGGTTCCAGGCATAGGGATTATAGGGATAGTCGTTCTGCCGCGCCTCGGCCTGGCCTTCACGGGCATCGCGCTTCAGCGTGGCCAGCCGGGTCGCCAGATCGGCATCGAGGCTGACGCGCAGGCCCGGAATGGCGCCGGCCTGCGCGGGATAGGAATATTCAAAGCTATAAAGCGCATTCTCTTCCTTGACCGACCGGGCCGGCGGTGCCGCGATGGCGGCAGTGGTGCTGGCGGCGATGGCAAGCAGAACGGCAACGGTGCGCTTCATGGTGATTTTCCCTCTCGACCCCCGGCTTATGCCGTGCCTAGATTGACGGAACATGACTGACAGAAACGCGCTCGTCCAAGCAGATCGTGGCCAGAACGCCACTACGATCCATCTCGTCAACAAGGATGGCTTTGCCGAATGGGCCAGGCGCCTGTCGCCCGGCCAGCGCGCCGCCGTGGCCGCGCAGAAGTTCGAAGGCGCCGCCAATGAACATGCCATCGTGCCCGAGGGCGATGGCTGGTTCGTGGTGGCAGGCGCAGCCGATCCGGCCGAACTTTCCGGCTGGTGCCTGGCCAAGCTGGGCGAAGCCCTTCCCGCCGGAAGCTATCGCCTGGCCGAAGAAACGGCCAGCGTAGGCCGCGCCATGTTCGGCTGGATCAGCGGGCAATACCGCTTCGATCGCTATCGCAGCGAGGTGAGCGAGGACGCCCCGCGCATCCTGCTCAGCAAGGCGGCCCACGCGATCGAACCGGCGCTGGCCGAAGCCGGCGCGGTCGAACTGGTGCGCGATCTGGTCAACACCCCGGCCGAGGACATGGGCCCGGCCGAACTGGAAACGGTGGCAGCCCAGCTCGCCAAGGCTCACCGCGCCGATCTGCGCGTGACCAAGGGCGATGCTCTGGAGCAGGAATTCCCCATGGTCCACATGGTCGGCCGCGCCGCCGGTCGGGCCCATGCCCCGCGCATGATCGAGCTGGAATGGGGCGATCCGGCCCACCCCCGCATTGCCATCGTCGGCAAGGGGGTATGCTTCGATTCGGGCGGGCTGGATATCAAGCCCTCCAGCGCGATGCTGCTGATGAAGAAGGACATGGGCGGGGCCGCGCATGCGCTGGCACTGGCTCGGCTGGTGATGGAAGCAGCCCTGCCGGTCCGCCTGCACCTCTTGGTTCCTGCGGTGGAAAATGCCGTGTCCGGCCTCTCCTTCCGCCCCGGCGATGTGCTCCGCAGCCGCGCCGGGCTCAGCGTCGAAATCGGCAACACCGATGCCGAAGGGCGGCTGGTGCTGGGCGATGCGCTGGCCAAAGCGGGCGAGACTCAGCCCGGTCTGGTGATCGATTTCGCCACCCTCACCGGCGCGGCGCGCGTCGCGCTGGGACCTGACCTTCCGGCCATGTTCGCACGCAAGGACGAAACCGCCGCCGCCCTGATGGCCGGCGGGGACGCGGCCGACGATCCAATCTGGCGCCTGCCGCTCCACGGCGCCTACAAGGAATACCTGAAGTCCGACATTGCCGATCTCAACAACGCCGGCGGCAATGGCATGGCCGGGGCCACGGTGGCGGCCCTGTTCCTTGACAAGTTCGTGCCCGAAGGGGTGGACTGGGTCCATTTCGATACCTTCGCCTGGCGCCCTGTGGCCAAGCCCGGCCGGCCCAAGGGCGGCGATGCGCTGGGGCTGCGCGCAGCCTGGCACATGCTCAAGGCACGGCATGGCGGATAAGGGGGCGGATAAGGGGGCAGATCGGCCCGCCAGCCGGGATTTGCCCTTCCTCCTGCGGGAAAGCGGCGGGCCGCTTGGCGCAAACTTGCCTGAATGCGCACTATTGGCTAAGCGCGCCCCTTCTCATCCGACAGGGATCTCCTCAGGCTTGACCGATTTTTCCGACATTACCGCGCCGGGCACAAGCTTTGCGCTTTCCGGGCCGAGCACTTCGCTCGATCCGCAGCACCTGCCGGTGCGCGGTGATCTGGCGCATATCCGGCTGGCCGGGAAGGTCTTCGTGCCGCACTATGTAGTGCCGATGCCGCACACCATCGCTCCGCAAGGGGCCGAACTGCTCAAGGCCGGGCGCGACGATGCCGAAGTGATCAGCCAGATCCCCGGCGGCACCGTGTTCAACGTGCTCGACAGCGCCGGTCGCTGGGCCTGGGGCCAGGCCGGCGAAGATGGCCCGGTCGGCTATGTGGAACTGACCGCACTGGAACCGCTGGCATGACCCACAAGGTATTCATCGACGGCGCGGCCGGCACCACCGGGCTGGAAATCGCCGAACGGCTGGCCAATCGGCCGGAATTCGAACTGATCGTGCTCGATGATGCCCGCCGCAAGCTGCCCGAAGCGCGGCGCGAAGCGCTCCACGCGGCCGATTTTGCGGTGCTGTGCCTGCATGATGATGCCGCCCGCGAAGCCGTGGCGATGGCCGAAGGCAGCGCCGTGCGGATCGTCGATGCCTCCACCGCGCACCGGATCACCCCGGGGTGGACTTATGGTTTCCCCGAAGTGGTCGGCCGCGATGCCGTGGCCCAGGCCAGCCGGGTCGCCAACCCCGGCTGCTATCCCACCGGGTTCATCGGCCTGCTCGCCCCGCTGGTGCGCGCCGGGCTGCTTCCGGC
The DNA here is from genome assembly GCA_964627175.1 of uncultured Novosphingobium sp. Lineage (GTDB taxonomy): Bacteria > Pseudomonadota > Alphaproteobacteria > Sphingomonadales > Sphingomonadaceae > Novosphingobium. Next base: position 856 of record CAZVHM010000122.1, on the reverse strand, counting down.
CGACTGGCCCTATACCGTCAACGCCGTGTCAGGCTATTCCGGCGGCGGCAAGGCCCTGATCGAACGGTTCGACGCCGATACGGATATCGCCTTCCGCACATACGGCCTTGGCCTTGGCCACAAGCACGTGCCGGAAATGCAGAAGCTGTGCGGCCTGTCCGTGCCGCCGCTGTTTGCCCCTTCGGTGATCCCGGCCCATCGCGGCATGGTGGTGGAAATCCCGCTGCCGCTGTCCGTCATGCCCGGCGGCGCCACGCCCGCCGCGCTGCGTCAGGCCCTGGCCGAATTCTACGCCGGCAGCCCGCTGGTTACCGTGCGTGAAGATACGCCCGACGAACTCCTGCTGCGCCGCTCGATGGCGCCGTGGGATGGGCTGGATCTGTACGTGTTCGCCGCCAGCGATGGCGCACAGGCCCGCCTTGTCGCGGTGCTCGACAATCTCGGCAAGGGCGCCAGCGGCGCGGCCGTGCAAAGCCTCAACCTGATGGCTGGCCTGCCCGAAACGGCCGCCCTGCGCGTTTGACAGGCAAACCCCTGCCTAATTTTAAGGCAGGGGTGCCGCAAAATTAGTCAGCCGCATGGGCCCGGTCCGGGCGCAAACGTTTTGCCCAATCGATCCGCCCCGGCGAAAGCGGCAATTTTACGCGCTTTTCGCGCCCGCACGCATCCACTAGGCATGACTTAACGCCTTTGGCACGATTCTTGGATTGGTGCTGAAGAAGCGATTGGACATCCGGTTCGGTCCATCCCCCAGCTCAGGCTGGAAGGGGTGGGCCGGCCACGCGCAGGGGTCTGTATAAAGTGAAAAAGATCGAAGCGATCATCAAGCCGTTCAAGCTCGACGAAGTGAAGGAAG
>CAZVHM010000121.1:0-6073 GCA_964627175.1 uncultured Novosphingobium sp. | reverse complement strand
GTGATCACCGGAGGCAACCGGGCGCTGGTGCGCGAGACCCAGCGCGACGTGAAGCTGGGGCTGAACTGGCAATTGCCGGTGCTGAGCCGATCGAGCCTGGTGGTGGAGTATTTCCGCAACAATTCCGACAACATCACCGCGGCCTTTCCGCTGTTGACCCCGGCGATTGAGGCGGCATTTCCGGGCCGGGTGATCCGCGATGGCAGTGGGCAGATCGTTTCGATCGATCGCCGCCCGGTTACTTTGGCCAACCAGACCAGTTCGCGCATCCGTTATGGCTTTAATCTGGGCGGGCAGCTGGGCAAGGCCAGCGAGGCGGCAGGGCAGGGCCGGGGCGGTGCTGGTGGTGCTGCCGGTGGTCGGGCTGAGGGTGGTCCGCCGGCTGGTGGTGGCGCTGGTGCTGGCGGTGGCGGGCCGCGCATGGGCGGGCCGGGCGGCATGGGCGGCATCCCCGGTATGGGCGGCCGTGGCGGCGGTGCGGGGCGATGGAACGCATCGCTTTATCACACCGTGCAGTTTTACGACCGGGTGACGGTGGCCCCCGGCGGGCCGGTGCTGGACCTGCTGCGCGGCGATGCGCTGAGCGGCGGAGGGGTGGCGCGGCACAGCCTGGAGTTTGAGGGCGGCGCCTTTTATCGCGGCATCGGCTTGCGTCTGAACGGCAAGTGGAGCGCGCCGACCAGGGTGCGCGCCAGCGGTGTGCCGGGATCGAGCGACTTGCGGTTTGGTTCGGTGGCGCGGCTGGACATGCGGATGTTTATCGACCTTGGCCAGCGGCAGGGCTTGGTGAAGGCCGTGCCGTTCTTCAAAGGCACGCGGTTGGCGTTCGAGGTGGACAACATCTTCGACCAGCGCCAGCGGGTGACCGACGCCAACGGCGTGGTGCCGATCGGCTATCAGCCCGACCTGATCGATCCGCGCGGCCGGGTGATCGGGCTAGAACTGCGCAAGCAATTCTGAGACACGCGGTGTGCTCCTGCTTTCAGGGGCACTCGCCAAAGGGGGGCGGATTTCCTATCTGCCCCCCATGGCTCGCACACCTGCCGGAACTCCGCCCAGCCCCGATGGTGCCGAACGCTTCCTTGAGGAGCGCGCGACCGATACCGTGCGCGGCAGCGACAAGCCCGACCTGGCCCGCGGGGTGGAGGCGATCCGCGACACGGTGAAGACCTTGCCAGCGCGCCCCGGCGTTTACCGGATGCTCGATGCGCGCGGCGATGTGCTTTACGTGGGCAAGGCACGGGTGCTGCGCAACCGGGTGGCGAATTATACCCAGGTGGATCGCCTGCCGCTGCGGCTGCAGCGCATGGTCAGCCAGACGTGCGAAATGACCATCGTGACCACCAACAGCGAGGCCGAGGCCTTGCTGCTGGAGGCGCAGTTGATCAAGCGCTTTCGCCCGCCCTACAACGTGCTGCTGCGCGACGATAAAAGCTTTCCGTTCATTCTGCTGCGGGCCGATCATGCCTTTCCGCGGATCACCAAGCATCGCGGGGCGCGGCGGGCGGCGGGCAATTATTACGGGCCGTTTGCCAGCGCCGGATCGGTGAACACCACGATTAATTCGCTGCAGAAGCTGTTTCTGCTGCGCAGTTGCACCGACAGTTTCTTTTCCCGCCGCGACCGGCCGTGCCTGCTTTACCAGATCAAGCGTTGCAGCGCGCCTTGCGTGGGGCGGATCGACGAGGCCGGCTATGCCGAGCTGGTGCGGCAGGCCAAGGATTTCCTGGGCGGCAAATCCAGCGCGGTGCAGCGCGAGATCGAGACGCAGATGCAGGCCGCGGCCGAGGGGCTGGATTTCGAACGCGCCGCCATGCTGCGCGACCGGCTGCGCGCGGCGACCTTTATCCAGGGCAGCCAGGCGATCAACGCTGAAGGGCTGGGCAATGCCGATATCTTTGCCCTGGCGGTGAAGGGCGGACAGATCGCCATTCAGGCCTTTTTCGTGCGCGGCGGGCAGAACTGGGGGCACCGGGCGTTCTTTCCCACGCACACCGAAGGGCTGGACGAGGCCGAGGTAATGACCAGCTTCCTGGCCCAGTTTTACGAGGAAGTGCCGCCGCCGCGCTGCATTCTGGTCGACCGGGCCTTGCCCGAAGCGGAGCTGCTGGCCGAGGCCTTGCGCGAAGGGGCGGGCGGCAAGGTGGAAATTTCGGTGCCGCAGCGGGGCGACCGGCGGCGGCTGATCGAGCAGGCCAGCCGCAACGCCACCGAGGCGCTGGACCGGCGGCTGGCCGAAAGCGGGACCAAGGCCCGGATTCTGCGCGAACTGGCCGAATTCCTTGAGCTGCCCGAAGTGCCGCAGCGGATCGAAGTATACGACAACAGCCACATTCAGGGCACCAATGCGCTGGGCGCGATGGTGGTGGCGGGGCCGGAAGGGTTCATCAAGAACCAGTACCGCAAGTTCAACATCAAGCGCGCCGAAACCCAGCCGGGCGACGATTACGGCATGATGCGCGAGGTGATGGCCCGCCGGTTTGGCCGCGCGGTGAGCGAAGACCCCGACCGCGACGGCGGGACATGGCCGGACCTGGTGCTGATCGATGGCGGCAAGGGCCAGATGAGCGCGGTGAAGGCGGTGATCGAGGAACTGGGGATCGAGGATCTGCCGCTGATCGCCATTGCCAAGGGCCCGCATCACGGGCGTGAGGGGCGCGAGGTGTTCCACTTTCCCGACGGGCGCGAGAAGATGCTGCCGGTCAATTCGCCGGTGCTGTTCTATCTCCAGCGGCTGCGCGACGAGGTGCACCGCTTTGCGATTGGCGCGCATCGGGAAAAGCGCAGCCGGGCGATCGTGGCCAGCCCGCTGGACGAGATCCCCGGCATTGGCCCGGCCCGCAAGCGCGCGTTGCTGCTGCATTTCGGCACGGCCGGGAAGGTGCGGGCCGCATCGCTGGAGGATCTGCAGCGGGCGCCGGGGGTGAGCGCGGCGGTGGCGCGCACGATCTATGATTTCTATCACGCCGGCGGGTGAGCCGCGCTAGCGCAGGCCGCGCGCCTTGGCATAGATTCGCCAGGCCAGCGCCTTGGCCCGGTTTTGCGCGGGCCACCGGCCGGGCTGGCGGGGTTTCAGGCCAATCCGCCGCAGCAGCCCGTTGAAGGCGCGGGCATCGGCTTCGGCAAATGACCAGTCCGACCGCCAGGTGATGGACAGCGAGACGGATGGCTGCGGGCCGTTGCGCACGAAATGCGGGGCCATGACCGGCACGAACAGCGCCTGGCCGGGGATGAGCGGAAAGTCCTTGCCGCCGGGGAGGAGATCATCGCGCCACTTCAGTTCGCGCCCGCCGCCGGTGTGATAGGTTTCGTGCACTTCATCGGGCGCGAAGCGGGCATCGCCGGCGGGAAACTGGGTCATCACCTTGGTGCCGCGCACTTGCAGCAGGATGTTGTGTTCCGGATCGAAATGATAGGGCGTGACCCCACCCGGCGAGGTGATGAAGATGAAGCCCTGCAGCTTTTGCATCTGGCCGGTGCGGGCTTCGATTTCCGGGCGCAGTTCGGCCAGCAGACCATGCAGAAGTTCGCGGTATTCGGGCACTTGTTCGATGTTTTTCAGCGCCGCCCAAGATCCGCTCTGTTCGATCCGGCGGATTGTTTCGCTAATCGGGATGCCGGTGGGATCGGGTTTGCCATCGATGCCCAGCGGCAGATCGGCCTTGTTGTATTCCACCGCGGCGGCGGGCAGGCGTTCGGCCAGGGCGGCCAGTGCATCGAGTTCGAGCAGGGGGTGGCCGTGGAGCCGGTGATCCAGCGTGACCGGGTTTTCCGGATAGTGCGCGGCGAAGCGCTGCCGGGTTTCGGGCGGGAAAACGGTCATGGCGTGGCTCCGGCAGGGCGGCGACGGGTTTCGGCGGCGAGCAGGGCGGCAAAGGCGGCGCGGCGCACTGGGCCGCCAAGGGCGATGGACAGGCGGCCGATGGCGCGCCGTTCGCGCCAGAGGTGATCGATCATCGGGTGATCGGCCGCCGCGCAGCTATCGCACCACGCGACCTCGGCACGATCCAGCAGGGCAAGGTTTTCGCGCTGGAGCAGGACGCCGGGGGAAAAGCGGGCGAAGGCTTCATCGAACGCGGTCTTGAACGAAAAGGCGCCGGGCGGGGCGATGAAGCTGGCCAGCATGGCAATCGGCCGGCCTTCGAGCATGAGGGCCAGCCGTTCGAGCTTGCCGCGCGCGGCGGCGCCGGACAGCGCGGCGCGGAACAGGGCGGTGGTGGCCGGGGCGCAGGCAAGGGCGGAGCCGGCCTGCCCCTTCCAGCCGGCTTGTTCGAGCGCGAGGAAGGTTTCGGTCCATTCCGGCAGGCCGGCGGCATCTGTGCGGCGCACGAAGGCCAGATCGCCCAGTTCGGACAGGCGGGCGAACTGGCGGCGGAGTTCCTTGCGTTTCTTGCCCGAAAGCGCGGTTTCCAGATAGGTCTCGGGCGGGAGATTGGTGTGCAGCAGCGCGCGTTGTTCGCGGTGGACGAGGGCGTGGCGGCGGCCTTGTGCGCGGGCGACTTGCACCAAGGCGGCAAAGCCGGCGCTGTCCAGCGGCAGGCCGGGCAGGTGCAGGAACAGCGCGCGGCCGGGGGCGCGATCCAGCGTGGCGAACAGCGCTTGCCAGAACGCTGGTTCGGCCCCGCGCGCCATCAGCGGCAGGCCAAGAAAGGCATTGGCATGAAGCCAGCCGGCGACATGCGGCACCGGGCGGCCATAATAGCGCGGCGAGCGGACGAGCGGGAGGAGGCCGAGCCATTCATCGCCGCGTTCCAGCACCAGCACATCGACCCGGCCGGCCGGATCGAGCGCGGTGAGCGAGGGCAGCAGATACCACGGCTCGAAAAAGGGATTGGGATCGGCGGCGCGGGCGGCCAGCGCTTCCCAGCGGGACAAGGCGGCGGCCGAGGCGAGTTCATCGCGCGGCACGAGCCGCAGGGCGGCGCCCGGCGCGGCGTCGCAATCGATATGAGCAAGGCTTGCCATTGCCGCTGCCGTTTAGCGGGCGGGCGCAAAGGAAGTGCTAACGGCGGGACGGATGGGCGGGGCTATTTTGCCTTGCGGGCGATGCTGGACAGGCCCTTGGTCAGCTGGAACAGGCCGTTGAGCCGGGCCTTGGGATCGCCCCAGGCGCGGTTGACCACCAGCTTGTTATCCGGTCGCAGCTTTACCGCGCCTTCCAGCCGCTGGACATAGTTGATCAGGCCCATCGGATCGGGGAAGCGATCTTCGTGGAAGGTGACGAGGGTGCCCTTGGCCCCGACGTCGATCTTGGCGATGTTGGCCTCGATCGCCTGACGCTTGATTTCGATCAGCCGGATCAGGTTGGCGGTGGGGCCGGGCAGCGGGCCGAAACGGTCGATCATCTCGGCCGAGAGACTTTCGATCGCGCGCTGGTCTTCGGCATCGTTGAGGCGGCGATAAAGCGCCATGCGGACCGCCAGATCGGGCACATATTCTTCCGGGATCATGATCGGGGCATCGACCGTGATCTGCGGTGAAAGAGCGTGCCGTTCGCGGGCAAGGCCGATTTCCCCGGCCTTGGCGGCGAGGATCGCGTCTTCCAGCATGGATTGATAGAGTTCGAAGCCGACTTCGCGGATATGGCCGGATTGCTCGTCGCCCAGCAGGTTGCCGGCGCCGCGAATATCGAGATCGTGGCTGGCCAGCTGGAAACCGGCGCCCAGGCTATCGAGATCGCCCAGCACCTTGAGCCGCTTTTCGGCCACTTCGCTCAGCTGCTGATTGGCCGGGGTGGTGAGATAGGCATAGGCGCGCAGCTTGGCCCGGCCCACCCGGCCGCGCAGCTGATAGAGCTGAGCCAGGCCGAAGCGATCGGCGCGGTGAATGATGATGGTGTTGGCGCTGGGAATATCCAGCCCACTTTCGACGATCGTGGTCGACAGCAGGACTTCGTATTTCTTTTCGTAGAAGGCGCTCATCCGCTCTTCCACTTCGCCCGGCGCCATCTGGCCGTGGGCGGTGACGAAGCGCACTTCGGGAACGGTGGTGCGCAGCCACTTTTCCACTTCTTCCATATCGGCAATGCGCGGCACGACGATGAAGCTTTGCCCGCCGCGATGGTGTTCGCGCA
>CAZVHM010000120.1:0-6205 GCA_964627175.1 uncultured Novosphingobium sp. | reverse complement strand
CCGGGACTTTTGGTGCACCCGACAGGATTCGAACCTGTGACCTCTGCCTTCGGAGTGCAGGGATGTGCTCCAGCCGTGGACAAAGTGGGATGCTGAATAGCGCAGATTGCGGGGGTTTTGATCTAGGCTTGTCCCGTTCCATCCTGTCCTGTATTCCGTACTTGTTCCGTACGGAACGGACGGGAGCAATCGGGTATGGCTTTGGACCTGAGCAAAGTTGGCAAGCGGGAGGAACTGAAGGCGCAGCGGGAGCCACATTGGCAGCGCCTTCGCGCGGGATGCTTTCTTGGCTTTCGGCCTTCCAAGCGAGGCGGCAAGGGCACGTGGATTGCGCGGGCCTATGACGAGGACACGGGCAAGTACCGCCTGAAGGCCCTTGGCGACTTTGGCACCCTGCCCGGCAATGAGATGTTTGCCGCTGCCAAGAGGGAGGCCGAGAGGCTAGCCGATCTGGTGGAAGCGGGCGGACAGGTCCGCGCCAAGATCGAAACTGTGGCCGATGCCTGCAAGGAATACGCGAAGGGCCGTCCCGAGGCCGCGCACCGTTTCCGCCGCTATGTGGACGATGATCCGCTTGCGAAGGTGAAGCTGGACAAGCTGCGCCGCCGCCACCTGAAGGAATGGCGGGAGCGGCTGGAGGCGCAACCCGCGCTGGTGAGCCGCCGCAAGAAAGGGGAGCCGATCCACCGCAAGCGGGCGGCTTCCACCGTGAACCGCGATATGGCCGTCTTGCGGGCGGCTCTGGCAAAGGTGCTTTCCCCCGGCGCTCCGAACAGCGAGGCGGCTTGGCAAGAGGCGCTTAAAGCCGTTTCCAATGCGGACGGGCGGCGCACCTTGTACCTTGACCGGGCACAGCGTCGAAAGCTGCTGGAGCATATCGACGCTGAAGCTGCGCCGTTTGTCCGGGCACTGTGTCTGCTGCCGCTCCGGCCCGGCGCACTGGCCTCTCTAACGGCGGGCGATTTTGACAAGCGCACGGCGGAACTGACCATCGGCAAGGACAAAACCGGCAAACCGCGCCGCATCCAGTTGCCAGCCGAAGCGGCCAAGCTGCTTGCCGCTCAGGCCAAGAACAAGCTCCCCGGCGCTTCGCTGTTTACGCGGGCGAATGGCAGGGCATGGGACAAGAATAGCTGGAAGCTGCCCATTGGGGCAGCCGTGGCTGCCGCCGGTCTGCCGAACGGCGCTACTGCCTACACGCTGCGGCACAGCACAATTACCGACCTTGTGACGGCTGGGCTGCCGCTACTGACCATCGCGCAAATCTCGGGCACAAGCGCGGAAATGATCGAGCGGCACTACGGGCACCTTACAAGCGATGCCGCCGTGAAGGCTCTGGGAGCGCTAGCGATATGAGCCATGGCCGCGCAACTAACCGCAATCAATCCGTCGTGTACGACAAAGCGACCGGACGTGCGGAGGTGAACCCGCGCGCGGGCTTGTTGCGGAAATTGCCTCCCACTGCCGGGCGGGTAGTCGCCTTTGAGGAGATTCACCAAAAGCTCGCAATTGCGACCGAACTTTTCGAGAGCCTGGGCGACGACGGACGCGCAGGCACTTACCGAGCTTTGACCGATGTGGTCACGTATTTCACCAGCCTAGGAATCCCCCACGCAACGCTACTGCCGATCGCTGCCGCCGCTGCGGCTATCGTGGACGCTGAGGATGGTGTCGAATCCCGCACCTTTCGACCATTGCGCGCCAGCAAAGGCGGGAAACCGAGGAAGGCGTCTCAAAACCAAGCGTTTGAAGGCATCCTTGCTGTCGTGACGGAATGCTGTGTTCTGCACTTCAAAGCTCAGGGACGTAAGGACTTTCTGAATGAGGCGACAAGGCTGGCGGCGAAGCTGGTGAACGAATCCCCTCTATCAATGCGTGTTGATGCCGCGCGAATGCGGGAGGTTCGGGAGGCGGTGCGGCAAAGCAAAGGCGGGCTAGCAAGAGACACGTACGACATACAGATGCAATCGCGCGCCATCCCGGTTATGCCCCTCGAAGTCGCGAAAGCCCTCGTTTCCCATGACTGGGTAGTGGCACAGTAACTTTCCGCGAAACCCTATCTGTTTCCCGTATCAGGGGCATGGTCCGTCAGCATCCTGCGGTGTCACCGGCAATCCCGCCGAGACCCGCAAGGAGGCGCAATGCCAAATCCCCTTGCAGTTACCATCCCCGGCGCGGTCGAAGCTTCGGGACTGTCGCGGTCCGCAATATACCTCGCACTGAAGCGGGGCGACCTTTCAGCAAAGAAGGCCGGGCGGCGCACTCTGATCGCCCTTTCGGACCTTCAGGCATACCTCGCCAGCCTTCCCACCTATCAGGCGGGAGTGTGAACAATGGGCACTCTGGATATGGGAAAGGCCGGGTCGCACCCCGGCCTTTCTGGCGATCTGCTTTGTCTCGGCTGGTCGCATCGCTCCCTTACCGCATCGGACTGGCAGGCGCAAACACTTGCCTCCCGTTTCTGCCTCTCGCCATGGATGGCGCGGGATATGGCGCGGCTCTGCTTTGGGGAGCGCGGCCATGACTGATGCACCCTTTCGCAACCACCGGGACGCTGCGCTGGCCCTGCTGAACGGTAAATCTCGCCTGAGCCGGAAGGCCGGGCAATTCCTGGGCCAGCTTGTGGTCGATCCGTCGCCCATGAGCGAGGCTCAGGCCGATTGGCTGGGCAAGTTGCTGCAAAAGGCGGGACTGCCGCCGCTGGCCGGGGAGGGCGTCTAATGGGCACCTATCCCGACGCACCGGGGCACCGGAACGTGGAAACGTCCATTGCCGCCGCAGACGCGCTTGCTCCCAAGCTGGGGCGGCTTCAGGGAATGGCACTGGCCGAATATCGGGCAGTCTATCCCGCTGGCCTGACTGCGGACGAACTCGCTGCCCGGCTGGAACTGGACCGCTATTCGATCCAGCCGCGCACCAGCGAACTGCGCCGCAAGGGCTTGATTCGCGATAGCGGACTTCGCCGCCCGAACGCGACCGGCAAGCAGGCGATTGTCTGGGGTGCCGTGCCGTGGACCGGGCGGGGCGATAACTGATGCTTGCCGCCATGCCCAAGCCTCGGGCCGAACGGCATGGCGGCGCTTTGAAACTTCACCGGAGGGGTGCTTTCGGTGAAGTTTCAATTGCGCCGCACCAGCCGCAATCACCCGCAAATCCGCCCATTGCCGAAACTGGCACGGCCCTTGCCATTAATTACCTTACTCTAGGTGTGGCAGCCCTTTCCGCTAGCAGCACTGGCAGGGGCGGAGCGCGCAACTGTGCCGACCGGGAGAGCCATGCTCTGACAAAGGCCCAAATTGCCAATTTAAGGGCCGCTGAGCGCCATTCCGACGCAATCGGCCTCCCGTTCACCCGGATGATCACAATTCACTGGCAGGCCGCTGGCGTGCCCTTGGCGGGCATGGCGAAGGCGACCGGGCGCTTCATCGATCTACTGACGAAAACTCTCAACCGGCACGGCACCCGCACCGCTTGGCTCTGGATTCACGAAAACGGCGATGGAAAGGGCGGGCACTGTCACTTGCTGGTGCACGTTCCCGCCGAACTGGTGCGCCTTGTCGGACGGCTCCAGCTTGGCTGGCTCAAGCGGATAACCGGGCGGACCTATCGCAAGCGCGTGATCTACAGCAAGCCGATCGGCGGGCGGCTGGGGCTGGAGCGCGGCAATCCCGATCTGCACCGGGTCAATGTCGTGGCGGCGCTGGCCTACGTCCTGAAGGGCGCTGCGCCGGAAGCGGCGTCACAATTCGGCCTGGCCCTGCTGCAGCCGGGCGGCCGCATCATCGGGAGGCGGTGCAGCACTTCGCAAAACATCGGCGCAAAAGCGCGAAGGGGGCACGGTGCCTGACGATCACGAAATGCAGAGCGGGCGGCTGGACCCCAAAACGCTGGACGCGGCGGCAAAGGGGAAGCGGCGACGCAAACGGCACTTACCGGAGCCGAGGCCGGAATTGAAGGAATGGGCCAAGGGTGCCGAGGCACGGGCGAAGGCGCGACCTTATCCGCCCGGCATCATGCTGGAGCCTGCCGGGTTTGATAAGGAACACTGGACCGCGCCGCACTCGGACCCGGACCTTTGGACCCTTCAGCTTGCCGAGGCGTTCGGCACCCGCTCCCTGTCCGTCATATCCACCTTCATGGGCCAACTGGAGGCGCTTTGCCGTCCGCACGAATGGGATGACAAGGCGCGGCAATGGCGGCTGGACGAACACGAATATTCAGCCCTGCTGGCCATTGTGAGCGTTACCAAGCCGCGAAACGAACTGGAGGCGGCTCAGGCCGCGCAAATGGTCGCAGTCCACCTGATGACTATGAAATTAGCGGCGCGGGCGCTGAAGTACGATGGCGACATTCGCACTGCTGCGGTCGCGGGGAAGTTGGCCCGGACCTTCACTCTGCAAATGGAGGCGCTGCGATCTGGACGGCGGCGCAAACCAGCCGCACGCCAAACGATCACCGTCCGAAAGGAAACGCACCAGCATGTGCACTATCACGACAACCGGGGGGCTACCGGAAACGAACGCCAACCCCATGGACGGGCGATTGCCGCTGCTGACAACTGCGCCGCTCTGCCAAGCCCGGACGAGAGCGGGAACGTCCTGCCGGTGTCCAGCCGTAAGGGGCAAGCGTAGGTGCAGATTGCATGGTGGCGCGGCTGGCACTGGAGCGCCTTCAGGGGAGCGCAATGGCGCATTTCGGCATGGCGGGCGGTCCGCTGAAGCGACGGCGCTTAGGGCATTGGCGCTCCGTTACCTGTCAAATGCTAGATGGGGCTAGCTGAGCCTAAACTCGCATATTTTTGGATGTCCATGTGATGACAAGGCCCCATCCAGCTACCATCTCGTCGAGTAGCATGGCAGGTGAACCTTTATCGGTTCGAGCCGTTGAGGTTCAGTGCTGACAACAAAATGATGCCCGAATCGTTTACCGATTGCATGGCAGATTCGAATGTGAGATTCGGAGCCACGAACGGCGCAGGAGGCAGGCATGGCAATTCGTAAACAATTTCTCGAAGTGCGCCCGGCCAGTCCGGAATTGTCGGAGTTGCTGCACGCGGCGAAAGGGCGGAAGGTCACAACCGCCGAATTGCAGGAGCAGAGGGTAAGCTTTGCGTTCGGCAATGCACCTGATTCGCAATTCATCACTAAGGAAAGCGTGCGCGCTGCATCGCATTCCTTACTGCTGGCCCAATGAGTGATGGCCCGCCGAAAGGCGGGCCCTTTATATGTCGATCCGCGAGGGAACGGACCCAGAGCTATTTGCCCGCGTGCAGGAGCAGAATCTGCTCCGGCAATACGACCTGCTAACCAACTGTATAGAGATTGGGCTGCTCAAAGGCATCGAAGCTTTCGATAAATATACCCTTTGGGCCCTGAACCACGCGGCTGTGACAAACATAGCTCAGTTTGGCGGCCGTTTTCGCGACCAACCAATATACGTCGGTAATCATATACCTCCCCATTTTCGCGAGGTGCCGACACTCATGGATCAGTGCCTCTCATTGGTTCATGAAAATTGGGATGCTTTCGACCACCCAACGTACATGGCAGCCTTCATGCTGTGGCGCCTAAATTGGGTGCATCCATTCATCGAAGGAAATGGCAGGACGGCAAGGGCTGCTTGCTACTACCTACTGTGCATGAAAGCTGGCGCGCTGCTCCCCGGCAGGAAGATCGTCCCAGAGCGCATTCGAGAGAACCGGGCACCATATTACGCCGCGCTCCAAGCTGCTGACCGGCAGTGGGAAGCTGGTCAGCTGGATTGCTGGGAATTGGCGAATTACCTTGAGACCCTCCTGATCGCGCAACTCAAGGACGAAGATCCTGTGAATGGGAACGGCGTCGTCGCGGACGGATAAGCGAAAGCATCTTCGTCTCGTCCTAACCTGAACGCCAGAGGTGACGCGCGCGCCGCTGGTGGCACCCATGAACTTGACGCCTTGAAAAGCCGCGCCGTCGCCGTGCGCCGCCTGTCTTTGCGCCAGCTTCTTAGGCAGGATTGGGCCCCGCCGCCCCCAATAGTCCTATCAAGAATCCTTGCCGCCCCGCCCGCAACTTTGCCCCCGTTTTCCGTACTCATTCCGTACGAAAGTGGAGAGGCCCGCCTAGATCATTGATTTTGTGGCGCACCCGACAGGATTCGAACCTGTGGCCTCTGCCTTCGGAGGGCAGCGCTCTATCCAGCTGAGCTACGGGTGCGTGGGGAG
>CAZVHM010000119.1:0-6227 GCA_964627175.1 uncultured Novosphingobium sp. | reverse complement strand
TCCAACTGGCTTCAATGCGCCTCTGGCTCCGCGCTTATGAGTCTATGGCCTAGTTCGCTTCGAACACACTTTTGGGAACGTGGGTGATCCGACAGGCAAGGTCTGCCTCGCCGGAAGCCACGATGAAGTGCCCGCCGGCATCCGCGATCCCGGTGGTGAACACCACATCGCGCAGATACATCAGGGCTTCGAGCGGCGCGGTCAGCGCGGGATTGGCTTCCAGCAGCGGGGCGTGGCCGGCAGCGACCGCCAGCCACGGTCGCTCTTCGTCCAGCAAGGTCCAGTAAGTGCGATAAATGCCGACGATTTCCTTCGGTTCCACGCCGTGCCATAGGGTCAGCCAGCCGCGCTGACCGGCGATTTTCGCGCGGATCGGGGGTGCGCCGCCGCCCATGCGCGCCGCGGCCAGCCAGTCGGCGCGGGGACGGATGCCCGGTTCCAGCCGGGGTTTCCAGTGCAGGCCATCCGGCGAACTGGCGAGATTGATCGAAGGTCCGGCGCGCCATTCGCTGCCGGGCGGATAAGCGAAATAGAGATCGCCCAGCGGCCGGGTCTGCGCCCAGAACTGCCCGGCGATCATGCCTTCGAACAGCAGCATGTCCTTGTTCTGGTGATCGAGCACGATCCCCTCGAACGTCCAGTCCAGTGCGTTGCGAGAGGTATAGAGCGTGGTCGAGTGGCGCTCCGGGCTGACCGAGCAGGTCGTCATCCAGTAGCGTCCGTCGATCCGGCTGATCCGGGCATCTTCGATGCCATAGCATTGCCATGAACCCGCCGGGGCGATGGCCTTGTCATAGTGCACCGTCTGAACGGTCAGGCCATCGGGCGAAAGTTCCACCGGCAGGAGCCACGACAGCGAAGTGAGGGCCATGATCTTCCACCCTCCGCCGTCCAGCTCTACCTTGCGCGGGTCGGCCGTGCCGCACAGCCCGAGCGGCCACTCATCCAGCACATAGCGGCCCGCCCCGGTTGGCCCGGCATCCCAGCGGATCGTGTGGACCATGCCGTTGAAGATGGGTTGGCGCAGGGCTTCGGCCACCCGCACCATCATCAGCAGGTTGCCCGAAGGCAGCACCGTGAGAGCCGGGTTGAACGCGCCGAGCACGAAGGTTTCGGCATCGAACTGCCCGGCCAGCGGCGAGCGCGCCAGATCAACGTCGTTGGGCGTGAAGACCAGCCGGTCGGTTGGATAGGGCGAGCCGCCAGGGTGAGCAGCAGGGGCGGGGGTCATCATCGGGTTTCCGCAGCCGATCTTGCGGTCCAGCGGTTGCGCTCCGCAGGGCGGGGCAGGTCGGCGGGATCAGGCATGGGCAAACTCCTTCACCGCTGCGGAACGCCTCTCGCCCGCGGGTCGTTCCCCCTTTATCGTGGCTGCAAAGGAGTGCCTCATGCCCGACCAGCGGATCGAGAGTGACAGCCTTGGCGAAATCGCGGTGCCCGCCGCTGCCTATTGGGGCGCGCAGACCCAGCGCAGCCTCGAAAACTTCCCGTTCGGCCCGGATGAGCGGATGCCGCTGGCGATCGTTCATGCCCTGGCGCTGGTGAAGCAGGCCGCCGCACGGGTGAACATCGCCCACGGGCTGGAAGTCGGCGTGGCCACCGCGATCCAGACCGCTGCGGCTGAAGTGGCTGCCGGCCAGCACGACAGCCAGTTTCCGCTCGCCATCTGGCAGACCGGCAGCGGCACCCAGAGCAACATGAACGTGAACGAAGTGATCGCCGGGCGAGCCAACGAATTGCTCACCGGCAAGCGCGGAGGCAAGCACCCGGTTCACCCCAACGATCATGTGAACCTGGGGCAAAGCTCCAACGATTGCTTCCCCACTGCGCTGCATGTTGCCGCGGTGATCGCGCTGAACCGGGATCTTCTGCCTGTGCTGGTGCGCCTGCGCGATGCGCTGGGCCATTGCGCCCATGAATGGGCCGGCATCGTGAAGATCGGCCGCACGCATTTGCAGGATGCCACGCCGCTAACCCTGGGGCAGGAATTTTCCGCCTATGTCCAGCAGCTTGACGATGGCGAACAGCGCCTGCGCGGGGCCGAACAGGGGCTGTTGCGTCTGGCTCAGGGCGGCACGGCGGTGGGGACCGGGCTGAACGCGCCGGCGGGGTTCGACCGCGCGGTGGCCGCCGAACTTTCCCGGCTGACAGGGCTGGCCTTCGTGCCGGCGCCCAACAAGTTCGAGGCGCTGGCCAGCAACGATGCCCTGGTCCAGTTTTCGGCCACCCTTGCCACTCTGGCGGTTTCGCTCACCAAGATCGCCAATGATATCCGCCTGCTCGGTTCGGGGCCGCGTTCGGGCCTTGGCGAACTGGAGCTGCCGGCCAACGAGCCGGGCAGTTCGATCATGCCGGGCAAGGTCAACCCCACCCAGTGCGAGATGCTGACGATGGTGGCGGCGCAGGTGATCGGCAATCACCAGGCGGTGACGGTGGGCGGCATGCAGGGCCATTTCGAGCTTAACGTGTTCAAGCCGATGATCGGTGCCGCCGTGCTGCGTTCCGCCAGGTTGCTGGCAGTGGGGATGGACAGTTTCGCCCGGCGCTGCGTGGCCGGGCTGAAGCCTGACCGCAGCCGCATTGCCGAACTGGTCGAACGCTCCTTGATGCTGGTGACGGCCCTTGCTCCCGAGATCGGGTATGACAATGCGGCGAAGATCGCAAAGTACGCCCACGCCCACGCGCTGACCTTGCGCGAAGCGGCGCTGGCAACCGGGCTGGTGGATGCCGCCACCTTCGATCGGCTGGTCCGTCCCGAAAACATGGTCTGACGTTTGCGGTCTTCGCCGGATGGTTGGAACGGGCGGTCTTCGCGCGGGTTCTGACAGCATCACTTTCCCGGAGGAGACAGTCCATGTCATTCCTCGACAAGATAGCCGCCAGCCTGATGCCCCCCGAAAGGGCAGAGGATCGCGCGAATGTCCGCAAGGCTGCCCGCTCGCTGGCCGGTGACGGCGATTGGCTGGCCCTCGTGATCCACCACCACTATCAGATTGAAAGCCTGCTCGACCGAGCGCTGAATGCCGACGAGGGGCAGGCCCGGATCAACGCGCTGCATGACCTGTCCATCAGTTTTACCGGGCATGCCAATGCCGAAGAGGCGGTGCTTTATCCCGCGCTCGCCGCCATCGGCGAAAAGGGCAATGCGGCAATGGCGTATGAAGAACAGGCGAGGGCCAGGATAGAGCTGGCGCTGCTGGAAAAGCTCGACCCGATGGGGGGCGACTGGCGCGAGAAGCTGGAGCATGTCCAGCACATGTTCCTGCACCATGTCTACGAGGAGGAAGGCACCTGGTTTGCCGAGCTGCAGCAAAAGCTCTCGCCAGCTGAGCGCTTGCGCCTGACCCGGCGCTTTCTTGAGGAATTCGATCGCTACACCCGCGGCGCGGCGGGTTATGCCGCCCCGCTGCAGATGACAGCGCGGCAGACCGGCCAGGATTCCGTTCCCACCGGCATGTGAGGAACACACGTGGAATAGTTTGCTATTGCGAGTTATTCGCAGTATAAGGCAGAGAGAATCAGGCGGAGCATCCTCGTGTACCTGTGCATCTGTAATGCCATCAAATGCGCCGAATTCCGGGCTGCGGCACGAACCTGCGCCGGCGATGCCGAAGCGGTCTATGCCCGGCTGGGCAAGGTTCCCCAGTGCCGTCAGTGTCTTGATGAGGCGGACGAGGTGCTGGCCGAGGTTCGCACTGAACAGCAGTTGCCGGTGCCCGTCGCCGCCTGAGTCGCTTTCCCCGCCATTATCGGATTTCACCGCGCCTGCGGCTTGTCCTTGCGTTGAGCCCGGCGCATATTATCCTGCATAAGGGGCAGGGCGACAAGGATGGAGAAGGCGCATGAACGGCGATCCACAGGTCATCGATTTCCTGAACAAGGCGCTGCTCAACGAACTGACGGCGATCAACCAGTACTGGCTGCATTATCGCCTGCTCCACCACTGGGGCCTTGAAAAGCTTGCCGAGTTCGAACGCCACGAATCGATCGACGAAATGAAGCACGCCGACCGGCTGGCTGAACGTATCCTGTTTCTCGATGGCCTGCCCAATTTCCAGGCGATGGGGCGCATCCGGATCGGCGAAAACGTCGAGGAAGTGTTGAAGGCTGACCTCGCGCTCGAACACGAAGCCGTGCCGCTGCTGAAGGAAGCCATCGCCCATTGCGAAGCGGTGCGCGATTACGTCAGCCGCGACCTGTTTGCCGAGATTCTCGCCAGCGAAGAACACCACATCGATACGCTGGAAACCGAATTCGAGAAGATCGAGCGGATGGGTTTGCCCAACTACGTTCAGCTCAACAGCGCGCCGCCCAAGGAATAAAGCTGGAGCAAGGGGGGCTTTTCAGCCGCTCGCTCCGTTCGTTCAGCGTTTCGATCACCGTTCCGGCAGGGTTTGCGCGGCAAAGCCCCATCCGGTCAGCGCCTTGCTTCCGGCACGGCTGGCAAGCCGGGCCGCATCGCGGATGGTGAAGGGATAAGCGCTGGCCAGCTCGTCCACTTCTCCCCAGCTCACTGGTGCTGCCACGGGGGCACCCGGGCGGGCGCGGGCCGAATAGGGCATGATCGCCGTGCTGCCGCGCTGGTTGCGCAGCCAGTCGATGAATATCCGTCCGGCGCGCTTGGCCTTGCTCATGGTGGCCACGAACCGGTCCGGCTCGGCCATGCTCAGCGCGGCGGCAAAGCGGCGGGCAAAATCGGCGTGGGCCGTCCAGTCGTGACCGGGGGTGAGCGGGACCACCACATGAATGCCCTTGCCGCCCGAAACCAAGGCGAACGAGACCAGCCCGAGATCTTCCAGCTGCCGCCGGATATCGCGGGCGGCCTTCTTCACTTCGGCAAAGTCCAACCCTTCATCGGGGTCGAGATCGAACACCATGCGTTCGGGCGCTTCCACATCGGCCGTGCGCGAAGCCCAACCGTGAAACTCGATCGCGCCCATCTGCACGCATGACAGGATGCCCGCCGCATCCGCGACGTAGATGTAATCCTCCATGCCGCCGGCCTTCTCGCGGATCGGCACATGCTGTACCGCCGGCCCGAAGGTTCCGGCATCGTGCTTCTGGAAGAAGCACTGTTTGGCTCGCCCTTGGGGGCAGCGTACCAGGCTGATCGGCCGTTCGGCCATGAACGGCAGCATCAGCGGGGCCATGGCGGAATAGTAATCGGCCAGATCGCCCTTGGTCAGGCCGCTTTCGGGAAAGATCACGCGGGCGCGGTTGCTGATCTTCACCCCGCTGGCAGCAAGGGCCGCGACCGGCTCGGTCCGTTCGGGCGTCACGTCGCTCGCCCGTTTGTCCGCTCGCAGGCCGATGAAGCTGGCATGGCGAACCGAACCATCGGCGGTGAATTCGGCAAAGGCGATCTCGGCCACCAGTTCGGGTTTCACCCAGGTAACGCCGCGCCGGTCCTCGCGCGGGACTTCGGCCGGCGGACTGCCTGTCGTCAGCGGTTTCATGGCCGCCGCCACTTCTGCCAGCAGGGCGCCGTTAAATCCGGTGCCGACATTGCCCTTGTAGGTCAGCGTACCATCTTCCACCTGCGCCAGCAGCAGAGAGGAGAACGGGCGCGCCCGGGCGGAGGATTTCTTCCATCCGATCACCACGAATTCCTGCCGGCGCACGCACTTCACCTTGATCCAGTTGCGGCTGCGCCGGCCACGATAGGCGCCGTCGATCCGCTTGGCGATGATCCCTTCCTGCCCGGCGCCGCACATCGCGTTGAACAGCCTTTCCCCCGCGCCGATCACATGGTCGGCCACATGAACCGGGGCCTGCGCGGCGGCCAGCAGCGCGGCCAGCCGTTCCTTGCGTTCAAGGTCGGGGCGATCGGTCAGGTCTTGCCCGTCCAGTTCCAGCAGGTCGAAGGCGTGGAATTGCAGCGGGGTCTGGTCTGTCTGGCTGCCGTGGCCGCGTTTCAGCACGGCCTGCAGGGCGGAAAAGCTGGGGTTGCCATGCTTGCCGGGGGCCACGATTTCCCCGTCGATCAGCGCTGGCGGCAGATCCAGCGCGGCGATGTGCCGGGCCAGCGGGGCGAACTTGTCGGTCCAGTCCAGCCCGTTGCGGGTAAAGATCTTCACCTCATCGCCGTTTGTCGCCACCAGCGCGCGATAGCCATCGAACTTGATCTCGTGCATCCAGCCGTTGCCGTCCGGCACGGCATCGACCAGCGTGGCTAGGCCGTGAACCCATAAATCCGGGCGATCATGGATCGCTTTCTTCTATCGTGC
>CAZVHM010000118.1:0-6244 GCA_964627175.1 uncultured Novosphingobium sp. | reverse complement strand
CACCACCTCGAAGCTTTCGTAGGGGTGATGGATCACGATGTCCTTTTCGCGGATCGCGGCAAAGCAATCGCCGTCATGCTCGAGGATGCGTTCGGGATAGCGCGGGCTGTATGGCTCGAACTTGAGGTCTGGCCGCTCTTCCTCGACAATGGCCGAAAGGCCGGCGAAATCGATCTGCGGCCCCATCTTCAGCACCAGCGCATCCTCCAGCCGCAGTTGCTGGCGCAGCAGTGCTTCGGCCGCAGGATCGGAGTCGTTCTCCAGCTGGAGCATGATCACCTGGCCCCGTCGGCGGCGCTGGATCGCGGTGCGGAAATAGCGGACGAGATCCTCGGCATCCTCCTCGATCTCGATGTCGCTGTCGCGCAGCACGCGGAAGGCGCCGTTGCCATGGACGCGAAAACCCGGAAACAGCAAGGCCGCGTGGCGGCGGATCACTTCCACGATCGAAACCCACACGCCCGCATCGCCCGGCACGCGCACGAAGCGGGGCAGCGCGGTAGGCACCAGCACCATTTCGGTCATCGGGGCGTGATCGGCTGCGCGGGTGAGCGAAAAGATGATCCCCACCCCCCGGTTCGCCACGAAGGGAAAGGGGTGGGCCGGATCGATCGCCTGCGGGGTGATCACCGGCAGGACATGTTCCGTGAAATAGCCCCGCAGCCACTCCGCCTCCCCGCGCGAAAGGCGGTCGCTCGCGCAGATGCGGATGCCTTCGGCGGCAAGGCGCTGGGTCAGGTCGGTCAGGATCTCCTGCTGGGCGGAAACCAGCGCGGCCACCGCCTCGCGAATCTCGCCCAGTTGCTGCGAAGGGGTCTGCCCGTCGATGGAGACTTCCCCGATCCGGCGCGCGGCCTGCCCGGCCAGCCCCGCGACGCGAACCATCATGAACTCGTCGAGGTTGGAACCAGAAATCGAAAGAAACCGCAGCCGTTCCAGCAGCGGATAAACTTCGTGCTGCGCTTCGGCCAGCACACGCCGGTTGAAGGCCAGCCACGAAAGCTCGCGGTTGAAGTACAGGCTGCGCGGGCCGGCTTCACCCCCGCTGCCAGACGGTGCGGTGCGGTCGTTCATCCGTGCCCCATGGGTCTTGCGATCATCACGCGCCATGCCGCCATCTTGTGACACTTGCATGACGGCATGCAAAGCAAAACCGGCCATCCCGCCGCTTGCAAGCACCCGCTTGCCATCAAGGCCGCGATCCAGTTTAGCGTTATCCTGTTCCATGAGCGGCCAACGCCGGCCATGATGGAGATTGCCTCGCCTTGCCCCTTGCGGACACGGGCTTGTGGCGGCACAGACAATTTCGTAAGCAATGCTTACAATATCAAGCAGGGACCAGGATGCCGATTCCCCACACCCAGACACCCGGCCACCAGGCCTTCGTGATGACGTTCTCGTGCGATGACCGACCCGGCCTTGTCGCGGCGATCACCGGCCAACTGGCCGCCATCGGCGGCAATATCCGCGAAGCCCAGCAATTCAACGCCACCGATACGGGCCGTTTCTTCATGCGGGTGGGCTTCGATTGCCCGGGGCTGGACGCGGACGCGATCGGTGCCGGGTTTGCTGAAGTGACCGAACGCTTCGGCATGGAATGGCAAGTGCGGGCCACCACCGCGCGCCGCAAGGTGCTGCTGATGGTCAGCAAGTTCGATCACTGCCTGGGCGATCTGCTCTATCGCCATCGCATTGGCGAACTGCCGATGGATGTGGTCGGCGTGATCTGCAACCACCCGCGCGAGGCGCTGAACGTGGCGCTGCTGGGGGATATCCCCTTTCATCACCTGCCGATCAGCAAGGACACCAAGTCGCAGCAGGAAGCCGAGATCAAGCGGATCGTGAACGAAACCGGCGCGGAGCTGGTGGTTCTGGCCCGCTACATGCAGATCCTGTCAGACGATCTGGCCAGCTTCCTGTCAGGCCGCTGCATCAACATCCACCATTCGTTCCTGCCCGGCTTCAAGGGCGCCAAGCCCTATCACCAGGCCCATGCCCGCGGCGTGAAGATGATCGGCGCGACCGCGCACTATGTGACGGCAGATCTGGATGAAGGGCCGATCATCCATCAGGACGTGGAAGCGATCAGCCATGCTGATACGCCGGAGGATCTGGTGCGCAAGGGGCGCGACATCGAGCGCCGCGTGCTGGCCACGGCCGTGTTGCTGCACCTGGAGGACCGCGTGTTCCTCGATGCGCACAAGACCGTGGTGTTCAAGCCCTGAAAGCCGAGCCGGCACCGGCGCGCCGGTGCCGGAAGGCCCCGCCGCTCAGGCGGGGTATTCTTCGGTTTCCACCTGCGGGCGCTGGGCTTCGGGATAGCGGTGGCCCGAAACCGCTTCGGGGCGGAACAGGGCGTTGATCTTCTCCACCAGCGCCGCATCGGGCAGCCAGTCCGACCGGGCGATGTTTTCCGCCAGGTGATCGGCCCGGGTGGTGCCGGGGATGGCATGGACATGTTCGCCGTGCGCCAGCGCCCAGCCGAGCGCCAGTTGCGCCCCGGTTACGCCGGCTTCTTCGGCCAGGGCCACGAAGGCATCGACCAGCTTCAGGTTGTTCTGCCAGTTTTCACCGATAAAACGCGGCATCGGCAGGCGCAGATCGCGTTCAGGCAGACCAGCAACATCGCGCAGGCGGCCGGTGAGTGCACCGCGGCCCACCGGCGAGAAACCGACCAGCGCCACGCCCAGTTCACGGCAGGCATCGAGCACGGCGATTTCGACGTTGCGGGTCCAGGGCGAATATTCGTTCTGCATCGCGGCCACCGGATGAACCGCATGGGCGCGGCGCAGGGTGGGGGCGCTCATTTCCGACAGGCCGATCGCGCCGATCTTCCCCTCGCGCACCAGATCGGCCATCGCCCCCATCGAATCCTCGATCGGCACGGTGAAATCGCGGCGGTGCATATAATACAGGTCGATATGATCGACCCGCAGCGCGGCGAGGCTCTTCTCGCACTCGCGGCGAATGGTTTCGGGCTTGCAGTCGATCCGGCGCGGGCCTTCATCGATGATGATGCCCATCTTGGAGGCGAGCAGGAATTCATCGCGGCGGCCAGCCAGCGTGCGGCCGATCAGCAGTTCGTTCTTGCCCCCGCCATAAAGGCGCGCGGTATCGAAATGGTCGTAGCCCAGATCGAGCGCCTTGAGCAGGATCTCTTCGCCCTGTTCTTCGGGCAGGGGATCACCGTAGCCATGCGTGAGGCCCATGCAGCCAAGACCGATGGGATTGACCTGCCGGCCCGCGAGTGTGCGCTTCATGATCGGTTTTCCGCCTTGTGGAATCGGGACAATGTGTGGCCGCAGTTCGCCCAAGCGCGCCGCACAGTCAATCGCCCGAATATGCCCGCCCGCGCCAAGGCGCATTGCATTTCGGAGAACCTGCGCTATCTTTTGGGTTATGCGGGCCGGGCCCCTCTGGCGATTGCCGCGGCAATCGTGATGTCGGACCGCATCGAGTGCGCTCGATGCCGGCCCCTGTTCAATCACATGGCCCGGCAAAGATCGCCACTCGTCCGAATGAATTCGAACGAGGAGGGCTGCCCCGCTGCAACAAGTTCATCGTTGGCGCTCAAATATCGCCAATGAAATCAGGTGTTTTCGCCACCTCACGGTGCGCCGGACACTGTCATTGCGGCAAGTGCAGCCACCTCCCACCCGACCAACCGGTTCGCGCACGCGAACCTCAAAGGAATTGTGATGACCGGGATGAAGTTTCGTAGCATCGGCGCCATTGCGATGGGCGTGGCGATATTCGCCATGGTCAGCACGCCGGCAGATGCCCGCCGCGGCGGCAGTTTCGGCAGCCGCGGCGCACGTACTCACGTAGCACCGCCCAGCACGATGACCGCGCCGGGTCAGGTCGCACCGGTTCAGCGCAGCATGGCTGCCAGGCCGGCCGCCGCCCCCGCCGCCAATGCACGGCAGGCCCCCGGCGCTGCCAGCAAGACCGGCGGCATGGCCAAGGGCCTGATCGGCGGCCTGATCGCGGGCGGCCTGATCGGCATGCTGCTGGGCAATGGCCTTGGCGCGCTTGGCGGCAGCGGAATGCTGATGGCCCTGCTGCAGATCGCCCTGCTGGGCGGGCTGGTCTGGTTTGCCCTGCGCCTGTTCCGCGGGCGGCGGGCAATGGCGCCCGCCGGTGGCCCTGCCGCCGCGCCGTTTGCCGCCAGCCCCTTCATGGGCACGCAGCAAGGCTTCATGGGCTCACCGCAAACCGGCTTCGGCGGCGGTGCACAACCGCACTACCCGGCGCCCGTCCCCTCGCACGATCTGGCGATCAACCAGAGCGACAAGGAAGAGTTCGAGCGCCTGCTCAGCGAAGTACAGGATGCCTTCGGCCGTGAAGACTATGGCCGCCTGCGCGCCTGCACCACGCCGGAGGTGATGTCTTACATGGCCGAGGAACTGAGCCGCAACGCCACCCGCGGCCTGCGCAACGAGGTTTCCGGCACCGAACTGCTTGCAGCCGAAGTGGCCGAGGCATGGAGCGAAGGCGATACCGACTATGCGACCATCGCGATGCGGTATCAGAGCGTCGACGTCATGCGCGACCGCAACACCGGCGCCGTGGTGGAAGGCGACCCAGCCACCCCTTCGCAGACAACCGAACTGTGGACCTTTGCCCGCGATGCGGCAAATCCGTGGCGGCTGTCGGCCATTCAGGAAGCCTGAACTCGCTGGTCGGCCCGGCTGTTGAAAGCTGACGGGCCGACCACACATCTTCCGGGCGGGCGCAGCCATCCCGCCCCGCTTTTGCCAAAGGACACTCACCGCGATGCGAAGTGCAGACCAGGTTGCCGCCATGTCTTGTCCCGTCTGCCGGGTTCCCTTGGCGATGAGCGACCGGCAGGGGATCGAGATCGATTACTGTCCGCAATGCCGCGGCGTCTGGCTCGATCGCGGAGAGCTGGACAAGATCATCGAACGCAGCGCGCCAGCGGCCCAGCCGGCCCCGCAGCCCGCTCCGCAAACACCTCCGCCACCTCCGCCGCAGGGCTATGCGCAAGGCTACCAGCAGCCTTGGGGTCATGCCCCGCGACATGGGCATTACAAGAAGCGCAAAAGCTGGCTCGAAGAAATTTTCGACTGACCGGTCGGTTATTCCGGCTTTCTTCACCTTTCTGACCGGCGCCGGCCTGCGGGCCCAGACCACGGTGCGCTACACGTGGGGCAAGCTGGTTCCGACCGGCCGGATCGAACTGCGCCACCGCGCTACCGGCGCGTATGACCAGACGATGGCCTATAGCGACCTGCTGTCGCGCACTTACGTGCTGCGTCGTGCCGCAACCCGCACGGACTCGGTTGGGGCCTCGCTCGGTGCCCGCGCCATCTTCGGCCTGACCGAAGTGGGGCTGGAATACGGTACCTCGGCCAGCGCCCTGAGCGACCTGGGCGGCGGCGAGTTGCGCGTAAGCCTGCGCAAGGGCTTCTGATCAACGGGGCTCCAGCTCAAACGGAAAGGGCGGCCGAAAGGCCGCCCTTTTTTCGTTTCACCTACAGGGCGCTCAGGCCGCTGCGATGCTTACCAGGGCTGCTTGCCGTTCCAGCGCACCACATCGCGCCGGGCAAAGCGCCACTCGCCCCGTTCCTTGCGGCAATAGCTGACGTAATAGCCCACCGCGCGGACTCGCCCATTGGAACCGTTCTTGTCGGCATCGATCATCGTGTAGAACGAATAGACCGTGCAGGCATTGCCGGTAAAATCGCGGAACACGTGGTGATCGGTCAGGTGCTGATAAGCCTCGCCGCGCATGTTGACGCCTTCGGCAAGAAACGCCGGAATCTCGGCCTTGCCGCCCACCTTGTTGCCGAACACGTACAGCACGCCATCGTCGGTGAACGTGTCGAGCATGTCCTGCGTCTCATTGGTATCATAGGCCCAGGCATAACGGGCCATCAGCTCGATGATCTCCAGCCGATCGCCTGCGGAAATGCGCGCCCCGCCCCGGCTCGGCTGGACTGCAGCCGCCGCCGCGGCCGGCACGGCAAGCGCGGCAATTCCAGTGCCCAGGCGCGCAACATCCCGCCGGCTCAGCTTCGTCTTGTCTTCAGCCACTTTTACTCTCCCATCGTATTCCATTGCGCCAGTCTATCCGGCGCGCCCATAAATTGTCAGGCGATATTGAATACGATGCTAGAAGCCGGTGCGAGAAGGATCAAGCCCGCCCGGCCCCTGCCGAACAGTGTCGATAGGTGACGATGGAAATTCCGGCGGAATGCACCAGCAAGAGCGGGGCTCAACG
>CAZVHM010000117.1:0-6304 GCA_964627175.1 uncultured Novosphingobium sp. | reverse complement strand
GTTGACGACAAGCGTGGCCAGAGCCTCACCCTCGATGTCTTCGGCGATGATGAGGAGCGGACGGCCCGACTGCACCACGGCTTCGAGGATCGGCAGCATCGCCTGGAGCGACGAGAGCTTCTTCTCGTGGATCAGGATGTACGGGTTCTCGAGTTCGACCGTCATCTTTTCCGGGTTGGTGATGAAGTAGGGCGAGAGATAGCCGCGGTCGAACTGCATGCCTTCAACGACATCGAGTTCGAATTCGAGACCCTTGGCCTCTTCCACGGTGATCACGCCTTCCTTGCCGACCTTTTCCATCGCTTCGGCGATCTTCTGGCCGACTTCGGTGTCGCCATTGGCCGAGATGATGCCGACCTGGGCGATTTCGGCCGAACCGGCAACCGGGGTCGAACGGGCCTTGAGGTTCTCGACGACCTTGCCGACGGCGATGTCGATGCCGCGCTTCAGGTCCATCGGGTTCATGCCGGCGGCAACCGCGGTCATGCCTTCGCGCACGATCGCCTGAGCGAGAACGGTGGCGGTGGTGGTGCCGTCACCGGCAGCGTCGTTGGCCTTCGATGCGACTTCGCGCAGCATCTGGGCGCCCATGTTCTCGAACTTGTCCTTGAGTTCGATTTCCTTGGCGACGGAAACGCCGTCCTTGGTGATGCGGGGCGCGCCGAAGCTCTTGTCGATCACGACGTTGCGACCCTTGGGGCCCAGAGTAACCTTCACGGCATTGGCGAGAATGTCGACACCGGCGAGAATGCGTTCACGGGCGTCGCGGCCAAACTTCACGTCCTTGGCAGCCATTGTGCTTTTCCTTTGAAATCAGAATTTTGAAAGGGGGATGGACTTCGCTCAGCCGATAATGCCGAGGATGTCGCTTTCCTTCATGATCAGCAGGTCTTCGCCGCCGACCTTGACTTCGGTGCCGGACCACTTGCCGAACAGCACGCGATCGCCAACCTTGACGTCGAGCGGGATACGATCGCCGTCTTCATCGCGGGCACCTTCGCCAACGGCGACGATTTCGCCTTCAGCGGGCTTTTCCTTGGCGCTGTCGGGGATGATGATGCCGCCGGCGGTCTTTTCCTCGGCTTCGACGCGACGGACCAGCACGCGGTCGTGCAGCGGACGAAAAGTCATGAGAGCTACCTCTTCAAAAAGGTGGTTTATGATTTTGGCACTCCCCATCGGAGAGTGCCAGCGAGCGGGATATGGGTCGGTGTTCATCCACCGTCAAGGCGCGCCTGGCGAAAAAATTCGCCGCCCATTCGCGCTTCAGAGCGGAACCAGCCCCAGGTGTTCGCGGCGGTTCCAGCGCCACAGCAGCAACGCGGCGACAATCACCAGGGCCACCAGCAGTCCCAGCCAGACCCCGAGCCCGGCCAGCGGCGTGAACAGTCCCAGGCCGATCGAGACGGCCGCGCCCGGCACCCAATAGGAGAAGATCGCCACCAGCATCGGCACTCGCGTATCCTGCAGTCCGCGCAGCGCCCCGGCGGCGACCGCCTGCATCCCATCGAAGAGCTGAAACGCGGCCGCGACCATCATGAACTGTGCGGCAAAGGCGACCAGTGCGGCGTTGGCCGGGCTGTCGGGGTCGACATAGAGGCCGATGATGGGCCGCGTGGCAAACAACATCAGAGCGCTGGTGCAGGCCATGAAGCCGGTCCCTGCCACCAGCGCGACCCAGCCAGCGCGGGCAATCCCGGCGCGATCCCCAGCGCCATAGTGATAGCCGACCCGGATCGTTGCGGCCTGGCCGATCCCGAACGGCACCTGGAACGCGAAGGCGGCGATCTGGAGCGCGACTGTATGGCCGGCAAGTTCGGCTGGTCCGATCCGACCCATCAGGAAGGCGGCACCACTGAACAGCCCGGCTTCGGCAAGGATCGTTGCCGCGATGGGCAGGCCGATCCGGACGAGTTCGTTGAAGCGCTGCCATTCGGGCCGCCAGAGCCTTCCGAACACATGGTAGCGGCGCAATCTGCGATCGGTCTGGATGGCAACGACATAGGCGATGAACGTGGCTACTGCCGTGAGGCAACTGGAGACCGCCGAGCCGGCCAGGCCCCACGCCGGAGCGCCGAGATTGCCGAACACGAAGGCCCAGTTTCCCAAGGCATTGATGACTATGGCCAGCGCCGTGATGGCCGTGGCGAAATAGGGCCTGCCCATCGCCGCGACAAAAGTGCGCAGCACGTTGCTGGCAATCTGCGGCACGAGCGCGATCATCAGGATGGCGAGAAAATCCCCGGCACGGGCCGATACCCGTGGATCCTGCCCGGTCAGCAACATCAGCGGTTCACCGAGCAGGCAAATGCCCATGCCGACCAGACTGGAGATGGCCGCCAGCCACAGGGCCATGCGGACGCTGCGGCGGATTTCGCGGACGGCATGGCGGCGCTGGCCAAGTTCGGCCGAGATCAACGGAGCGACCGCGCCAGTAAGGCCCGACAGGCACCAGTTGATCAGCCCGAACAGGGCGATGGCCAGGCTGGACGCAGCCAGCGCCTCCTGACCAAGGCGCGCGACGAAGATCACGTCGATCGCATAGACCATCATCTGCAGCAGGTTTGCCGCCGCCAGCGGGCCGGCCAGGCGCAGGGTCTGGCCTATTTCAAGGCGCAGCGGTGAAGGCGCGGCAGGCTGAAGCGGGGTGGGCAGTGCAGGCATGGAGTTTGCCTGGATAGGCGCTTGTTTGCCGGGCGCATAGGCCGCCTGGGGCGCATTAACGCAAAAAGGGCGGCCCCGCAGGACCGCCCTTTCCGTTTTTCCGGCAAGGACCGGAAGAAGCTTACTTGACCTCGACGGTGCCGCCGGCTTCTTCGATCTTCTTCTTGATGTCTT
This sequence comes from uncultured Novosphingobium sp., assembly GCA_964627175.1. Classification (GTDB taxonomy): domain Bacteria; phylum Pseudomonadota; class Alphaproteobacteria; order Sphingomonadales; family Sphingomonadaceae; genus Novosphingobium. Next base: position 3,466 of record CAZVHM010000117.1, on the reverse strand, counting down.
CGGCTTCAGCCTTCGACACGCCTTCCTTGATCGCCTTCGGAGCGCCTTCGACCAGCGCCTTGGCTTCGGTCAGGCCCAGGTTGGTGATCGCGCGGACTTCCTTGATGACCTGGATCTTCTTGCCGCCGTCGCCGGTCAGGATGACGTCGAATTCGGTCTTCTCTTCGGCAGCGGCAGCGGCTTCGCCACCACCGGCCGGAGCGGCCACGGCAACGGCAGCAGCGGCGGAAACGCCCCATGCTTCTTCCAGGGCCTTGGCAAGGTCAGCCGCCTCGAGGACGGTCAGCTGCGAAAGTTCTTCAACAAGCTTGGCGATGTCGGCCATGATGCTTCACTCCTGATTGATGGTCCAGGACGGCGAACCGTCCGGTATTTCGTTACGAACAGTCTTAAGCGGCCTTGTCGGCGTAGGCTTGGAAGACGCGGGCCAGCTTCGCCGCCGGAGCGGTCGACAGCTGGGCGATCTTCGTGGCCGGAGCCTGGATGAGGCCGATGAGCTTGGCGCGCATTTCGTCCAGCGAAGGCATCGTGGCGAGAGCCTTGATCCCATCCGCATTGAGGACGACCGAACCCAGCGAGCCACCGACGATCTCGATCTTGTCGGTGGTCTTCGCGAAGTCGACAATCGCCTTGGCGGCGGCAACCGGGTCCACCGACGAAGCGATGGCGGTCGGGCCGGTGAGGAAATCGGTGATTCCCTCGTAGGCGGTGTCCTTGGCGGCAAGCTTGGCAAGACGGTTCTTCGCAACCTTGTAGGTCGCGCCCGCTTCACGGATCTTTCCGCGCAGGGCGGTGGACTGGGCCACCGACATGCCGAGGTTGCGGGTGATCACCACCACGCCGACCTCGTTGAAAGTCGCGTTCAGCGATGCGACCGATTCGGCTTTCTGCGAACGATCCATGCCTTACTCCTTCACAATGGCCGCCTGCGAGGCAGGCGACCGGCTACGTTGACCCGGTAGCCGAAGCGGCCGGGGCGAGTCCGTTGAAGGGGAAGGAGTTGCGGCCCTGACTTGACAGCAGGAGCGCGAAGCACCGCGCGCTTCCAAAGGAAGGCGGGCGGAAAATCTCGATTCCCCGTCTAGGCTGGAGATTAAGGAGGAAGCCTCCACCAGCTGTCTCGGACGGATGAGCGGCAGGACGAATCCCGACCGGTCGGCAGGCCCATTAGCGAATCGGCCGGCAGAGTCAAATCTCGGGCAGATCTTGCTGCCCGCCGGGCCGCCGGGCGTAGGCGATTGTTAACCCTGGCCTGCCAATCGTGGGAGGCGCATCTGGGGGGCCGCATGGCTGCAACTGCCACTATAGTCGACAAGGCTGCCCGCGTGCCGTTCTGGCGGCGTGCCGCAGTGCTGGACCGGATCGAGCAGGCGGCGATCGTGGCCCTGTGGGTCGTACTGCTGCAGCGGGTGGAGATTTCCGGCAATCCCTACGCCCCGCTCCTGTTGCTATCCGAAACCGCGGTGGCGGTGTTTGCCCTGATCCGGCGACCGACCGAGAAACTTTCTATGGAGCCGGGCGACTGGTTGCTGGCGGTCACCGCTACCTGCGCCGGCCTGTTGATCGTGCCCGGCGTGACGCTGGTGCCTGCGCTGGCGCCCGTGGGCCTGGCCCTGGCGATCGGGGGTAACATTGTCCAGGTTTGGGCCAAGCTGGTTCTGCGCCGTTCGTTCGGGGTGGCTCCGGCCAATCGCGGGATCAAGATTTCCGGCCCTTATCGCTTCGTGCGTCACCCGATGTATGCCGGTTATGCCTTCGTGCACCTTGGCGTGCTGATGCTGATGTTCAGCCCGATGAACGTGGTCATCTATGCGATCGGCTGGTGGGCCCAGATCCTGCGGGTCCTTGCCGAGGAAAAGCTGCTGTCGCAGGATCCGGCCTACGCCGAATACATGACCCGCGTTCGTTGGCGGTTGGTCCCCGGCGTGTTCTGAGCAGCCCCGGCTGGTCTGTACCTCCACCGGCGCGTTCGCTTCTTTACAGGTTGCCGAAAATATTGGTAGCCAATGCTCCTGAGATCCGCGTCCGCCGAGGCGTGGCCAAGGGAGAACCTGATATGCGCACCTTGTATCTGGCCGGGCTTGCCCTGACGGCCGTGCTGGCCCAGCCCGCCCTTGCTGCCACGGCCAAGATACCGCCGGAAAATCCGATCCAGACCGAGGTGGAGCGGAAGGCTTCCGCGGCGCGCGCCCAAAGCCCGCGTGACATTATCAATGCGTTCAATCAACTGGCGTTTTTCGACCGCAAGCCGATCGAGGCGTTCGAGAAGTATCTCTCGCCCGACTTCGTGGAGCGCTACCCCGACCTGATTGATCCCGCGTGCCAGAAGACCGACAAGGAATGTTCGATCGACTTCTTCCGCAATCGTGGCTGGAAGCCGGGCGAGGGGATGACCGACATCATCTATCAGGTGATCGAGGAGGGCGACCGGGTGGTGGTGTTCCACAAGGTTACGCGCGGCCCGGACGACCGGGGGATGGGGTTTGTCGATATTTTCCGGGTCAAGGACGGCCTGATCATGGAGCACTGGGCGGTGGGGCAGCCGATTGCGGAGACGGTTTCTGCCCGGCATAGCATGTTCTGAGCGTTCTGCCGGCTTGTCGGAGCAAGCCGGCATGGATGCGGCATGACGCGCTGAGCCGCCCGCAATGCGGCCGGACATGGCGGATTTCGTTGACTTTGGTGGGGTGGGCGCCTAAGTGACGCGTTCGCTCGGAGCTTCGAGCAAGGTCGTCCGTGCGCGGGGATTGGCCCAGAAGGGAAGCTTTTCGAGTTTTTCATGCGACGCGAATCGGTTACGGGCAGCGGCTCCCACAGGGGATTCGGTGTGCCTGCCTGATGCGCGTTTCATGGCCACCGCCCGCGTGTGGCGACTATTTTTTGGCCGGGACTTCCTGCCCGACCTGTTGAGCGAAGAGGCAAAACACCCTCATGGCGACCAAGGCCCAGAACCCCAAGTCGGCGGCTGGCCGCGCTTCCGGTACGAAGCGCATCCGCAAGATCTTCGGCGACATCCACGAAGTGGTGAAGATGCCGAACCTGATCGAGGTCCAGCGCGAAAGCTACGAGCAGTTCCTGCGTTCGGACCCGTCGATCGGTTATGTCTCGGGCCTTGAAAAGACCCTGCGCTCGGTGTTCCCGATCCGCGATTTCGCCGGTACCAGCGAGCTGGACTTCGTTCACTACGAGCTGGAAGCGCCGAAGTACGACGTGACCGAATGCCGCCAGCGCGGCATCACCTATGCGGCGCCGATGAAGGTGACGCTGCGCCTGATCGTGTTCGAGGTCGACGCCGAGACCGAAACCCGCTCCGTGCTCGATATCAAGGAGCAGGACGTCTACATGGGCGACATGCCGCTGATGACGGAGAACGGCACGTTCTTCATCAATGGCACCGAGCGCGTGATCGTTTCGCAGATGCACCGTTCGCCGGGCGTGCTGTTCGACCATGACCGCGGCAAGACCC
>CAZVHM010000116.1:0-6376 GCA_964627175.1 uncultured Novosphingobium sp. | reverse complement strand
CCGGCGTGATCGACATTGGCGATGGCCAGGCCGCCATCTTCAAGATGGAAAGCCATAATCACCCCTCCTACATCGAACCTTACCAAGGCGCAGCCACCGGGGTTGGCGGCATTCTGCGCGACGTGTTCACCATGGGCGCACGGCCCGTGGCGAACATGAATGCGCTGCGCTTCGGCCGGCCCGATCACCCCAAGATGAAGCATCTGGTGAAGGGCGTGGTTGCAGGCATCGGCGGCTATGGCAACTGCGTGGGCGTGCCCACCGTGGGCGGCGAAACCAATTTCCACCAGGCCTACGACGGCAACATTCTCGTCAACGCGATGACCGTGGGCGTGGCCGAGACCGACAAGATCTTCTATTCCGCTGCCACCGGCCTTGGAAACCCGATCGTCTATGTGGGCTCCAAGACCGGGCGTGACGGCATTCATGGCGCCACGATGGCCAGCGCCGATTTCGACGACAAGTCGGAAGAAAAGCGCCCCACCGTGCAGGTGGGCGATCCGTTCACCGAAAAACTGCTGATCGAGGCCTGCCTCGAACTGATGGCTACCGATGCGATCGTGGCGATCCAGGACATGGGCGCGGCCGGGTTAACCTCCAGCTCGGTGGAAATGGCCACCAACGGCAAGGCCGGCATCATCCTCGACATGGACAAGGTTCCCTGCCGCGAGGAAGGCATGACGCCTTATGAAATGATGCTGTCAGAAAGCCAGGAGCGTATGCTCATGGTGCTGAAGCCCGGTAAGGAAGCGATGGCCGAGGCTATCTTCCGCAAGTGGGAACTCGATTTCGCGGTCATCGGCGAAGTGACCGATACCGGCCACATGGTGCTGACCTTCAAGGGCGAAACCGTGTGCGACATTCCGCTTGGCCCCCTTGCCGAAGACGCTCCGCTCTATGATCGCCCGGCGCTCAGCCTGGAAGATTACAAGACCTGGGCCAAGGTGCCCGCACTTGGCGATGTGCCCGCGAACACCGATCTGGCCGCAGATCTGCTCAAGCTGATCGGCTGCCCCGATCTCGCCAGCCGTCGCTGGATCTGGGAACAGTACGATTCACAGGTTGGCGGCGATACGGTGCAGAAGTCTGGCGGCGATGCCGCTCTGGTTCGCGTTCACGGCACGACCAAGGGGCTGGCGATCAGCACCGACTGTTCGCCGCGCTATTGCTATGCCGATCCTTATGAGGGCGGCAAGCAGGCCGTGGCCGAAACCTATCGCAACATCAGTGCGGTGGGCGCAACGCCGCTGGCGATCACCAACTGCCTCAACTTCGCCAATCCGCAGCGACCGGAAATCATGGCCCAGATCGTCGGCTGCCTTCAGGGCATGGGCGATGCCTGCCGCGCGCTCGATTATCCGATCGTGTCGGGCAACGTCTCGCTCTACAACGAATCGAAGGCCACCGGCGGCGGTTCCGCCATTCTCCCCACCCCCGCCATCGGCGGCGTTGGCCTCACGCAGGATTGGGAAAAGACCGCGACCATCGCCTTCAAGGCCGAAGGTGAGACCGTGTGGCTGATCGGTGGAAAGGGCCAGCACCTTGGCCAGTCCTTGTGGCTGCGCGAAGTGGCCGGCCGCGAAGCCGGCGCCCCGCCCCCGGTCGATCTTGCCCGCGAACGCGCCAATGGCGAACAGGTTCGTGCGCTGATTACCAACGGAACGGCCACCGCGGTTCACGATATTTCCGATGGCGGCCTGCTGGTTGCCCTGGCGGAAATGGCCCTGGCAGGAAATATCGGCCTGACCCTCGATGGTCAGCTCGGCACCGCCGAAGCCTTTGGCGAAGACCAATCGCGCTACGTTGTGACCACTCGTCCCGGCGTGACCATCGAAGGCGCCGAAAAGCTCGGCACCACGGGCGGCACGACTGTTGCCGGCCTCAGCCTCGATCAGCTGCGCGCCACCAACGAAGCCTTCTTCAAGGACTGGATGGAAGCCTGATAGCCAGAGCGGCTGGCGCAATGCGCCGGCCGCTCTCCCATCTAGCCGGAGCCCGCCGCTCCGCGCTTATTCCCAGACCCACTCCTCGCGCGGGATGCCCAGCAGCGTCAGCACGCTGGTAAGATCGCCGCGATCCACCCACCCATCGCTTGCCGCCTTGGCCTTGGGCTTGGCGTGATAGGCCACGCCGTAAGTGGCCGCCTCGATCATCGGAATGTCGTTGGCGCCATCGCCCGTCGCCAGGCTGATCGCGTGATCGCCAAGCCGGGCCATTTCCTCGAGCAGAACCGCGCGCTTCACCCCGCTGTCGGTAATGCCGCCCACCAGACCACCCGTCAGCCGGCCTTCATGAACCGCCAACCGGTTCGCCACCACCCGCTCAAAGCCCAGCTGTTCGGCCACGGGATCGGCAAACTGGTGGAACCCGCCGGTCACCAGCACGGTGAAGCAGCCCTTGGCCTTCAGCGTGGCCACCAGCACCTTGGCGCCGGGCATCGGCGCAATCCGCTGCTCCAGGCACTGGCCGATCGCGTCCTCGCCCAGATCCTGCAACAGGCCCACCCGCTCGGTCAGCGCCTGCGCGAAATCCAGCTCCCCCTGCATCGCCCGCTCGGTGATTTCCGCAATCTGCTCCTTGATCCCGGCGTAATCAGCCAGTTCATCGATGCACTCGGCCGAGATCATGGTCGAATCCATGTCGGAAACGAACAAGTGCGGCACGGTAATCGGCTTGTCCGAAACCAGCAGGTCCACCTGACCATAACATTCTTCCAGCACCGCACGCAGCGTTGCGGCATCGCCGTGCGGCAATTGCAGTTCGATGGCATCCTCGCCGCTGGTCAGCGCCTCGGCCATCGCCACGGGCATGCCTTTATCGGCAAGAATGCGGCGGGCATTGTCGAGATTGGCTGCAAGCGTCGAAGTCTCTGCTATCAGGCGGGCGATGAGCACCGAGATGTCCTTTTCCAAGCGCGGGCAGGCCCCGGAAGGCGGGCTGCCACCGGTCGCGCTCATTGCAGGGCCAACCGCCAGCGGCAAGAGCGATCTTGCCGTGCGCCTTGCCCAACGCCTTGGCCGGGCAGGGACCGAAGCGGTGATCGTCAACGCCGATAGCGCCCAAGTCTACGCCGATCTGCAAGTGCTCAGCGCCCGCCCGTCCTCAGTCGAAATGGGCGGCATAGAACACCGCCTGTTTGGCGCATGGGATGGCGCCGCCGCCTGCTCGGCCGCCGATTGGGCCGCGGCCGCGCGCAAGGAAATCGCCACCATCCATGCGCGCGGCGCAGTGCCGATCCTGGTTGGCGGCACCGGCCTTTATATTCGCACCCTGCTGGAAGGCATTGCCCCGGTTCCGGCCATCCCGGCTGAAATCCGGGCCGAAGTGCGCGCCCTGCCCGTGGCCGAAGCCCATGCAGAACTGGCCCGGCTCGATCCGCCACGGGCAGCTGCGCTGCATCCATCCGACACCACCCGCGTGGCCCGAGCCCTGGAAGTGATCCGCGCAACGGGTGTATCGCTGGCAGATTGGCAACGGCGAAAGGAAGGCGGCATCGCCGGATGCATAGACCTGCGCGCCGCCATTCTCCTGCCGCCCCGCCCCTGGCTCTATGCGCGGTGCGATGCCCGGTTCGACGCGATGCTCGAGGGTGGCGCGATCGAAGAAGTGAGGGCCTTGCTGGCGCGTAATCTGTCCTCTTCGCTGCCAGTCATGCGGGCAATCGGAGTGTCAGAGATCGCCGGCTATCTTACCGGTGAATGGTCACTGGATGAAGCCAAGACTCGCGGCGCAACAGCTACGCGCCAGTATGTGAAGCGCCAATTCACCTGGCTGCGGCACCAGCCCCCCCCATCATGGCATCGACTCGAATCACATCCTTACGATGAAGTCGGTATATATGATGTTTTATTTCACAATATCGGATTGACCTGACATTTTTTTACCTGTAGCCGGCCGCAACAACGACGGTTGACAGACCGGCGGGTGAGTTGGATGGGGCCGGGGCACACGCGTTGCACCGGAGCCGCCGCTTCAGGCGGTTCGGAAGCCTCCGCGCGATGAAGGAATTGAAGGTGAGCGAAGAGCGCAGCGGCGCAGACATCCTGGTCGAATCCCTGATCCGTCAGGGCGTCGAATTCGTGTTCGGGTATCCCGGCGGCGCCGTGCTGCCGATCTACGACGCGCTGTTCGAACACCCGCAGATCCGCCACATTCTGGTTCGCCACGAAGCGGGCGCGGCCCACGCGGCCGAAGGCTATGCCCGCTCCACCGGCAAACCGGGTGTCGTTCTCGTCACCTCCGGGCCGGGCGCAACCAACGCCGTCACCGGCATCGCCGATGCCTTCCTCGATTCGATCCCGATGGTTGTCATCACCGGCCAGGTGCCCACCGGCCTGATCGGTTCGGATGCCTTCCAGGAAGCCGATACGATCGGCATCACCCGGCATTGCTGCAAGCACAACTATCTCGTTCGCGATCCGGCCGATCTTGCTGCCGTGATCGACGAGGCGTTCCAGATCGCCACGCAGGGCCGCCCCGGCCCGGTCGTGATCGACATTCCCAAGAACGTTCAGATCGCCACCGCTCCTTGGGAAGCGGCGCCCCCGCAGCGGCGTAACCGCTACAATCCGCGGACCGAGGCAGCTGCCGAGGAAATTTCCCGCGCAATCGAACTGCTCGTCAATGCGAAGAAGCCGGTGCTCTACACCGGTGGCGGCGTCATCAACTCTGGCCCCCGCGCCACCGAACTGCTGCGCCAGCTCCAGCAGCTCACCGGTGCGCCGCTCACGTCCACGCTGATGGGTCTGGGTGCCTTCCCGGCAGACCATCCGGACTGGCTGGGCATGTTGGGCATGCACGGCACCTATGAAGCCAACATGGCGATGAACCAGGCGGACCTGATCCTGTGCGTCGGCGCCCGCTTCGACGACCGGGTGACCGGGCGGCTTGATGCCTTCGCCCCGAATTCGCTCAAGATTCATATCGATATTGATCGTTCGTCGATCAACAAGATCGTGCCGGTCGATCTCCCGATCGTCGGCGATTGCGCCAAGGTGCTCGAACAGCTGGTCGAGGCGTGGGGCAATCTTTCGCCGCAGAACCTTTCCGACTGGAAAGCCCAGATCACCCAGTGGCGTGGCAAAAACAGCCTGGCCTATCCGCGCCGCAAGGAAGCCATCGCCCCGCAGTATGCGGTGGAGCGACTGTTCGCCCTTACCCGCGCCAAGGATCCGATCATCACCACCGAAGTCGGCCAGCACCAGATGTGGGCGGCGCAGTATTTCGGCTTCTTCGGCCCAAACAAGTGGCTCACTTCGGGCGGCCTCGGCACGATGGGCTATGGTCTTCCGGCCGCCATCGGCGCCCAGCTCGGGAATCCCGATAGCCTGGTGATCGACATTGCCGGCGACGCTTCGATCCAGATGAACATCCAGGAAATGGGCACGGCCACGCAGTTCCGCCTGCCGATCAAGGTTTTCGTGCTCAACAACGAATACATGGGCATGGTCCGCCAGTGGCAGGAACTGACCTATGAAAGCCGCTACTCCAACTCCTACTCCGACAGCCTGCCCGATTTCGTCAAGCTGGCCGAAGCTTATGGCTGGAAGGGTATCCGCATCGAAAGCGAGGACCAGCTGGATGCCGGCATCCAGGCGATGATCGATCATCCCGGCCCGGTGTTCGTTGATTGCCACGTGGCGAAGGAGCATAACTGCTTCCCGATGATCCCGTCGGGCGCGGCCCATACCGAAATGATCCTCTACGGCGACACCGTTGCCGGAACGATGGACGACGAAGCCAAGGCACTGGTCTGAGGACGCGATGATGAAGATCCAGCACGAAGCCGAAGAGCGTCACGTCCTGACCGTGATCGTCGACAACGAGGCAGGCGTTCTCGCGAAAATCGCCGGCCTGTTCACCGCGCGCGGCTACAATATCGACAGCCTGACCGTGGCGGACATCACCGATACCCACCAGGTCAGCCGCATCACCATCGTGACTCACGGCCCGCCGTCGCAGATCGACCAGATCCGTGCCCAACTGGAACGTCTGGTGCCGGTGCACAAGGTGATCGACCTGACCGAACAGGGCCCTTACGTCGAACGCGAACTGGCGCTGGTAAAGGTCGCCGGCACCGGCGAAGCGCGCGTGGAAATGCTGCGCATCGCCGATGTGTTCCGCGCCCGGCCAGTCGATACCACCACCGGCAGTTTCGTGTTCGAGCTTACCGGCGCGCCCGAAAAAATCGACACCTTCATCGCCCTGATGCGCGAACTGGGGCTGGTCGAAGTTGGCCGTACCGGCGTGGTCGGCATGACCCGCGGGGCCGAGGGATCCTGATTTAACTACCGAATGCGCGCCGTTCCGGCGGTGCCTGACCAATAGCGATCCGGCTTGCCGGACCACGATACGAGGAACGACACATGAAGGTTTA
>CAZVHM010000115.1:0-6568 GCA_964627175.1 uncultured Novosphingobium sp. | reverse complement strand
ACTTCTGGCCGTTCTACGCGATCCTGCGCGCCTTCACCGCCGACTTCTTCATCATTCCCGCCAAGCTGATGGGTGTGCTGGCGATGTTCGCGGCGATCCTGGTGTGGTTTTTCCTGCCCTGGCTCGATCGCTCGCCGGTCCGCTCGGGTCACTTCCGCCCGGTGTTCAAGAAGTTCTACGTGCTGCTGGTCATTGATGCCCTGATCCTCGGGTATTGCGGCGGCGCGCCGGCTGAAGAACCCTACGTCATGATCAGCCAGATCGCGTCGATCTACTACTTCGCGCACTTCCTGATCATCCTGCCGATCGTTTCCGCGATCGAACGGCCCGATCCGCTGCCCTTCTCGATCACGGAAGCCGTGCTCGGCAAGGACGAGGCCGCAACCCTCGCCCCGGCCGCCTGAGCCAGACAGACGAAAGAGAGCGAACCATGATCCGCATCATCTCGATCCTCGTCGGGCTGTTTTTCTCGACGGCCCTGCTCTGGTCCTTCGGTAACGGCGCGGTGTCCTTCATCACCGAGCCGCCGGCCAAGACGGTTGAAAGCACGTTCCATGAACATCCCAAGGAAGTGCACTTCGCTTCCGACGGCGCCTTCGGCAAGTTCGACAAGGCGCAGCTGCAGCGCGGCTTCCAAGTCTACAAGGAAGTCTGCGCCGCCTGCCACTCGCTGAGCCACGTTGCGTTCCGCGACCTCAAGGCGCTGGGCTACAACGACGATGAAGTTAAGGCGATTGCCAAGGGCTTCCAGATCCCGGTCTACAACAAGGCCACGGGCGAAGTTGCCACCCATGAAGGCACAGCGACCGACTACTTCCCGCCGGTGCTCTATGCCGGCCAGGGCAGCCCGCCGGATCTGTCGCTGATCGCGAAGGCCCGCCACGACGGCGCCGCCTATACCTACTCGCTGCTGACCGGTTATCAGTCTCAGCCCGCGGAACTGCTCAAGCAGTTCCCCGATGCCAAGACTCCGGACGGCCTGTATTACAACCCGTACTTCCCCAACCTGAACCTTGCCATGCCGGCGCCGATCACCTCTGACGATCAGGTAACCTATGCCGACGGCACCAAGGCAACGGTTGACCAGATGTCGAAGGACGTTTCGGCCTTCCTGATCTGGACCGCCGAACCCAAGCTGGAAAAGCGCAAGCAGACCGGTTGGGCCGTGTTGGGCTTCCTGATCTTCGCCACGGCGCTGGCTTACATGGCCTACCGCAACATCTGGGCGGAAAAGAAGGGTCACTGAGCCTTTCGCCGATCGATCAAGGGCCTCCGCATCTGCGATGCGGGGGCCCTTTTCGTTGGCGCAGGACGCATTCGGCGCTGAACCTCTGGACTTTGCTCATCGAGACTTACCCATGACCCCGGAGCAACTGAAAGTACTGGTTCGGACGGTGCCCGATTTTCCGCAGCCGGGTATCCTGTTCCGCGATATTACCACCTTGATCGGAAACGGCGGGGGGTTTTCGGCCAGTGTCGCCCTGCTTGCTGAACGGGCGAGGGCGGCCGCCCCGGCCTTGGTCGCCGGAATTGAGGCGCGCGGCTTCATCTTCGGCGCTGCCGTTGCGGCGAGCCTGGGCATTGGTTTTGTACCTGTGCGAAAGGCAGGCAAGCTGCCGGTGCCGGCAATCGGCATCGACTATGCGCTGGAATACGGGCATGACCGACTGGAGATCGATCCGGGCGCCGTGGCGCCGGGGGATCACGTGGTGATCATCGACGATCTGATCGCCACCGGGGGCACGGCGCTAGCGGCGACGGAATTGTTGCGCTCGTCGGGGGCGGTGGTCAACCTGGCCGTATTCGTCATCGATCTTCCAGACCTGCACGGCGCCGCCCGTCTGCGTGATGCAGGTGTGACCGTGGAAGCAGTCATGGAATTTCCCGGCCACTGAGCGATCTGAGTCGATGGCAGCCGGGGGCCCGCCCGATCCTGCCTGCTCGGTTCCTGCTAGCTGGGCTTTGCCGCCGCATAGCTATCCAGAACGCGCCGCATTTCCGCCAGCGCCCGTTCGCGGGCTTCATCGTCCTGCAGCTTTTCAAGCCGATCCTTCAGTCCGGCGGCGAGATCTGCGTAAGCGTTCTGCCAATCGCGCCCAACGGCATGGGTCATCACGGGACCAGTGGCCAGGCGCCGGGCAGGCTGGCCCGCCGGCAACAACCACCTCTCGCCAATTTCAGGAATCCGCACCTGCGGGGCCAGCTTGCGGGTTTCCGCCAGCCGGGCCAGCGTATCGATCGCAGTGCTTTCGCCATGATCGAGCAGGAGAGAGCCAAGGATGGGCGAACGCGCGCCGATCCAGTCCACCAGTTCCGATTGATCGGCATGGGCGGAATAGGTGTCGATCCGCCGGATAGCGGCTCTCACGATCACATCGCGCCCGGAAATACGGACCCGTTCCGCGCCTTCCAGGATCACACGGCCCAGCGAACCTTCGGCTTGGAAGCCAACGAACAGCACGGTCGAATCCCGCCGGGCCAGGTTGTGGAACAGGTGGTGGCGAATGCGTCCCGCCTCGCACATTCCGGATGCGGCAACGATGATCGCGCCCGAGATCGAATTGAGCCGCATCGATTCGGATACATCCGCAGTGTAGTGGATGGTGCCATCGCGGAACACGTCGATACCGCCGGTATCTTCAAGATCGCGCACGTGGCGGGCAAATACCGTGGTGGCGCGGGTGGCCAGCGGCGAATCGACGAAGACCATCGCATTCCCGATGGCCCCCGCGCGTGACAGCATCACGATATCGAGCAGAAGTTCCTGGGTACGTTCCAGCGCGAAGGCTGGAATGATCAGGTTTCCACCCTTGGCGCGCGCCTCGTTGATTACTTCGGCCAGTAGCGCCCGGCGTTCCGCGATCGTGGCGTGAGTGCGTGGTCGATCACCATAGGTGCTTTCGCAAATCACATGGTCAAAACCGGCGGGGCCTTCGGGCTCTGGATGAAAAGCCTTGTTTTCCGGCCCGATGTCACCCGAACACATCACGCGTACTCCGGCAGCTTCCAGTTCGACCGATGCTGAACCGAGAATGTGGCCGGCATTCCATAACCGGGCGCGAAATCCGGGCGCTGGCTCGAACCATTCGCCCAGCGGAACCACTCTTGCCAAGGCTACGGCAGCAAGCGCATCGTCCTCAGTATAGATCGGCTCGAACCCCACGCGATGGGCGCGATCCCGCCGGCGGGCGTGGCGTTCGGCTTCTGCCTGCTGGATACGGCCCGAATCCGCGAGCATGAATTCTGCCAGCTCGGCGGTTGGCCCGGTGCACCAGATGGGTCCTGTGAAACCATCCTTGTAAAGCCGCGGCAGCAATCCGGAATGATCGATATGAGCGTGCGTCAGGATCACCGCATCGATCCCCGCGGGATTTTCCAGCGTGCCGGCGCGGTTCAGCGTTTCAAGGGTGCGCGAGCCCTGGAACATGCCGCAATCGACCAGCAGACGCCGCCGTCCCGCTGTGAATTCGAGGCATGAGCCGGTCACTGTGCGACCGGCGCCATTCACTTTCAGTTCCAGTGCCATCTATCTCTCTCCTGCCCCTGCAGCGGCGGGGCTACATATTTCCAGTGACCTCACTCACTCACCTTGCGGGCTGAACCCCTCGGCAAGGAAGCGGTGGGCAAGGCCGGCCAGCAGCGCCGCGCCTTGCGGGAGTACGCTTTCGTCAATCAGCATGCGGGTTGAATGAATCCCGCAGCAGCTGGACCAATCGGCCCCGGCGTGGGCGACGCCCAGAAAGAACATGGCGCCCGGTACTTGTTCAAGCACATAGGCGAAATCTTCTGCACCCATGATCGGCGCGGGCAGGCGCAGGAAACCTTCGGGACCGAACATCTTGCGGCTCACCGCCTCGCCGAAATCGACCGCGCGCGGATCGCACAACGTAACCGGAAATCCTTCGAGGATGGTGACGGTCGCATCCAGCCCGTGTGCGCCAGCTATGCCCTGAGCCAACTGGCGAATTTCGGCCTGCAGCCGGGCACGATGCGCGGGCGAAAGCGAACGCATCGTACCCTTCATCATCGCCCGGTCTGCGATCACGTTATGGGTGCTGCCGGCCTCGATCCGGCTGATGGTCACCACTACCGGATCGTGGGCATCGAAACGGCGGGTCACCATGGTCTGGATCGCCTGAACCAGTTCGCAGGCCACTGGCACCGGATCCAGCGTCTGGTGCGGCATCGATGCGTGGCCGCCGCGCCCTTCGATCACGATTTCGAGCTGGTCGGCCGCAGCCATCAGCGCGCCGGCGCGCCCGCCGACTATCCCGTGGGGTGCATTGGGCATGACATGAAGGGCAAAGGCCGCATCGGGTAGCGGATCGATCAGCCCGTCTTCCAGCATGAAGCGGGCGCCGTGGTGCCCTTCCTCGCCGGGCTGGAACATGAACTGCACCTCGCCGGCCAGGGATTCGGCCCGTTCGCACAGCAGCCGGGCCGCGCCCACCAGCATCGCCACATGGGCATCATGGCCGCAGGCGTGCATTCGCCCTGGGATGGCCGAAGCGAACGGCAGGCCGGTTTCTTCCGGCATGGGCAGGGCATCCATGTCGCCGCGCAACAGGACCCGCCTGCCCGGTCGACCGCCTTTCAGCGTCCCGACCAGCCCGGTGGTCGATGGCCCCTCCCGCCAGCTGATTGGCAGGCCGGCCAGTGCCTCGCGTACCTTGTCGCGCGTTTTTGGGGTGTGGAGTCCCAATTCCGGTTCGGCATGAATGGCGCGGCGCAGGGCGACGATCCCGTCGGCCAGCCCGCGCGCGGCGGCAAGAAGATCATCATCGGCCATGAAGCGATGATAACCAGCCTGCGCGCCCTGTCGAGGGGCCGATCAGGCGCCGATCCGGCCTGCAATCCGCTGTGCCGCGCGGTTGTGCGCCACAACCGAGACCACCAGCAACAGGTTCAGCACGATCGACTGGTAGAGGAAATACCAGAGCGGGCTACCGGCCAGCATCGAAAGGCCCAGCACTATCGCCCGCGGATTGGGGCCCAGCACCTTGCACAGCCTGAGCAGGGGCGGCGCCTCGGCGCGCACCGCAGCGCGGATCGCCTCGCGTCGAGCGGCATCGCCTTCCGCTGCGGCCATCGCCGCATCGATCTTCAGCGCGTGAGGGGTCATCCCGCTGGCGATGGCAAGGTAAAGCGAGACGATCCCGCCGAACACGCTTTTGCCGGTGGCCGAATCCGCCTTGTGGTTCATGCGGATCCAGGTCGTGCCGTAAACCCACCATTGGTATTGCCGGCGCTGCACTTCGACGTGGTTGGATTGCAGGATGTGGCTGATTCCGGCCGCCCACATCCAGGCCCAGCCCGCCGTGCCCATCGTGGCCGCCAGCAGGCTACCCAGCACGAGATAGAGCACGATGTGGCTGGAATAGTCGCACAGGCCATCGACCATTTCCCCAATCGGGCTGGAGCGGCCGGTCAGCCGGGCAAGGTCGCCGTCGGCGCCGTCCACCACGTGCCAGGTCATGTGAAGCGCCATGCCCAGCAGGGGCGCCAGCGGCCAGCCCAGCGCCAGCCATGCGGGCTGGGCATAGATTACGGCCGCGGCAATCACGAAGCCTGCGCCGATTACCGAGACCATGTTCGGGGTGAGCGGGGTGCGTGCCAGCAGCCGGGCCAGTTGCCAGGCCAGGGGGTGATAGAGGTAGTAATTCAGCCCATCCTGCAATTCGCGGGGGCGCTGCGGCCGCTTGGGGGCCTCTGTCCGAGCCGTAATCTTTGCTTCTCCCGCTTGCGCCATCTCGTTCCCCATCGTAATCCGCGCGCGATCATGGCCCTTGCGGTCCGTGCTTGCCCTCCTATAGTCCTTCCGGGCGCTGGGGAAAGTACGCCGCGGGCGCCGGATCGATCGATGCAGGTCGATCTTCACATGCAAGAGGATTTTTGCCGAGCAGCGCGGACTGCCACGGGCCAGAACGGATCGGACAAGGCGGAACAGTTCGCACCATGCGACAAGCCGCGTCTGCTGGTTGTGGCAGAGCATTGCCAGCGCAAGATAAATCAACCAAGGATGCCAGATTGCCGCGGGCAATCGTGAATGTGTCCGCCTTAAGGGGTGTAAGTTTGATGAAGCCAATCAAGGTAGCCGTGATCGGCGTGGGCAACTGTGCCAGTTCGCTGGTCCAGGGCGTGGCCTACTATCGGCAGAATAACTCGTCGCAGGGCCTGATCCACGACGTCATCGGCGGCTATGGTGCCGGCGATGTCGATTTCGTGCTCGGCGTCGACGTCGACAAGCGCAAGGTCGGCAAGGACATCGCCGAAGCGATCTTCGCCGCGCCGAATTGCACGGCCGTGTTCCAGGCCGATGTGCCGGCCACCGGCGCCAAGGTCATCATGGGCAAGACCCTGGACGGCGTTGCCGATCACATGACCGGCATGGGCGACAAGGGTTTCATCCTGGCTGACCAGCCGGAAGCGACCAAGGAAACCATCGTTGCCGCGCTCAAGGAATCGGGCGCCGAAGTTCTGGTCAACTTCCTGCCCGTCGGCTCGCAGACGGCGACCGAATTCTACATGGAATGCGCTCTGGAAGCAGGCGTTGCCGTGGTCAACTGCA
>CAZVHM010000114.1:0-6624 GCA_964627175.1 uncultured Novosphingobium sp. | reverse complement strand
GTTCTTGCCGGCCTTGTCCTTCCACTGGGTCATGCGGTTCAGCCAGCCCATGCGGGCCGTGCCGTTCAGCAGCCACTGCAGTTCGGCGTGGGCGGGAACCTGGGTCTGGTTGAACAGGATCGCCTTGTCGGGATCGATCCCGCAGGCAACCAGCGCTGCCACCATCTCGCGCGTGTTGGCGGCAAGCTCGGCCGGCACGTGCGGCATCGAAATAGCGTGAAGGTCGGCCAGGAAATAGAGGCACTCGTGCCCTTGCGCGGTAAATTCGTCCTGCATCCCCACCCAATTGCGGATCGCCCCCAGGTAGTTGCCAAGGTGGAGATTGCCGGTGGGCTGGATGCCGGAAACAATGCGCATGGAAATACTCTTCAGGTGGTGGTGCGGCGGCGCCGCAGGATAAGTGCGAGGTCGTCCTTCGAGAACGCGCCCAGCAGGATGGTTGCCGCCCCATAGACGAGGCAGCCGGCCGAGACCAGCACTGCCAGCGCGCCCACGCGCACAGCCCAGGTGCTGTGTACATAGGGGGTCAGCAGGCCTTGGGTCAGCCATAGAACCCCGCCCATCAGCAAAGCCGCCAGCGCCAGGCGCGGGGCGCGGCGCCGCAGCCGCGCATCGGCGGCAAAGTGCCCGCGCTTTACCAGCGTGCGATAGAGCAGCCAGACGTTGACCGTGGCGGCGATCGCGGTCGCCAGCGGCGGGCCGATGTGCTGCAACGGGAAAATAAGGGCCAGGTTGCCGACAAGGTTCACCACCATCGAGATCGTGGCATAGCGCACCGGCGTTTTCGTATCTTGCCGGGCGTGATAGCCGGGGGTCAGCACCTTGATGAGGATGTAGGCCGGCAGCCCGATCGAGAATGCGGCCAGCGCCTGCGCGGTGTAGTGCGTGTCGAGCGCGGTGAAGCGGCCATAGCCGAACAGGGCGGCGGCGATCGGCTCGCCTGCCACCACCAGCGCCACCGTTGCCGGCAAGGTCAGCAGCAGGGCCAGTTCCAGCCCGCGGTTCTGCGTTTCCATCGCCGCTTCGTGTTCGCCGCCGCCCAGCTGGCGCGAAATCGTTGGCAGCAGCACGGTGCCCAGGCCGATCCCGATCAGTCCCAGCGGCAACTGGTTCAGCCGGTCCGCCATGTAGATATAGGTGACAGAGCCGTGCGCCAGCAGCGAGGCGGCCAGCGCGGTGGAAATGACCAGGTTGATCTGCACTGCTCCGGCACCGGCCGCTGCCGGCCAGATCAGGCTCATCAGCCGCTTCACTTCCGGGCTCAGCCGCGGGCGCCGCAGCTTCAGGCTCACCCCGTTGCGCCGGCAGGCAACGGCCAGCCAGATCAGCTGCAGCAGCCCCGAAACGGATACCGCGATGGCCTGATTGCGGGCGGTAATCAGCGGATCGCTGCTGTGAAACAGCAGCAGCGCGGCAATCAGCGTCAGGTTGAGCAGGATCGGCGCTGCGGCGTTGACCCAGAACTTTTGCATCGAATTGAGGATGCCGCCGAACAGCGAAACCAGGCTGATCAGCATCAGATAAGGGATGGTGATGCGCGACAGTTGCACCGCAAAGGCGAACTGTTCCTCGCTGACCCCGTTGAACTTGCCCGAAAGGGCCAGGGTGACTGGCCAGGCCAGTAGCTCCAGCACGATGGTCATCACCAGCAGCACCGGCAGCAGCACGGCGAGGGCCGCCTCGGCAAAGTCCAGCCCATCGCGCAGGCCTTTTCCTTCCGGGTCGGCCACCTTCTGGTTGAACATCGGGATGAAGGCCGAGGCGAAGGCGCCTTCGGCAAACAGGGCCCGGAACATGTTGGGCAGGCGGAACGCCACCAGAAACGCATCGGACGCAAACCCTGCGCCGATGAAACGGGCAAACAGGCTGTCGCGCAGCAAGCCAAGGACGCGGCTGACCAAGGTCAGCCCGCCGATGGTTCCGGTGGCCTTGAGCAGGTTCATGGCCTCACCCGCGCAGGTTCAACCATGTCCCCTGGTCGCCGTTCAGGCGTTGCCAGCCGGTTCGGCTTCCGCAGTTTGCGCGGCCTGGGCCAGTTGCTGCAGGTAGATGCCGTTGAAATCGATCGGTTCGAGCAGCACCGGCGGATAACCGGCATCGCGCACCGCGTCGGCGATGATGCGGCGGGCGAAGGGGAACAGGATGCGCGGTGCTTCGCCATAGATGAAGGCGTGCATCTGTTCCGGCGCCAGGCCGCGCATTCCCACCAGGCCGCCATAGGCCAGATCGATCATGTAGGCCGTGCCCTGGCTGGACTTGGCGGCCATCGTGATCTTCAGTTCGACTTCGTGCACTTCGCCGTCGATCTGGGTCGACTGGATGTTGAACTGCACATCGAGCTGCGGCGCGTCCTCCCACTGGTAGGAATGCGGCGCGTTCGGATTTTCGACCGAAAGATCCTTTACATACTGCGAGATCACGCCAGCAGCCGGGGCGGTATCTTCGCCGTTACCCGCCGGAGCGTCGAGTTTGAGATCGGAAATCACGTTGCCTTCGTCGGCCATGGCGCGTCTTTCTGTGCAAGCAGCTGCTGAATGGCGGGCCGCGTAGCACCCTGCGCGCCGGGCGGCAAGAAAGGCAAACGCGCTCGTCCACGGTCACCCTGCCGCGAAAATTGCACGCAAGTGGCGATCATGCGTTGTTCATTTGTCAAGCGTACCTATCTGAGGCAAAGTACCTGTTCAGCGGCTGCTTGTGAGCGGTCCATGTGAAAGTTGATGCTGTGACCGTCGAAGTCGTCATCCTTGCCATGATCGCGGCCTTTCTGGGCCTGCGGCTCTATTCCGTTCTCGGCCGCCGTGCCGAGCACGAAGAAGAGACGATCCAGGGACGGATGGACGGGCAGGGCCGCCGCGAAGGGCCGGAGCATGGGGCTGATTCCGCCCCGCGCGCCACCGCCCCGCGTATCCCGCAAGGTGCTGCCCAGGCCAATGCGCCGCAGCGCCTGCGCGAGATTCCCGGCATTTTACCTATCGCCGAACAGGGTCTGCGTGAAATTGCCACGGCCGATCGCCGTTTCGATGCGCTGATGTTCCTCCAAGGTGCGCGCGGGGCCTACCGTATGATCCTTGAAGCGTTCTGGCGCGGAGACAAGGATCAGTTGGCCCAGCTGTGCGATCGCGATGTCTATGAAGGGTTCGCCGCCGCCATCGCCGCGCGCGAAGCCGCCGGTGAAACGCTTGAAAATACGCTGGTGCGGATTGAGGAAGCGATCATCGTGGATGCCGTGCTGCAAGGCACCAAGGCGCGAATTACGGTGCGCTTCTCGGCCGATGTGGCTGCCGTAACCCGCGATTCTGCCGGCGCAGTGATCGCCGGCTCGCTCGACGATGCGGTGGAAGCGCGCGACTTGTGGACTTTCAGCCGCGACATCACCTCTGCCGGACCGGACTGGCTGCTCGACGAAACCGACGAAGCCTGATCGCCCGATGGGGGATGAGGGGCGGTCTGCAACATATCGGTCGCGGCCGGGCCGGTCGGTCCGCGCCGCTCCGTCGCTGCTGGCGTTCGCACTGGGCGCTTGCGCCATCATTCCCCCAGCCACGCTGCCTTCCGCCCCGCCTCTAACCGGAGAGGCACCGCAAGTTCAGCCTTCCGCCACGGCGGTCAGCACGGGCGTGGTGCCAGGCCCGGCACCGGCAAGCCTTGCGCTCGCTGCGGCGCGGCCAGGGGCGGCGCTGCGTTCCTTCGTGGAAAGCTGCAAGGTGCTGGTCAACCGCACCGACCAGAGCGGACTGACCCGCCCGGCGGACTGGCGGCTCCCCTGCACGGCGGCGGCCACCTGGCCGGCCGATCGCGCGCCGGCCTTTTTCGCCGCTTGGTTCGAAACCGCCCGTGTGGGCGATGGCCGTGCCCATGTGACCGGTTATTACGAACCCGAAATCGCCGGAAGCCGTACGCCCAGGCCCGGCTTCGATGTGCCGGTCTATCGCCTTCCGCCTGATCTGGTTCGCGCATGGCCGTTCGAAACGCCGTTCGAGCAGCGCACCGGGCAGCCGCCGCTGGGCCGGTTCGATGCCGATGGCCGCTTCCAGCCCTATTTTGATCGTGCGCAGATCGAATCCGGCGCACTGGCGGGCAAGGGGCTGGAAATCGGCTGGGCCGCCGATCCGGTGGAGGTATTTTTCCTTCAGATCCAGGGGTCTGGACGGCTCATCGAGCCTGATGGCACGGTGGTGCGCCTCGGCTATGCCGGGCAGAACGGTCATCCTTACAGCGGCATTGGCCAGTTGATGCGTGATCGCGGCCTGATCGGCAGCGGGCCGGGGCAATATTCCGGTTCGATGCAGGGCATCATGGCCTATCTGCGGGAAAACCCGGAAGAAGGCCGCGCGCTGATGCGGCAGAACCGATCCTATGTGTTCTTCCGTGAACATACGGGCGACGGCCCGGTGGGCGCCTTGGGCACCCCGATCCGTGCGCAGGCAAGCGTGGCGGCCGATCCGCGCTTTGTGCCGCTGGGCGCGCCGGTGTGGGTTGCGGCAGACCGCACGGAAGCCAGCGGACTGTGGGTGGCGCAGGATACGGGCGGGGCGATCAAGGGCGCCAATCGCTTCGATTCGTTCTGGGGCGCGGGGCCAACCGCGCGCACCATTGCCGGGGGGATGAGCGCGCGGGGCGAGGCCTTGGTGTTCCTGCCCAAGGGCACGCTGGCGCGCCTTGCCGGAACCGGGGCAAGCGCGAGTGCTGGAGCAGGCGGCGCCGCCTCGGCCATCCGCAAATGAGCCGGCCCCCGCGCGGGTTGACGCCCGAAGAAGCCGAATTGTGGGCAAAGGTTGCCGCGACTGTGAAGCCGCTGGTGCCGGTACGAGCCACCAAGGCGGGCGCCGATCGTGCGGCTGCTGCGGAAAGGGCGCCGATCCTGCCGCCGCGTCCGAAGGTCAGGGGCCGTATTCCTCCGCCCCCGCCGCCAGCGCCAGCCCCCCAGCCGAGCCGGCGCGCGCTGGATCATCATGGCCTTGATTCCAGCTGGGAGCGCAAGCTCGCCAAGGCGGCTGTCCAGCCGGATTTCACGCTGGATCTCCACGGCCATTCGCTCGACGCCGCTTATGACCGGCTTCAGCATGGCCTTGCCCAGGCGCTGGCGCATGGCGCGCGGCTGGTGCTGCTGGTCACCGGCAGGCCAAGGCCATCGGACGATCATGCCTCGCGCGGGGATCGGCGCGGGGCGATCCGGGCCAAGCTGCTGGATTGGCTGGCGGCCGGCCCACATGCCAGCCGCATCGCGGCGGTGCGCCAGGCTCATCCGCGCCATGGGGGCGCAGGCGCGGTCTATATTGTATTGAAGCGCCCGCGCGGCTGATCTGCACCGGCAGGCAAAAGGGGCAAGCGAAAGGCGGCACCGCTGTTCGCAATGCCGCCCTGCTGCACTGGTTCAGGCCGCTTCTGCTGCCTTGGTTTCGGCAACCGGCAGGCGGATCAGGTAATCGAAGGCGGACAGCGCCGCCGTGGCGCCGGCACCCATCGAGATGATGATCTGCTTGTAGGGCACCGTGGTAGCATCGCCTGCCGCGAACACGCCGGGGATGGTGGTCTGGCCCTTGGCGTCGATCTCGATCTCGCCGCGCGGGCTCAGGCCGATGGTGTCCTTCAGCCATTCGGTGTTGGGCACCAGTCCGATCTGCACGAAGATCCCTTCGAGATCGACCGTGTGAACGGTGTCGGTCTGCCGGTCCTTGTAGGTAAGGCCGGTGACCTTGTTGCCATCGCCCAGCACTTCGGTGGTCAGCGCGGAAGTGATGATCTCCACGTTGGGCAGCGAACGCAGCTTGGCTTGCAGCACCGCATCTGCCCGCAGCACCTGATCGAACTCGATCAGGGTGACGTGCGCCACGATACCGGCAAGGTCGATCGCCGCTTCCACGCCGGAATTGCCGCCGCCGATCACTGCCACGCGCTTGCCCTTGAACAGCGGGCCATCGCAGTGCGGGCAATACGCCACGCCCTTGGCCTTGTATTCGGCTTCGCCCGGCACGTTCATGTTCCGCCAGCGGGCGCCGGTGGAGAGGATCAGCGTGCGTGCCTTCAGCGATGCGCCATTGGCCAGGACCACTTCGTGCAGGCCGCCTTCCTGCACTGCCGGGATCAGCTTTTCCGCCCGTTGCAAGCCCATGATGTCCACATCGTATTCCTTGATGTGGGCTTCCAGCGATGCCGCCAGCTTGGGGCCTTCGGTGTAGGGCACGGAGATGAAGTTTTCGATCCCCAAGGTATCCATCACCTGGCCGCCCAGCCGTTCGGCCGCGATGCCGGTGCGAATGCCCTTGCGCGCCGCATAGACAGCCGCTGCCGCGCCGGCCGGGCCGCCGCCCACCACCAGCACTTCGAACGGCTCCTTTTCGGCCATGGCCGCGGCGGCGCGATCGGCAGCGCCAGTGTCGAGCTTGGCGAGGATTTCCTCCACGCTCATCTTGCCCGAACCCCACATCGCGCCATCGAGGAACACTGCCGGCACCGCCATCACACCGCGCTCTTCCACTTCAGCCTGGAAGGTGCCGCCTTCGATCAGGGTGGCGGAAATGCGCGGGTTGTTCAGCGCCATCAGGGTCAGCGCCTGCACCACGTCGGGGCAGTTGTGGCAGGTCAGCGAGAAATACATCTCGAAGCTGTAGTCACCCGGCAGGG
>CAZVHM010000113.1:0-6746 GCA_964627175.1 uncultured Novosphingobium sp. | reverse complement strand
ACCTGACTGTCACCGTATCGGCCACCGGCAATCTCAAGCCGGTCAATCAGGTCGATGTCGGCTCGGAACAATCAGGGTTGATCACCCGTGTCCACGTCGATGTGAACGACCGCGTGGCGCGGGGCCAGTTGCTGGCGACGCTCGACACGTCCCGCCTGCTCGATGCGGTCACGCAAGGCCGGGCGCAGGTCGCATCGGCTCAGGCCCAGATCGCTCAGGCAGAAGCGCAAGCCGCACTGGCGCGGGCAACGCTGGCGCGGCAAGAGCAGGTCTTTGCCTTGTCTGCCGGAAAGGTGCCGTCGAAGACGGAGCTCGACAGCGCCCGCGCGCAGGCCGCATCCGCGCAAGCCAGTGTCCGGGCAGCGCAAGCGCAACTGGCGGTGGCCCGCGCTCAGCTTTCCTCAGCCGAAATCAACCTCTCCAAGGCGCGCATCGTGTCGCCGGTCAACGGCGTGGTGCTGTCCCGCGCTATCGAACCGGGACAAACCGTGGCGGCTTCCTTCAACGCACCCGTGCTGTTCACGATAGCCGAGGATCTCGAACGGATGGAGCTTGAAGTCTCCATCGACGAGGCGGATGTCGGCAAGGTGCAGGCCGGCCAGGCTGCAAGCTTCACGGTCGATGCCTTCCCCGGCCGCCGGTTCCCGGCGCGCATCACCCGCGTGAACGTGGGCGCCAATGCCACCGGAACGTCGGGCAGCACGACGGGCGGCAGTGCGGCCAGTGTGGTGGCCTATACGGCGGTACTGGCGGTCGACAACCGGGACAACATCCTGCGTCCGGGTATGACGGCCACTGCCGATATCCTCTCCCGCGAAGTGAAGGACGTGCTACTCGTTCCCAATGCCGCGCTGAGGTTTACGCCGGACGGCGCCGCGAACAGGGGGAATACCGGGATTACCGGAACCCTGCTGCCGCGGATCCGGCGGAGCGGCAGCGCCACGCGCGAGGTGGGTTTCGGCGCGGGCAGCAGCCAGACGGTCTATGTCGAAGGGGAGGATGGAACCCCGCGCGCCGTGGCCATCACGGTCGGCGAAAGCGACGGCGCGGTGAGTGTCGTGACAGGCGGCAAGCTCAATGCCGGGATGAAGGTGATCACCGGCCGGCTCGCCAGCGGACAGACCGCTCCGGCCAACGCGGGAAGCCGCGCCAATGGCAAATAGGCAACCCATCATCCGCTTGCGAGGCGTCACCAAGACGTTTGGCGAAGGGGCGACGGCGTTCCAGGCGCTGAAGGGTATCGATCTCGATATTCAGGCCGGCGATTTCGTCGCCATCATGGGGCCTTCCGGTTCGGGCAAGTCGACCATGATGAACATCCTGGGCTGCCTTGACGTGCCGAGCAGCGGCCACTTCAGTTTCAAGGGGCATGCGATCGAAGGGTTGAGCCAGGATCAGCGCGCCTTGCTGCGGCGCAAGTATCTCGGCTTTGTCTTTCAGGGGTTCAACCTGCTGTCGCGCACGTCGGCGCTGGAAAATGTCGAACTTCCGCTGCTCTATCGCGGCATCGGCAAGGCCGAGCGCAGGCGGCTGGGCATGGCGGCGCTGGAACGGATGGGCCTGGCCGAATGGTGGGACCATACTCCGGCGGAGCTTTCCGGCGGCCAGCAGCAGCGCGTGGCCATCGCCCGCGCCATCGTCACCAGTCCGGAAGTCCTGCTGGCGGACGAGCCGACCGGCAATCTCGACACCGAACGCTCGCGCGAGATCATGAATCTGCTGGAAGGCTTCAACAGGGACAGCGGGCTGACCATCCTGATGGTGACGCATGAAGCCGAAATGGCCGAATTTGCCAGGACTATCGTCCATTTCCGCGACGGTCTGGTGGAACGCATCGAGCAGAAGGGGGCTTGATGCTCGGGACCACCATCAGCCTCGCCCTGCGGGAAATCATGCGGCACAAGCTGCGCTCCTTCCTCACGACGCTGGGCATCATCATCGGCGTGTCCGCGGTCGTCACCATGGTCACGCTGGGCAATGGCGCCACTGCCGCCGTCAGCCAGCAGATCAGTGCGCTGGGCGCCAATATCCTGCAATTGCGCCCCGGGCAGGGATTTGGCCGGGGCGGCGGCGGGCCGCGGCCACCGAACTTCAAGGAACAGGACGTTACCGCCATTGCCCGGCAGCTTCCCGGCGTACGCGCGGTTGCCCCACAGGCGCAGACGAGCGGCATTGCCGTCTACGGCGGCAATAACTGGAGCTCGACGGTCAACGGCACGACTTCAGGCTATTTCGAGGCACAGAAATGGCAGCTGGAAAGCGGCCGCCTGTTCATGCCCGATGAAGAGCAGGCCGGCAAAGCGGTTTGCATCATCGGCAAGACGCTGCGGGCCAATCTGTTCAAGCAGGCCGATCCCATCGGCAAGACGTTCCGGATCAAGGATATCAGTTGCCAGGTCATCGGCCTGCTGACCTCGCGCGGGCAGGCTGGTTTCGGCCAGGATCAGGACGATGTCGTCGTCATGCCGATCAAGCTGGTCCAGCGTCGTTTTACCGGCAATCGCGACATCAGCATGATCATGATTGCCGTAGACGATGCCTATGACACCGGCGCAGTCCAATCCTCGCTGGAAAGTCTCATGCGCGAGCGGCGCAGGATCAAGCCGGGCAGCGAGGACAATTTCAGCGTCTTCGACACCAAACAGATCAGCGACACGCTGACCGGCACCACCACCATACTGACGCAGATCGTCTCGGCCGTTGCCGCCATCTCGCTGATTGTCGGCGGGATCGGCATCATGAACATCATGCTCGTTTCAGTAACCGAACGCACCCGCGAGATCGGCATTCGCCTGGCCATCGGCGCCGTCGCCAGCGAGGTCTTGCTGCAGTTTCTGGTCGAAGCGGTGGTGTTGTCCTGCCTTGGCGGACTTATCGGCCTTGTCATCGCCTTCATTGCCTCGGCCGTGATTGCGCCGATGATGCAGGTGCCCTTTATCTTCGATCCCCAGATCAACCTGCTGGCCTTCCTGTTCTCGGCGGCCATCGGGGTGCTGTTCGGCTATTTTCCCGCGCGGCGCGCAGCTTCGCTCAATCCGATCGACGCCCTGCGCCACGAATAGCCGGCTTATGCCGGTGCTGACGAAGCCTTCCATGCAGCGCGCGCGAACGGCCTGACCAGCCGCCGCGCAGGATGCGGTTTCTCTGTGCTGGCAAACAGGGTGGCGGGAGGGCAAAAGGGGTGATCATGTCTCCAACGATAGAAATCCATCTGCCCGCATGGATGCCGGCTTTCGCCCAGTCCTACGTTCCCGCAACAGATCTCTCGGTCCGAATGGAATTCGTCATTGCGGCGGCCATGGAGAACGTGAAACATGGGACCGGCGGCCCATTCGCGGCCGGTGTTTTTGCAATCGCCAGCGGTGAACTTGTTGGCCTTGGCGTCAACCTGGTGACCGCCGAAAACCTGTCGATCCTGCACGCTGAAATGGTCGCTTTCCTCACCGCCCAGCGTGCACTGGGCACTTATGATCTGGGCGGACCCGGCAGGGCCGCGCATGAACTGGTTACCAGCGCGGAACCCTGCGCGATGTGCTTCGGCGCCATCCCGTGGTCGGGGGTGCGGCGCGTCGTGTGCGGTGCCCGCAGCGAAGATGCGGAAAAGATCGGGTTCGACGAAGGCCCGAGGAACCGAAGCTGGGAGAGCGAGCTGCGGCAACGCGGGATTGCCGTGAAGCGCGATGTCGGCCGCGATCAGGCGGTCGAGGTATTCTCCGAATATGTCCGGCGCGGCGGCCAGATCTACAACTCCCGGGAAGGTCGGAGCTAGCGGGACCCTGAATGGCAGAGGCGGCGCCAAAAGGGATGCCATGAGGTGCCGGGCCATGGCGGCTCATCACCCGCCACGCTGGGCGCAGGCTCTAACCGACGGGCACAATTGTCGTCGCCAGCCGCTCCACCTCGTCGCGGTCATGGCTGACGTAGAGGATGGGCAGCTTCAGTTCGTCGCGCAGACGCTCGATCACCGCCATGATCTCTTCGCGTCGCGCCCGGTCGAGCGAGGCCAGCGGCTCGTCCATCAGCAGGAACCGGGGGCCTGACAGCAGCGCCCGGCCAATCGCAACACGCTGCGCCTCGCCGCCCGACAGCGTACGCGGCCAGCGGTCGAGCAGATGGGCGATGCCAAGAAACTGGGTGGCTTCATCAAGATTCATCCAGCGATCTTCAACCTGAGCCAGTTGCCAACCATAGAGCAGGTTGTCGCGCACCCGCTTGTGCGGAAACAGCCGGCCGTCCTGGAAGACGTAGCCGGCGCGGCGATGGCGGGCCGGAACGTCGATGTCGGCAGAGCTGTCGAACACGACAACGTCGCTGATGGCAATGCGGCCTTTGTCGGGGCATCGCAGCCCCGCCACGATGTTGAGGATCGAGGTCTTGCCCGCGCCCGACGGCCCGAACAACGCGGTCAGACCATTCTTGCTGGCGAAGGCGGCGCTGATCGTCCGGTCGCCAAGGCGGCATTCGACCCTGACATCAAAGGACATGGCCGCCCTTTCCGTGTCCGGCGCGGCGGGTCAGTGCTTCCGATGCCACCAGCGCTGCGAGCGAAAGGGCGACGGCGATCAACGACAGGCGGGTAACCGCCGCCTCGCCGCCCGGCACCTGCAAGGCGCTGTAGATGGCAATCGGAAGGGTCCGAGTCTCGCCCGGAATGTTAGAGACGAACGTGATCGTTGCGCCGAATTCGCCAAGCGAGCGGGCGAAGCCGAGTACCGCCCCCGCCAAAAGGCCTGGCAGCGCAAGCGGAAGGGTAATCGTAGCGAAAATGCGCGCGCGCGAGGCCCCCAGCGTTTCGGCTGCCTGTTCGAGCCTGCGGTCCACCGCTTCGATCGACAGGCGCATCGCCCGCACCATCAGCGGCAGGGCCATGATTGCCGCAGCCAGGGCTGCGCCGGTCCAGCGGAACATGAAGGTGATGCCCAGGGTCTCGGCAAACCAGCGTCCAGCGGGGCCATTATTGCCGAAGGCGACCAGCAGCAGCCAGCCCATGACCACCGGCGGCAGCACGAGCGGAAGGTGGACCAGCGCATCGAGCAGTATGCGCCCCGGAAACCGCCCGCGCGCCAGCAGCCAGGCAAGCCCGAATGCCACTGGCAAGCAAGCCGCCACCGCCACGCCGCTCACTTTGAGTGACAGGGCGATGACCTCCCATTCATCTGGCATGAGCGGCATGTCCGGTCAGTCTCAGCGCGCTGCGAAGCCGCGCCGGGCAAAGATGGCCCGGCCTTCGTGCGACACCAGGAACCGGCGGAAAGCTTCCGCTGCCGGATTGGTCGACGAGCGCAATGCGGCAATGGGATAGGTGATCGCAGGGTGCGAGTTGGTCGGGAAGAAGCCCACCACCCGAACCCGCGAGGAAGCGCACGCATCGGTGGCATAGACGATCCCGAAGGGCGCTTCTCCTCGCTCCACCAGGGCAAGCGCCGCACGGACATTTTCGGCGCGGGCGATCTTCGCGGATACAGAAGTCCATACGCCGAGGCTGGTCAACGCCGCGCGAGCGTATCTTCCCGCCGGCACACTGTCAGGGTCGGCCATCGCGATGCGCCCATTGCCGAGTGCGCGGGCGAGCGGGAACCCGCGACCGATGGTCAGCCGGGCACTGCTGCCAGACGGTGCCACCAGCACGAGCCGGTTGGAAAGAAACGATACGCGGCTGCCCGCGCGGATCAGTCCCTTGCCGGCAACATGATCCATCCATTCCTCATCGGCAGAGATGAACAGGTCCGCTGGCGCTCCTGCCTCGATCTGCCGCGCCAGTGCCGCAGATCCCGCAAAGGAGATGACCGGGCGCGGATGGCCCCTGCCAGTCCAGGCATTGGCCGCGTCGGTCAGAGCTTCCTGCAAGCTTGCCGCGGCCAGCACCATCGGCCCCCGCTGCTGCGCCTGGGCAGGCGCCAAACCAAGCACGGCTGCAATCACAAAGAAGGACAGTTTGCGAAGCAGCGACACGGGCAATCATCCAATTGGCTATGTCGCGCGGTATATAGGGTGGAACTCCCCCGGCCAACCTCAAACTGAGGCTTTCTGACTTGCCTTCGGCTCGTCCAGCATTGCCTGCGCGAGCGCCGCGCGATCAGGACTTGATGCGGCCGCATCGAGAGAGGTTTGCAGGCTTCGATAGTGGGAGAGGATCTTTTCGCCCATCTCGGTCAACCGTGCACCGCCGCCATGGGCACTGCCGGGAGCCGTCGCAACCAGCGGCTCCTTCCAGCAACGGTTCATTGTGTCGACCAGCAACCAGGCACGCCTGTAACTCATTTCCATCGCTCGACCTGCGGCCGAGATCGAACCGCAGGCCTTGATAGCATCGAGCAGGTCTGCCTTGCCGGGACCCATTGCGATTTGATCGCCGCAATACAGGCGGATAGTAACTTTAACTGATATCCCTGTTCGCATTGGCAATGGGTATTGCGGCTCAATCCGCGTAGCAAGCCGAACATCGCCCGCTGGAACTGTCAGTCTAAGGGCTTCCTCTACAAGCTGTTCCGCAACCGGCTCCACCTCGGCGAGGCCGTGCACAAGGGCACCAGCTATCCCGGCGAGCATCAGGCGATCATCACGCCTGAGCTCTGGGTCCTGCAGGAAAGCCCGCGCCAGCGCGCTGCGAACAAGCTCCAGCTTGTTGGATATATCGCACTAGGCCGTGAACCCATAAATCCGGGCGATCATGGATCGCTTTCTTCTATCATGCAGTCCCGCATTTCCGGCAGTGGTCGGCAACGGGTGCAAGCAGGTTGATTCCG
>CAZVHM010000112.1:0-6796 GCA_964627175.1 uncultured Novosphingobium sp. | reverse complement strand
CACAAAGACCGCAAGCGGCAGGACAACGATCAGGTCGCCAGCCATCCGGCTCATGCTATTTGTCCTGCGCATGGCCGCCAGGCCAGGACACGAGGATTGCCCCGCGCAGGTCGCCCGGCTTGAACCCGGTCGCCTTGTCGGCCGGATAGAGTTCGGCCAGCTTGGCCTGCACTTCAGGGGCGATCTCCGTACCGTGGCAGGCGGCGCATGGCTGCTCCTTCATCGGGATCGCGCGCATGAAGTGCGCTCTCGCGCCGGCACCCGAACCGCTGGTCCATTGCACTACCGCCGGCTTGCCATCAGCGGTCAGCGGCGCTGCAGCCAGTTGTTCCAGCCGTTCGCGCAGATCCCCTACGGGCGCTGCGGCTGGGTTGCGCTCCTTCAACGCGATCCGGCGCACCTCTGCCCCGCTTTCCGCAGACAGACTGGCGGCAATGGCGGGCGCTGCCTGCTGGCAGACGCCGATGGCGCCAACCGGGCCGCCGACCTTCATCGCTGCCTGCAACTGTCCCTGAAGATCGGCCTGAAAGCGGTCGGCCAGCGCAGCCGACTTGGCCGAAACATCCACCGGCTGCGGCGCAGGTGCCCCGCATCCGGCCAGCCCCAGGACCACGCCAGCAACCATCAGGCGCATCACAGGTTGGGGTCCTCATCCAGCGGTGACTGGAATTCGTGCCACATGCCGTTGATGATGCCGAAGGCGAGCGCCAGCCCAAGCCCCAGGATCCATGCGAAATACCACATCGTTTTCGCTCCTTAATAGAAGTCGGGGTTGGTGCGCACGTCGCGCAAGCTGATCCGGCCGAACAGGACCCTCATCACCCAGGCAGTGTAGGCCAGCACCAGCGGCAGGAAGATCAGCGTCACAATCAGCATGATCCACAGCGTCAGGTGGCTGGACGAGGCATTCCAAGCCGTCAGGCTCGATTGCGGATCAATCGAACTGGGCAGGATGAACGGGAACATCGACAGACCGACTGTGGCAATGATGCCCACAGTGGCCAGCGACGATCCGGCCAGGTGCAGCACATGGCTGTGGCGGCGGATACCCAGCAGCGCGACCAGCGGTCCGGCCAGCCCCAGCACCGGCGCGATCAGCATCCAGGGGTGGCGGCCATAGTTGTCCAGCCAGGCACCGGGCGCGGCCACGCTCTTGATGAAAAGCGGGTTGGAGGGACCATTCGGATCAACCACGCCTTCCAGCCGGAAGCCCATCGCGCCATTGGCAACCCACAGGCCGCCCGCCGCAAACAGGACCACGCTGGCAATGGCCGCCACACTGCCGATCCGCCGGGCACGGTCCAGCACGGCCCCGCGCTCGATCTTGACCGAGAGAAAGCCGGCGCCGTGCATCACCACCATCGCGACCGAAAGCAGCCCGGTCATCACCGTAAAGGGCGAGAACAGACCCAGCAGCGAGCCTTCGTAGAAACTGCGCAGGTCGCTATCGAGCCGGAAGGGGGCGCCCTGCAGCACGTTGCCCACGGCCACGCCGAACACCAGCGCAGGCACGAAGCCGCCGATGAACAGCGCCCAGTCCCAACGGCTGCGCCAGGCGGGGTCCGGGCGTTTGGAGCGATACTTGAACGCCACGGGACGCAGGATCAGGGCCGACAGCACCAGGAACATGGCGAGGTAGAAGCCCGAAAAGCTGACCGCATAGACGAACGGCCAGGCGGCGAAGATCGCCCCACCGCCGAGGATGAACCACACCTGGTGGCCTTCCCAGTGCGGGGCGATGGCGTTGATCGCCATGCGGCGTTCCTCGTCGGTCTTGCCGATGAAGGGCATGAGCGAGGCGACGCCCAGGTCATAACCATCAGTCAGGGCAAAGCCGATCAGCAATGTGCCCATCAGGCCCCACCAGATGACCCGCAGGGTTTCGTAGTCGAGAGGGATTTCCATTTCGTGTTCCTCCCTTATTCCGCCGGCAGCGGAGCATAGCCCGCCTGGCCGCGCGACATTTCGGGTTCATGGTGCTCCACCGGACCCTTGCGGATCGTGGCGATCATCAGGCGCACCTCGATGACGGCCAGCGTGCCGTAAAGCAGGGTAAAGCCGATGATCGTGGTCCAGATCTGGCCGACCGTGAGCGACGATGCGGCGAGGAACGTGGGCAATACGCCTTCCACCGCCCAGGGCTGCCGCCCGATCTCTGCCAGCATCCAGCCGAACTCGATCGCGATCCACGGCAGCGGCATGATGGCCACGGCCAGCTTCAGGAACCAGCGCTTGCTGAACTGGCAGGCCGAGGCACAGTAGAACGCCAGCGCGAAGAAACCGATGAAGAAGAAGCCCAACCCCGCCATGATGCGGAACAGCCAGAACATCAGCGGCACGTTGGGAATGGTATCCTTCGCGGCCAGCATAATCTGCTGATCGGTGGCAGTGCGCGGATCGACCACGTGACGCTTGAGCAGCATGGCATAGCCAAGATCGGCCTTGTGCCGTTCGAACTGTTCGCGCGCGGCCATGTCCGTGCGGTTGACCTTCAGCTTTTCCACCGCGTCATAGGCGACGATGCCGCTGCGGATGCGTTCGTCCGCCTTCAGCATCAGTTCGTTGATGCCCATGACTTCGCCGGTCAGGCTACGGGTGGAAATCAGGCCCAGGACGTAGGGCACCTTCACTTCGTAATGCGTTTCCTGCGCGTCCATGTCGGGGATGCCGAACAGGGAAAGGCCAGCCGGCGCCTCCTCGGTGTGCCACATCGCCTCGATCGCGGCGAGCTTCATGCGCTGGTTGTCGGTCAGCGCGTAACCGGATTCGTCACCCAACACGACGACCGAGAGCGAGGAGGCCAGGCCAAAGGCCGAGGCGACCATCATCGAGCGGCGGGCGACGTTGGTCCACCTTCCCTTGAGCAGATAGTACGCCGAAACGCCCATGACGAAGACCGAGGCGGCGACATACCCGGCGCTGACGGTGTGGACGAACTTGGCCTGTGCGACCGGGTTGAACAGGACCGAATAGAAATCGGTCACTTCCATGCGCATGGTTTCGGGATTGAAGCGAGCACCGACCGGGTTCTGCATCCAGCCATTGGCGATCAGGATCCACAGCGCCGAAAGGTTGGAACCGAGCGCCACCAGGAACGTGACCGTAAGGTGCGCGATCTTCGACAGCTTGTCCCAGCCGAAAAACATCAGGCCCACGAACGTCGCTTCGAGGAAGAAGGCCATCAGCCCTTCGATCGCCAGCGGCGCACCGAAGATATCGCCGACATAGTGCGAGTAATAGGCCCAGTTGGTGCCGAACTCGAACTCCATGGTAATGCCGGTGGCGACGCCGAGCACGAAGTTGATGCCGAACAGCTTGCCCCAGAAGCGGGTGATGGTCCGCCAGATTTCCCGGCCGGTCATCACATAGATGCTTTCCATGATGACCAGCAGGAACGACAGGCCAAACGTCAGGGGAACAAACAGAAAGTGATACATCGCGGTCAGCGCGAACTGGAGCCGACTTAGCTCGACAACAGCCATATCCATATGCACGCTCCTTTACCGGCCCAGATTGGCCGGATGGGACTCGACTCAGCGCATCCACTCAATTATTGAATTTGCGAATATGCTAATATAACGCTGTCGTCAATCGCGACCTGAAAGCTTCCATGCCGCCGCACCAGTCCCGATCCGCCACTACAAGGCCGCCCCGTCTGGCCAGACAGATCGCCGCGTTGTGGTGGCTTGGCGACACGGCTGGCGCCGTCCTCTTCGCTGGGTGTCTGGCTACGTTTATCGCGTCATGGACGGCTCAGCCGCTGAGTGTGCAAGGCTGGTGGCTGCTCGCCGGAATCGGCGCCAGCGGCATGCTGCGCGCAGTTACACAAGCAATGGCGGGATTGGCGGGCCAACAGGCAGCCACCCATGCGAAGTCCGTCTTGCGGGGCCGCGTGATGGGCTCGCTGCTGCCCAGCGGGCAGATGCGCGGACGGTTGATCGGCGAAGATCTGCGCGTGGCGATCGATGACGTGGAGGCGCATGAAGGGCTGATCGCCCGCTTTCAGCCGCTACGGCTGGCGGCCACGCTTTCCCCGCTGATCATCGCGGCGGCGGTCGCCCTGGCCAGCTGGTTTTCCGCCCTGATCCTGCTGGCAACGCTGATCCCCTTCGGGGCGGGCATGGCGCTGGCAGGGCTGGCCGGCAAGGCCGAGGCGGACCGGCAGTTCCTGGCCCTGTCACGCCTGTCTGGCCTGTTCGTCGATCGTGTAGCCGCGCTACCGGCGATCCTGGCCTTCGGGGCAGAGGATCGCGTGACGCGGCAGATCAGCGGAGCAGCCAGCGAGGTCGCGGCCCGCACCATGCAGGTTCTCAGGATCGCCTTCGTATCCAGCGCCATGCTGGAGTTCTTCGCGGCCCTGTCCGTCGCACTGGTCGCGGTCTATTGCGGTTTCTCTCTGCTGGGGTTGCTGCCGTTCCCGGCTCCGGAAGACCTGAACCTGGGCGAGGCCTTCTTCGCCCTCGCGCTCGCCCCGGAATTCTATCTCGGCATGCGGCGGCTGGCGGCGGCCTACCACGACAAGCAGCAGGGTCAGGCGGCTGAGCGCAGCGTGACCGCCGCGCTGGACCAGGCCAATTGTTTCACGCCGCCCGCTGCAACCGTCCTGCCCGAACGCATCGGCGAGCTCAGCACCCAAGGCCTGACGATCCGTTACGATGACGGCAACTCTATTGGCCCGATCACCGCCTCCTGGCGCGGCTCCGGTCTGCATGTCGTCACTGGCCCGACCGGGGCCGGTAAATCCTCCCTGCTTCATGCCCTGATCGGACTGGCGCCGGTATCGGCGGGGCAGATTATTCGTGATGGTACACCGGCGGCGGCTGGAGAGTTGCTGGCCCTTACCGGTTGGGCTGGACAACGCCCCCTGCTGCTGCCAGGCACTCTGGCCGAGAACCTTGGGTTGGGGAACAAGGGCCTAGCACCGCAGGAACTGGCCCGGCTAACCGAGGCAAGCGGATTGTCCGCTCTGATCGCCGCGCGAGGCGAAGGCCTGACGATCGATCCGCGCGGCTCCGGCCTGTCCGGCGGCGAACGGCGCCGGATCGGGCTGGTCCGCGCGATTGCCAGCGCGCGGCCACTGATGCTGCTCGACGAGCCGACCGCGGATCTCGATCCCGAAACTGCTGCCAAGGTCATTGCCTTGCTGCAACACACAGCCCGCAACCGGCTGGTGATCGCG
Organism: uncultured Novosphingobium sp.; assembly: GCA_964627175.1. GTDB lineage: Bacteria > Pseudomonadota > Alphaproteobacteria > Sphingomonadales > Sphingomonadaceae > Novosphingobium. The sequence goes on along the minus strand of CAZVHM010000112.1, from coordinate 1,617 downwards.
GCGACGCACGATCCGGCGCTGATTGCCTGTGCCGCCAGCCGCATGGTGATGGCATGATCGAGCGTCTCCTGCGCGATGCGACACGTCGGCAGCGCCGTAGCACGACCATCGCCATCGGCCTCGCCATGGTTGCGGCACTGGCCGGAGTGGCACTGCTGGCGCTGTCCGGCTGGTTCCTGACCGGCGCCGCGCTTGCGGGCGCGGGCGGCATCGCCAGTGCGCGCGCCTTCAACTACCTGCTGCCCAGTGCCGGGATCCGGGGACTGGCCATCGCCCGCACGCTCAGCCGCTATGGCGAGCGCCTGTTCGGCCACCGGGCAGCCCTCTTTGCCCTGGCGGACTTGCGGCCCACGCTGTTTGCCAAACTTGCAGAAACCGAGCCATCCCGCGCTCTGGCCCAGTCCAGCGGCGACATGGCAGCGCGGCTTGGCTCCGATGTCGATGCGCTGGAGGACAGCGTGGTGCGCAAGGTCACGGTTCCGGGCGCGCTGGCCGGAGCAGGTGCGGGCCTGATCGCGACAAGCCTTGCGGGCTGGCCGGCGGCGCTTGCGCTGCTGGCGGGCCTTGCGGCGATGCGGCTATCCTCGCGGCTGCTGGCGCCCAGGCTGCTGACACAGCCCCGTCAGGACCATGCCGCAGCTCTCAATCGCCTCAAGGCCGACTATGCCAGCTACGCCGCCTGCTCCGGCGAGATCGCGGTCTATGGCCTTGGCACGCAGGTCATCGCCGCTCTGGATCCGCACGCCCGCGCGCTGGACGCGGCGCGCGGTGCGCTGGTCCGGGGCGAAGTGCTGATCCAGGGCGCAGGGCTGGTGCTGGCCGCCTTGACCGTGGCGGGCGTGCTGGCGCTGGCCGATGGCGGGGCGGCGCTGGTGGCGCTGGCAGCCCTTGCGGCGGCGGCAACGACGGAAAACTGGTCGACGCTGGCCCGGACGGACATGGAACGCCTGCGAGTGCAGGATGCCATCATCCGTCTGGAAAGCATCGCCATGCTGCCTGCCCGCCAGATCGGCTCCAGTGTTTCCACGGCAAATGCGATCACCTTTACCGTCGCTGGCAAGCCCCATGTGCTGCAACCGGGCGGACGATTGCTGATCGCCGGGCCATCGGGTTCAGGCAAGTCGCGCCTGCTGGGCACGCTCATCGGCCTGCGCGGCGATGCGCCGGAAGGCCTCACGGTGGGCCGGCAGGACGTTCGCGCTCTGGGGCTGGCAGGCTTGCGCACGCTGTTTGCCTACGCCCCGCAGGATGCCGGGCTGATCGCCGGCACCGTGGCGGACAATCTGCGTCTGGCCCGACCGGGCATTACCGAAACCGAAATGTGGGTCGCGCTGGAAACCGCGTGCCTGGCTGAAACCGTCCGCAGCCTTCCCGAAGGGCTTGCCCAGTGGCTCGGCGACAATGGAGCGCGCCTGTCGGGCGGCCAGCGCAAGCGGCTGGCGCTGGCCCGCGCGCTGCTGGCAGGCAAACCCTGGCTGGTGCTGGATGAACCGAGCGAGGGCCTGGATCCGGACACGGAACGCGCGCTGTGCCAGCGCCTGTCAGCCTGGCTGGATCAGACCGGAACCGGGCTAATTCTCGTCAGCCACCGCAGCGGCCTGCACCCGCTCGCCCCTC
>CAZVHM010000111.1:0-6996 GCA_964627175.1 uncultured Novosphingobium sp. | reverse complement strand
TCCAACTGGCTTCAATGCGCCTCTGGCTCCGCGCTTATGAGTCTATGGCCTAGTTGCACCGGCTGGAAATCCGGCAGGTGGCGCGGCTTCGACTTCGTCTTGCCCTTGGCCGGGGAAACGCGGGCGTTGCGTTTGGCGGCGCTGGCCATTTCGGCGACAAAGGCCTTGCCGGTCTTGCCCTCCAGCGAATGGGCGCCTTCAGCGTCGGCGGCGATCTCGGCCATCGTCCGCCCGGTCAGCACGCTGGTCAGGCTGCGTTCCACCAGCAGGTTGCCGCTTTGGACAAAGCCATCGGCGACCTTGCGCAGGAGCCAGTTTTCGCGCTTTTCGCCGGGCCGGGGCTTAAGCCGGAAGATGATCCATTCGCCCTTCATCCGCTCACCATGCAGCACCAGATGCAGGTGGCCGTTTTCCAGATCGCGCGTGCTTTTGCCGGCAACCGGTTCCCAGGTGCCGCGATCCCACAGCATCACCGTGCCGCCGCCATATTCGCCGGCTGGAATCGTCCCTTCGAACTGGGCATAGGCCAGCGGGTGATCCTCGGTCCGCACGGCCAGCCGCTTGTCGTCGGGATCGGGGCTGGGGCCTTTCGTTACGGCCCACGATTTCAGCACCCCGTCCACTTCGATGCGAAAATCCCAGTGCAGACGGGTCGCATCATGCTTCTGGACGATGAAGATATTGCTCCCCGCAGTGGCCGGGGCCGTGTCGGAAGGTTCGGCGGTGCGGGCAAAATCGCGCTTGCGCCGATATTCCGCCAAGCCGGCCGTGCGGGCCATCAGGCGCGCTTTCGCCGCGGGCGGGCCGGGGCGGCAGACGGTTCATCGGCCTTGCCCAGCGAACCCTTCAGCGCGGCCATCAGATCGATCACGTTGCCGCTGCGCGGGGCCGGGGCTTCCTGCTCCTCGATCACCCGCCGGACCTTGGTTTTCACCTTCTTGTCGATCAGCCGGCGCAGCGCTTCCTGATAGCGGTCGTGATACTGGGCCGGCTCGAACCGGGCGGTCTTCTGCTCGATCAGGGTGCGGGCCAGGTCCAGCAGCTCCTTCTGCGGTTTCGCGCTGCCGATTTCGGCAAAGAAGCGGGGGGCCTTCTGCACTTCGTCGGCATAGCGCAGCACTTCCAGCACCATGCCCCGGCCGCACGGCTTGAGCGCTACAAGATGCTCCTGCCCGCGCACCGAAATCTGGCCCAAGCCCACCTTGCCTGTGGCTTCCAGCGCGTCGCGCAGCACCACATAGGCTTCCTCCGCCAGATCGTCGGCAGGCACCACGAAATAGGGCTTTTCGAAATAGAGCACGTCGATCTCGCGCGCGTCGACGAAGCGGCCGAGATCCAGCGTGCGCTTGCTTTCCACCTTGGCTGCCTCGATCTCCTCATCATCGAGCAGCACATAGTTGCCCTTGGAAACCTCGTAGCCGCGGGTGATCTCGTCGGGGGCGACCTGCCCCACCCCCGGCACGACCTTTTCATAGCGGATCCGCTGGCCGGACGGCTCGTGGATCATGTTGAACTCGATCCGTCCGGCGCTGCGGGTGACCGGATAGATTTCCACCGGGATGGAAACCAGGGCCAGCCTGATCTGGCCCGACCAGTATGCGCGCGCTGCCATGCGCAAGGAGCGCGCCGGCGCGCGATTCGTTCCTGCCGGGGCGGTTTCCCTTTGCCGGTTGGCGCGGTTAAAGGTGGCGTGGGGCCGTGCAGGCGAAATGGGGTGGCCGCCGCCGGGTGGTCACCGTGCTGGCGCGAGCAGGGCAGGCAGGCTACCAAGCGCGGCAATGGCCAGCCTTACTCTCAACGATCGCCCGGTCGATTTCGCGGCCGATCCGGATATGCCGCTGCTCTGGGCCCTGCGCGATATCGCCAATCTCACCGGCGCCAAGTATGGGTGCGGCACGGGGGAATGCGGCGCCTGCATGGTGCTGGTGGACGGCGAACCGATCCCGGCCTGCACGATTACCCTGGCCGAAGCACAGGGGCGCAGCATCACCACGATCGAAGGCATTGCGCATGGCGAAGCGGGCGGCTTGCACCCGGTGCAGCAGACCTTGCTGGACGAGCAGGCTTTTCAGTGCGGGTTCTGCACGCCGGGTATGGTCATGGCCATCGCGGGTCTGCTGCGCCGCAATGCCCGGCCGACTGACGAGGAAATCCGCGCTGGCGTTACGAACCTGTGCCGCTGCGGGATCTATCCCCGGCTGATCCGCGCGGTGCGGCGCCTGACCGGCCCGGTCGTACCGCCAGCCCCCGATCCCACACCAGAGCCTTCGTCAGCGCCGCCCGCTGACGCGGCTAGCAATGCCGAGTAGGCTTTACGGAACCAGGCGAGCACGGCTATCGCGAGAGCAACGTATTTTCGGAGAAAAACGCGATGAAGGCGACAATCTGGCACAATCCGGCATGCGGCACTTCGCGCAAGACGCTGGCAATCCTGGAAGAAACGCCAGGGATTGAGCTGACCGTGGTCGAATACCTCAAGAATCCGCCCAGCGCGGCCAAGCTGGAACAGCTTTACCGCGATGCCGGGATCATCCCGCAGGAAGGCCTGCGTCTACGCGGCACCAATGCCGCCGAACGTGGGCTGCCCGATGCGCCCGCAGCCGACGTTCTGGCCGCAATGGCCGCCGAACCCGCGCTGATCGAACGCCCACTGGTGGAAACGGACAAGGGCGTGCGCCTGTGCCGGCCGCAGGACAAGGTGCACGAGATCCTCTGACCCGCATATCGCCCGCACGGCACGGCCGGTCGCCTGGTCCTGTTCGCCCGCGGCACGCGGGGCAGTCTCGCGGCTTGCAATGGGCGGGCAAATTTGCAATCGCCATGCCCTTGCCGACCTATCTGGACGCATAACACGCATGACTTCCACCGAGCTCGCCAGCGAGAACCTGCCGCTCAAGCTCAAGCGCCGGGTGAAGGGCATGCTTGGGCCCTGGGCTATCTTCCTTGAAGGGTTCCTGCGCCATCCGGTGATGGTTGGCTCGATCATTCCGTCCTCGCGTTTCACCGTGAAGAAAATGCTTGCCCCGGTGAACTGGGACGAGTGCCGCCTGTTCGTGGAATATGGGCCCGGCGTCGGCACGTTCTGCCGCCCGGTGCTGGAACGCTTGCGGCGTGACGGGCGGCTGATCGTGATCGATACCAACCCGCTTTTTATCGAGTATCTGCGCCAGACGATCACCGACAGCCGCTTTACCGCGGTGCTCGGTTCGGCTGCCGATGTGGAAGAGATCATTCGCGCCCACGGGCACGAGCATGCGGACTACGTGCTGTCCGGCCTGCCGTTCTCCACCCTGCCCGATGGCGTTGGCCCAGCCATTGCCGAGGCTACCCACCGGGTGCTGCGCCCCGGTGGTGCGTTCCTGGTCTATCAGTTCACCGCCAAGGCGCGCGATTTCATGGCCCGCCACTTCACCCGGATCGACAGCGGGTTCGAATGGCTGAACGTGATGCCCTGCTTCCTCTATTGGGGCTGGAAGGACGCGGGCGCGGCCGATTAATCGAAGATCGGGCCGTCCTGGTTGGCCGGGGCGCCGGCCAGTTGCGCGTGGGTTGCCGCCAGCGCGGCCACGAAGGTCAGCCCCATGATTGCCTGCAGGGTGGCCGAAATGATCGCGGCCACGATCATGGCCGGGCGTTCCGGCATGACCAGCGCCAGCACGATGCCCAGCAGCGCCATCACCAGCGTCAGCACGATGAAGAAGACCAGCAGGATCAGGGCATAGAACACCAGCACGCGCCCGCCGTTGCCCCGCGTCAGCTCCCAGGAACGGCGCAGCGCCTTGACCGGATTGCGCACCTGTTCCACCGCCACCACAGGCGCTGCCAGCGAGATTCGCACCGCGGCATAAACACCGGCCACGATCATTGCGGCCAGCCCGGCGGAAACCAGCGCGGTCGATCCGCTGAGGCCCAGCATGGTCAGCACCATCAGCCCCAGGCCGCCTGCGCCGAACCCGAACAGGATTTGCGAGCCGATATAGGGCAGCAGCGCCACGAAGCCGAGCCGGATCGCTTGGCCCACCGTGGGCCGGCTCCGGTCGGTCAACAGGGTGAGGAGGCCCAGCGTGCCCGCTGCCTGCACCAGCCCCATCGGAATGGCGAAGGGCATGGTTTCAGCATAATACTTGGTGGCAAAGGCCATCATCGCCTGCTGGTCGGCCCCGGCTGGCGGCTCCGGCTGGGGAAACAGCAGCGAAAACGCCAAGATCGGCAAGAGATAGAACACCCCGGCCAGCGCAAACAGCACCTCCCGGTTGGAGCGGATCGCGGCGGCGGCCTGTTGCCAGGCAAGGTTGCTGTCGAATTTCATGCCCCCTTGATAACCGCAGCGAATGGCGGCACGCAACGCGCGATGCACGTCGATTTATCCGCAGGGCTTCCTTCCGCCATCGAATGGCGCCGCGAAAGCGCGCCGGTGCCCTATCGCGCCGCGCTGGATGAAATGGCCGAACGCAACGCCGCGATCGCCGAAGGGCGCGCGCGCGAACTGGTCTGGTTGCTCGAACACCTGCCGGTCTACACCGCCGGAACCAGCGCCGCGGCTGAAGAACTGCTCGATCCCCGCTTCGAGGTGGTCGAAGCCGGGCGCGGCGGGCGCTATACCTATCACGGCCCCGGCCAGCGGATCGGCTATGTCCTGCTTGATCTGCGCACCCGCGCCCGCGATGTGCGCGGCTTCGTTCACGCGCTGGAGGGCTGGGTGATTGATACGCTCGCCACCTTCGGGGTGGAAAGCTGGCGCGCCGAAGGCCGGATCGGCATCTGGACCCGCGACATCGATGGAAGCGAGGCCAAGATCGGGGCCATCGGCGTGCGCATTCGCCGCTGGGTCACGATGCACGGCTTCTCGGTCAACCTCTCGCCCGATCTGTCGCACTTCACCGGGATCGTCCCCTGCGGGATCGATGAATTCGGCGTCACCAGCCTCGCCCGCCTTGGCCATGCCGTTTCCGCCCAGCAGTGGGACGAAGCGCTGCTCGCCCAGGCTCCCGCCTTTCTTGAGCGGCTGAACACGCCCTGCCCCTGACCGGAGACGCCGCCATGACCACCGCTCGCCGCCTGATCCTGCTGGCCGGTTTCGCCCTGCCGCTCGCCGCCTGTCAGGACAATGCCCCCCGCGAAACCAGCGCATCGGGCGAAATCCTGCCCGGCTCGGCCAGCGATGCCATGCTGCCGGAAGACCGGCTGACCTCGGCCCCGCCGCTCGATCCCACCGCCCAGCGCGCCGACCGCACCGCCGAGGCGCCGGAAGCCGCCGCCACCGCGCAGGCCACCACGGCCCCCGCCGCCGAAGCCGCCACGACCCCGGCCGAATAGCTGTTGCGGGCCGCGCTCAGGCCGGGCCGTAAAACCACACCCACCCGGCCAGAGCGGCCACCTGCAGCGCCGCAATGCCATGCAGCCGCGCCACGAACGGTTGCTTGCGCGTCTTGTGGCGGAACAGCGCGCGTGCCGCATAAGCGCCGGGCGTCCCGCCGATCAGCGCCAGCGTCAGCAACCGCCGCTCCGCAATCCGCCGTCGCCGACGTGTCGCCAGCGCCTTGTCCAGCCCGAACAGGGCAAACGTGGCGACGTTAAGGGTGAGGGCGGCGAGGGCGAGATGAGGGAAAAGGTCGGCAGACATCGGCCGGCGTTAGGGCCGATTTCTCGCGTGCCGGCAAGTGGCGAAGCACTCACGCGCAGGCGCGGCGGAAGGATGGGCGAGCGTGTGCCCGATCTTCCTGCCGGGCCTGCGCCGTAACGTCGGTGCGCTTACTGCGTCGGGGCGGTGGTCGCCGGAACGTTGGTCACGCGGGTGGTAGGCAGCGTTACGGGGACGGCTGGCTCGGTCGGGTTCTCGGCGGTCCATTCCGTCGACACGGCGGCAGGGGTAGCATCGGCCGTGGGCTCGGCCGGCTGGTCAGACGCCTTGGGGCCACAGGCGGCGAGTAGCGCGAGTGGAGCGAGCAGTGGCAGGGTACGGAGCGAAATGGGCAACATGGGCAGTCTCCAGTTGGGGCAAGGCGAAAGTGCATGGACGCGATTGCGCCCAATGACCGACAACTCCCGAATTGCGGAATAGTTGCGGACTCACTCAATTCTTGGGAGCGCGAGGGGCAACGCCCCCCGCATCCATTTCCTTCCTCTTCAGCCCGGCAGGGCCAACCTCACTCTGCCGCGATGCCCGCCGCGCCGAACATGTCGACTTCGCTTTCGCTGAAGGCGCTGTCGCCGTTGGCGGCGTTCTTGGCCTGGCGGCGTTGATCGAACGAGCTCCACACGGTGTTCCAGTCACCGCGGGTGGCGCCCTTGGAATATTCGGTGGCGCGGGTTTCGAAGAAGTTGGCGTGTTCAACGCCATTGAGCAGCGGCGCGAGCCACGGCAGGGGGTGGTCCTCGATCATGTAGATCGGCTGGAAGCCCAGCTGGCCCAGCCGCCAGTCGGCGATGTAGCGGATATACTTCTTGATTTCCTTCGCGCTCATCCCCGGCACCGGGCCTTGTTCAAAGGCGAGGTCGATGAAGGCGTCTTCGAGCCGCACGGTTTTCTGGCAGCAGTCGATGATGTCTTCCTTGACCGCCTTGGTCAGGCAGCCGCGTTCCTTGACAAAGGCGTGGAACAGCTTGGTGATACCTTCGCAGTGCAGGCTCTCGTCGCGCACCGACCAGGTTACGATCTGCCCCATGCCCTTCATCTTGTTGAAGCGCGGGAAGTTCATCAGCATCGCGAAGCTGGCGAAGAGCTGGAGGCCTTCGGTAAAGCCGCCGAACATGGCCAGGGTGCGGGCGATATCCTCGTCGTTCTCGACACCGAACTGCTGCAGGTAATCGTGCTTGGCGCGCATTTCCTCATATTCGAGGAACATGCCATATTCCGTTTCCGGCATGCCGATCGTGTCGAGCAGGTGGGAATAGGCGGCGATGTGGATCGTCTCCATGTTGGAGAAGGCAGCCAGCATCATCTTGACTTCGGTCGGCTTGAACACGCGGCCATATTTTTCGTGGTAGCAATCCTGC
>CAZVHM010000110.1:2300-7016 GCA_964627175.1 uncultured Novosphingobium sp. | reverse complement strand
ATGATGATCAATCACGGCGCCGCAGTGGTGCGCGGCTCCTATCACGCGGTCGTGGTGGTAGACATGCCGTTCGGCAGCTATGAGGCCTCGCCCGAACAGGCCTTCGCCAGTGCCTCGCGCATCCTCAAGGAAACCGGGTGTGCCGGCGTCAAGCTGGAAGGCGGCTCAGTGATGGCACCCACCGTGGAATTCCTTGTCCGCCGCGGCATTCCGGTGATTGGCCATGTCGGCCTCACCCCGCAGGCCGTCAACGTTCTCGGCGGTTATAATGCGCGCGGACGAAGCGAGGCCGAAGCGGCAAAGATCGTCGAAGATTCGCGCGCCCTGGCCAACGCCGGCGCCTTCGCCATCGTGGTGGAAGGAGTGGTCGAACCGATCGCGGTGGCGGTTACCGAGGCAGTGGACAGCCTGGTGATCGGTATCGGCGGCTCGGTCCGCTGCGATGGACAAGTGCTGGTGACGGAAGACATGCTTGGCATGTTCGAGCGGGTGCCGCGCTTCGTGAAGCGCTATGAAAACATCGCCGAAACCATCTCTGGCGCGGCGGCTCGCTATTCGGCAGAGGTCCGCGCGCGCACCTTCCCGGGCGTCGAGCAGACCTATCAACCCAAGGCCTGAGCGGCCAAACTCCAAGTCAGGGGCTAATCTTGCTTCAATATTTCAAGGGATCGCTGCTGTTCACCCTGGCCTGCCTCGGCCTAGGTGTTGCATACGGCTGGTCAAGCCTGGGCACGGTTTCCGGCACGGTTCAGATGCTGTGGATCGTGCTCGTCCTTTCGGTTCTCGAAATTTCGCTCTCGTTCGATAACGCGGTAGTCAATGCCACCGTGCTCAAGAACATGAGCGAAATCTGGCAACGGCGCTTTCTGACCTGGGGCATGGCCATTGCCGTGTTCGGGATGCGAATCGCCTTTCCGCTGATCATCGTGGCCATTGCCGCCGGGCTTGGCCCGATTGAAGCCGTGCAGCTCTCGCTCAACGATCCGGCGCGCTATGAAGAAGTTGTCAGCAGTGCCCATGTCGGCATTGCCGGGTTTGGCGGGGCCTTCCTCGCTCTGGTCGGCATGCGCTTTTTCTTCAACGAGGAAAAGGACGTCCACTGGATCCACTGGCTCGAAACGAAGCTGAGCGCCGTTTCGAGCATCCGTGCGGTCGAGATCGCGGTGCTGACCCTCGCACTTTACGGCATTTCCCTGATGCTGGATCAGCACGAAGCACTGACCTTCATCACAGCCGGGATGCTGGGCATGGTCACCTTCATCGCGGTGGAAGCGGTGGGCACCCTGCTGGAAATGCGCGAAGCAGCCCAAATCGCGTCAGGCGCGGTGGTCCGCTCCGGCCTTGGCGGGTTCCTTTACCTCAACGTCCTTGACGCGTCCTTCAGCTTCGACGGGGTGATCGGGGCCTTCGCGCTGTCAAACAACATGGTCGTCATCGCGCTTGGCCTCTCGATCGGCGCTATGTTCGTTCGTTCGCTCACGATCATGCTGGTCCGCCGCGGCACGCTGGAGGAATACCGTTTTCTTGAACACGGCGCATTCTGGGCAATCATCGCGCTTGCCGCGATCATGTTGTTCTCGGTCAAGTTCGCCATTCCTGAGACCTTCACCGGGCTCATCGGCGCCATACTGATCGCGGCATCGCTGGCATGGTCGGTGCGCTATTCCCGTCACCACGGGACCAAGGATAGCGAATGAGTTCCCAAACATCGCAAAAGATGAAAGGTTTGGTCAGGCGTCTGTGGCTTTTGCGCAACTTGGCTGCGCGATGAACGCTGACGCACCATAAAACCTTGCGTTAAGGCGATTCCTCGATACACTCCTTCATCGGGAGTTAAGGAGAGGACGGAAAGGGCTCCTGCAAAGCAGGGCCCTTTCTTTTTTGTTCTTTCCGTCAGGCAATTACCGCCCGCTTCCCGGTTCCGCACAAACCCCGATTCGCTCCGGCGTTCCTGCTCCCCCACCGTGATCGTTCATGCTTGAAGATCATACTGCTTGAGCAGATCGTACAAAGTGGGCCGACTGATCCCCAGCAACTTGGCGGTGCTGGAAATATTGCCCTCGCTTCGGGCCAGGGCATGGCGAATGGTCTTGCGGTCGGCCTGTTCACGCGCAGCCTTGAGATTGAGCGCAAGCGCCCCTTCCTCCGCTGGTGCGGCCAGGTCGAGGTCTGCCGCGCCAACCAGCTTGCCATCGGTCATGATCACCGCGCGCTTTACCCGGTTCTCCAGTTCGCGCACATTGCCGGGCCACCCCCATGCATCGATCGCCGCCAGCGCATCTGCGGCAAAGCCTTTGACCTGCGGGTTCATCTCGCGGGCAAAGCGCTGAAGGAAGGCCTTGGCCAATAGGGCTGCATCGCCCGGTCGTTCCGCCAGGCTGGGGATCTTCACCACGATTTCCGCCAGGCGATAATAGAGATCCTCGCGGAAGCGGCCATCGGCGATCATCTGCTCCAGATTCTGGTGCGTGGCGCATACAATCCGGGTGTCGACATCGATCGACCGCCGCGAACCGATCCGCTCGATCACCCGTTCCTGCAAAAACCGCAGCAGCTTTACCTGAAGTTGAAGGGGAATATCCCCCACTTCATCAAGGAACAGGGTGCCACCATTGGCCTGTTCGATTTTCCCCTCGGTGGTCTTCACCGCGCCGGTGAATGCCCCCTTTTCGTGGCCAAACAACTCGCTTTCCAGCAGGTTTTCCGGAATCGCTGCGCAGTTGATGGCAACGAAAGCACCCTTTGACCGCCCGCTCGCCTCATGCAGCCCGCGGGCCAGCAGTTCCTTTCCGGTTCCGCTCGCGCCCAGCAGCATGACCGAAACGTTGGTGTTGGCCACCCGCTCGATGGTGCGCGCGACCTTGACCATTTCCGGCGCGGCCGTGATCAGCCGGCCAAGCACCTGATTGCCGGTTCCTGCCTTTGCGGCAAGCTGGCGGTTTTCCATCTCGATCCGGTGCAACTGGCAGGCCCGGCGCACGATCAGGCCAATCGCATCTATGTCCACCGGCTTCTGGTAAAAGTCGTAGGCGCCGCGAGCGATGGCCTGCAGGGCGCTTTCGCGCGCGCCGTGACCGGTCGCCACGATCACCTTGGTATCGGGCTTGAGCGCCATGATCTCGTCCAGCACGGCAAACCCCTCGGTGGTGCCGTCGGGGTCTGGCGGTAGGCCGAGATCCAGCGTGACCACGGCTGGCTCTTCGGCGCGCAATGCTGCGATCGCCCCCGCCCGGTCCCCTGCCACGATCACCTCGAAATCAGGATAGGCCCACTTCAGCTGGGCCTGAAGGCCGAGATCGTCCTCCACGACGAGGAGTTTCGGTTTGCTGTCAGACATCAGGCGATCCTCTGCTGCGAACAGACATCCCCCTCGCCGCCTCCCGCGCGGTCAAGGGGCATGCGAATGATGAAGCGTGAGCCAAGGCCCTCGCGGCTTTCAACCTCCAGCCGCCCGCCCATGGCGCGGACAAGTTCGCGCGCCTCGCAAGCGCCGATGCCGAACCCACCCGGCTTGGACGAAACGAACGGCTTGAACAGCCGTGTGCGGATGAATTCAGGGCTCATCCCGCAACCGGAATCGATCACCTCGATGCGCGACTGCGCGCCATCAATTGTATGCATCACCACAACCGGGCTGTCGGGTGCGCTGGCATCGATCGCGTTTTGCACCAGGTGGAGCAAGGATTGCTCAAGCGCCTCGCGGTTCGCCCGGATCACGCCGGAATGACATTCGGCCACCAGCACCGGGTGGCGCCCGGCCGCCTGCCTTGCCACGGCGTGCACCAGGTCGCCAGCATCGAACCGGCTCGGCGCCTCGCCTCCGCCCTTGCCGTAACGCGAAAGGCGGGCGATCAAGGCGTTGAGCTTTTCGGCCGAGTTGGTCAGGGTTACGATCATGTCCGCGCGGAACGCGGGGTTCTCGGAATGATGCTCGGCATTGCGGGCTAGCAAGCTGAACTGACTGGCCAAATTCTTGATATCGTGCATGACGAAGGCGATCCGCCGGTTGAACTCATCAAACCGCGCGGCCTCGGCCAATGCGTCCTGCCCTTCGCTCTCGGCCAGATAGCTTGCCAGTTGCTGGCCCACCACCCGCAGCAGATCGAAATCTTCCCAATCCAGCGTTCGGGTCATTTCCGGCCGCGCAAGCACGATCACGCCCAGCAACCGTTCGAAATGCAGCAGGGGCACCATGGCCCAGGCCCGCTGCTCCTCCACCAACCATTCCGGAACGATCGCGCATTCGCCCTTCCGGTCGATACCAGCGCGTACCGCGTCGAAGTCGACGATATGGCCATCGCGCTCGAAGAACGAAACCGCGGCCTTGCCCAGCGCCACTGCGGGAACTTCGGCAGTGGGCCACTGCCAGCGCGCCGCCAGCACCAATTCGCCGTGTTCATCCGGCGTAAGCAGCAGACCGGCAGGGCTGTCGGTTATGTCGCATAGCGACCGGATGGCGCGTTCGGCCAGCGGGGCGCTCCCCTCGCCGCTCCCGCCGCCGCCGATGGTACGATTGAACCGCAGCCATTCAGCGCGATAATCATAGCGATGCTGGAACAGATGCTTGACCAGCGTGACCTTGAGCCACCCGCGCAACCGCCGCGAAGGCAGGACCAGCAGCGCCGCTGCGATCCCTGCAATCAGGAAACCGAACTGGAACAGCCGCGCGAATTCCCCGCCCACATAGGCCAGCCACCGCGCCAGCAGGATCATGCC
>CAZVHM010000110.1:0-2200 GCA_964627175.1 uncultured Novosphingobium sp. | reverse complement strand
GCGATCACCATCGCCAGCCCCGCTGGCCCGGCAGAGCTGCGCCGCCCTGCCAGCCACGCGGCCAGCGTGGCGGCCCCGCATGCCCCGGCAAGGTGTGCCAGACCGGCAAACAAGGCCCAGCCGCCGTTCACCTCAACGCGCTCCCTCGCGCCACAAGACCACGCGCAGCGTCTGCAGCAAGATCAACAGGTCAAGGAAGGGTGTGTAGTTCTTGGCGTAATAGAGATCGTATTCAAGCTTGTGGCGGGCATCCTCGATCGACGCGCCATAGGGGTAATTGATCTGCGCCCAGCCGGTGATCCCCGGCTTCACCATGTGGCGCTCGGCGTAATAGGGCAGCTTGTTCTCAAGGTCGGCCACGAACTCCGGTCGTTCCGGCCGCGGGCCAACAAAACTCATTTCCCCCTTCAGCACGCTCCACGCCTGCGGCAGTTCATCGATCCGCACCTTGCGAATAAAGCGCCCGATCCGGGTTACGCGGGGGTCATTGGCCGTTGCCCACTGGGCACCCGCCGCTTCGGCGTCGGTCCGCATGGAACGCAGCTTCACCAGGTCGAACGGCTGGCCGTAAAGCCCCATGCGGGTCTGGCGAAAAAATGCCGGGCCCCTGCTGTCGATCTTCACCAGCGACGCGAACACCGCGATCACCGGCAGGGTAATCAGCAAAAGGAGCAAGCTTGCTGTAATATCGAACATCCGCTTGGCAACGCTGGACACCGCTCGACCGGATGAAAATCCATCGGAGAAGATCAGCCAGCTGGGGTTGACCGTATCAAGATCGACCCGCCCGGTCTCACGCTCGATGAAGCTCGAAAAGTCATTAACATGCACGCCGGCAGTCTTGATCCGCAGCAGATCCTGCAGGGGCAGTGCATTGCGCCGCTCCTCCAGGGCCAGCACCACTTCGCTCACCCCCAGGTTTTCGACAAAGCGCGTCAGATTGTGGATCGCGTTGCGACTAATCGCTTCCTCGATCGCCGGCTTGCTGTCGCTCATGCCAATGTAGCCAACGATGACAAAGCCGGATTCGGGGCGATCGCCCAGCTGGCGCAGGCGTTGGGCGCGCTTTCCCGCACCCAGAACCAGAACGCGCCGCCGAAATGCCTGCGCTCCAAGAATGCCGCCCACGATCAAGCGGTTAGCTACCAGCATCCCGATGGAAATCGCCATCGCATAAGCCAGTGTGGATCGCCAGAAATACGCACCATTGATCACCCAGTCGAGAAACGACAGCGCGATCGTTCCCAGCGATACCGCCACCAGCAACCTGGCTCCGGCATAGCGCAGCGAACGGAGGGATTCGGCATTGTAGACGCCCACCGCGATCATCGCCGTCAACATCGTCGCGGCAAAACCGAACAGCTCCCAGGCATGGTTGGGCCGGTGCTCAACGATGATCCCGATCTGGCCCGCGCGCAGCTGCCAGCCCAGCTCGGCAGCCAGGCCCAAAAGCACGAAATCGATCAGGCCAAGCAGCAGAACGGCGTGCGGGATATAGTGTTTAAAAAGGCGAAGCATGTCCTTGCCGGGCTGCTCCCGGAAATCCGGGCGTCCAGCGAAGGGCCTAGCGCAATTGCGTAAATTGTCGGTAAATCTAACAATAGGGCACGCCCGCGCAAGTCATGGAAATAGAACAATTTCCTTGCAAATCAGCGCAAGCTTGTCGGCAAAATTTACAATTGATCGACGACGTCGGCGGAATGAACGTGCTGTGCGCCGACAGGACCGCGACGCTTATCGTCGGTTCGGTCGCGCTGAGCGGGGCTGTTGATGCTTCCGATCGAAGTTCGACCGATATGTTGCGCCTCGCCCGCCATCAACTCCGGGATGCAAACAAGAATGGCAAGCGCGCTCGACGCGGCGATCCTCTCAACAGAGCCTCAGCCGCCAGGCCTGATGACCCTCCCCAGGCGCGAAGAGCGGCACAGCCTGTCTGGAAGGCTTCCTGCGGTTTCCCGATCCGCCCACAAGCCAACCATCGAGAACACAGCCGCAGCGATGCCAGGCCGGGCCCCGAACTAGTTCCGCCTGTCTGAACATAAGCGAAAAGCCGTGTCATCACGCCACGGCAAGATGGGGATGCGGCTGATTCGTTCGCTGATGCGGAAGAAGGGAAAACCCTTTTACTCCAACAACCAGTGCCCACCTGCCGCCCCAAACAACCCGCAATATATGAGCTACGAGTGGTGCCCCTGGCCAG
>CAZVHM010000109.1:0-7097 GCA_964627175.1 uncultured Novosphingobium sp. | reverse complement strand
CTGGGGGGCACCAGAATGTCGATGTCTCCCACGCCGATCTTGAGCGCAGATCCGCTTATCTTCGTGATTGTGACTTCCGTGTAGAGCCCGTCGCCCGGCGGGTCGATCGTCAAAGGCTGGTTCTTGGCGACCGTGATATCCGCTTCGTATGCCGTTCCTCCGCCTAACGGAGTGGCGACCACGTGATACACCGAGGTTTGGGCAGACTTGCTGCCGATCACAATGCCCTGGAATGGCAGCAGGGTATCCACTGTCGGATCAGGATCAGAATTGCCATCAATCTGGTCGTACAATTTGAACGTCAGGGATTCGCCCACGTCCAGATTGCCGTTCTTGACCCCAACAAAGCCGTGGCTCTCGTTGATGGCCCCGCCGCCGCCCGCGATCTCTACATAGTTGTCATTTTCAATCGCGCCGACGAGGATCGCATTTGTATCCGGTCCGCCAGCCTTGATTTCGTCCGCGGTGAGGTTCAGGATGGAGTTGGGGATTGTTCCGATCATCGTGAAGACATAGGAACCGTCGTTCTGGAGTTCGAGATTGTAAAGGTCATTACCCTTGTACGATCCTCTTATTTCATTGGATTCAACGCCGTTGGCGCCATCCACATTGAAATACTGCCAGGTAAAGTCTCCCGTCGTATCCTGCGGCCCCAGGATGCTGAAGCTCTTTAGCCCATCAGCGCCCGGAGTAAGGACGTAGGAACTCGCGTCCTGCCCCGCAGCGGTCGTCAGGTTCTTCACCACCAGGTCATTGGGAGCGTTTGCATCAGGAGAAGCCGCAATCGCCGGCCCATCATCAAGAAATGCGAACGCACCCGCAATGTTGACCGTCTGACTAGCGCTATCGTTATGATCAGCCGCTTCGCTGTCGGTAATGATCAAGGTCAACGTGATCAGGTCGGCCGCGCTTAGACCGGTCGACGAGTTGAAGTCGTTGTCGTCCGTGTGCTGGATTGCGCGCTGCTGGTCCAAAGTGACAATGCCACTTGCGCTGACCGAAATTTCAAAAACCGTAAGCCCCGAACCGGAGGTCTTCCCGAACACCTTGTTGGTAACTGCATCATAGCTGAGCACAACGCTTTGACCGCTGGCCGTGTCGAACAACCCGCTAGCCACGTTTGCGCTCTTCACGCCGAGAACATAGCTATCCGCGCCTTTTCCATCGGCACCGTAATCCTTCGTGCCGAACACGACCGAAAAATCGCCAGTCGGATTGGTGCCGAGAGTCGAGTCATCGGCGATGACGTTCGGAGCGGTGACGCCAGTCCCGATGATCTTCGGCCCGTCGTCCTGGAACTTCACCCGGTCGCCAAGTTCGAGGTATTCCGTGTCAATTCCGCCCTCCACCGCCGTCACATGGATATTGCCCACGTCCAGGGTCGTCCCGTCCGGATCCATGTTGGTGATAAGAATGCGGTCGAAATGCACGCCATCTGTGGTGAAGAAAACCTGGTAGCCATCGGTCTTGTCGCCGTTCGAGCCGTCATCCAATCCTTCGATCAGAACCGAATCGCCCTGCTGCGTCACGGTCACGCCCGTAGCCGGCTGGCCCGCACCATTCAGGACGATAACGTCCGCAGCGTCGATCTGCACCTGGACGCCGTCACTGGCGATGGCGTCGGTCAGATAGGCACCCTGCTGCGCGGCGTCCACTGCGTTGAACGCGGAGACAAGGATCGTGACGCGTGATGGCGCGGAGCCCGGATTGAGTTGCGTGACCTCGAAATCAGCAGCAACGATCTCGACCCGCGGGTCAGTGCCCGGATCGCCGGTGTCGGTGTAAACGATGTTGTTTGCGTTGTTCACCTCGGGTGGGTCGTTGACCGAGCTCTGTGTCATGCCCTGCACTGTGTCTATGCGCAGCGTCGCGCCGACGTCGATGTGCTGTGAGCCGGCGCCGATGCCGGTAGTGCTGACATTAACCGTGCTCAGCGTCTCGCCAACGGAACCTGTCAGAAGCAGCTGAACGGCACTAGAACCATCGCTTGGGAAGATCACATTGAAGAGATTATTTCCTGACGGCACTCCGTCGAAGTTCTCGAATGGAATGTTCGTCGTCGTGTCGTAGGTAGAGCCAATGTAAACCAAGTCGTTCAGGTTCAGTTGATCGGCAGAATCCACCAGATTCTCACCGTCCTGCACCACCGGGGCGTAAAGCGCTATCCAGAGATCGGCGGAATCGACGACCGAACCAGTCTTGTTCTCCTCAATGCCGATGACGATCGCGACGTCCCCGGTGGGATCCGCTGTTGTTCCGTTACCGATGCGGCCAACAATAATGTCGCTATTCGATGTCGCGAACAGGAAAATCTGGTTACTGCCAACGTATAAATCCGTCGCCGTCCCTTCGGGCGGAAATGCATCTCCGGTCAGAGAGCCGACCAGGAAATAGTTCGTCACTTGATTGGTGCTGGTGACGAAGCTCTGCTGCTCAGCGTACTGCGGAAAGCCCGTGGGACTAGATACGTAAGACAATGAGAGCGAAGCGAGAGCGGTTTTGAACGCGCTCGCATCGAACGCCGCTAGAGAAACATCGTCATCGTCCGCCGTGCCGGTCTGCGTTGCCCGGAATTCCTCATCGATGATGATGTCACTGGTGATCGTCAAGGCCATGACACTCTCCTGTAAAAACTGGGCGAGCGTGACAGACGAACCATCGCATGGGCTCGTGGATCAGCCCCACCGTGGAGACAACACTCGATAGGGTGCTGTCCGGTTAAGAATGTGCTTGGCGAGCTGAGCCTCCAAGCAATGGCTCAACAAAAGTCGAGTCGCGGGCGATATGCCCCGCGCATGATGGCTTCACTTTAGGGCAAATTAGTCAACATACCTTACTATGTATTAGATTTATGATATTTTATATATATCTCTGACATTGAGATATATAAACAGATATATATTTGATATAATCAAAGTCTATTGCAGATATATACCGGTATATTCCGGTATATTTCTAGAAACTGCGAAACCAAATCCGGTAATGACCGTTAACGCGCTGTGCCGCAAAGGCGCAGCAGGGGGAACCTGCGCGGTGGATTCCAAATCAGAGCGCCTTTGGCGCACAGGATCGGACAGGCAATGCTGGCGCGCCTGACATTGCCTCTAGCGTCAGAAGGGCATTTGTATGCCAGGCTCAATTGTCTCGCCCACCGCAGTGGAGATCCCCAAGGCCCGGCTGGCTGACTGGCTATGGCAGCCATTGCGCAAGAACCGCGCGATCTATCTGAAAGTGGCCTTGGCGGCCGTGATGATCAACCTGTTCGCGCTGGTTTCATCCCTGTTCACGATGACAGTGTATGACCGGGTGGTACCGAACAATGCGACAGACAGCCTGATCGGCCTGTCGATCGGCCTTGTCATCATCCTTGCCTTCGACTTCGTGCTGAAACTGCTGCGGGCCTATTTCGTCGATGTGGCAGGCGCCCGCATCGATCGCGACATTGGCCGGTCGATCTTCCAGAAGATTCTCGACATGCGGCTGGATCTGGGCCGCAAGTCCACCGGCGGCCTTGCCGGCCTGGTCCGCGAGATCGAGACACTGCGCGATGTCTTTGCCTCGGCGACTGTCACGGCGATGGTCGATGTGCCGTTTATCGTCGTGACGCTTGCCGTCATCGCGCTGATCGGCGGGTCGATTGTCTTTGTGCCCATGCTGCTGATCCCGCTGGTGATCTGTACCGCGCTGGTCAGCCAGCCGGTCATGCGCAGGCTGGCGGCGGAAAATCTGGGCGATGCGCTGAACAAGCAATCCGTGCTGGTTGAAACGATCGGCAGCATCGAAATGGTCAAGTCCGCCAATGCCGGAGCCATGCTGGCCGGGCGCTGGGACGATGCCGTGCGCAGCCATGCCGGAGCATCGCTGCGCCAGCGGCTGGTTTCAACCATTTCCATCAGCATGGCCGGCACGGCCCAGACCATTGCCTATACCGGCGTGGTCATTTTCGGCGTCTTCGCCATTGCCCGGCACAACCTGACGATGGGCGGCCTGATCGCCTGCTCCATTCTGGCGGGACGAGCCGTGGCGCCGCTGGGCGGAATTGCCCACTTGCTGACCCGCATCAACGCCGCCCGCACCGCCTACAGCCAAATCGACCAGTTGATGGAGCAGCCCCCCGAAGGCCCTGCCGGACAGGGCCTGACCTTGCACGACCTGCAAGGCGGGATCGAGTTCCGCAATGTCGATTTCCGCTATCCCGACGCGCCGGAACTGGCCCTGACGGATGTGTCCTTTTCCATCGCGCCGGGCGAACATGTCGCCCTGATCGGCCCCATCGGCTCAGGCAAGTCGACTATCGCGCGGCTTCTGATCGGCCTCTATCCGCCCACCAGCGGCCTCGTGCTGATCGACGGCACTGACCTGCGCCAGCTGTCCACCGCAGCGATGCGCTCAAAGGTCGGCGCGCTGTTTCAGGACAACGACCTGCTGACCGGCTCCATCCGTGACAATATCAGGCTGGCGCGCAATGAAGTGGACGAGGCAGAAATGCTGCGCGCCTCACGGGTCAGTCTGGCGCACGAATTCATCTCGCGAATGCCCCATGGCTATGATGCCCGGCTGGCCGACCGGGGCGAAGGGCTTTCCGGCGGGCAACGTCAGTCGATTGCCATGGCCCGCGCTCTGGTTGGGCGCCCCCCGATCCTGGTGTTCGATGAACCGACATCGTCGGTCGACACAGACACCGAAGCGCGCCTGATCGACAACCTGAAGCAGGAATTCGCAGGGCGAACGCTGGTGCTTATCACTCACCGTCCCTCGCTGCTGGCGCTGGTGGACCGGGTTATCCTGATGGCTCGGGGCCGGGTGGTGATGGACGGCACATCCGACAACATCAACCAGAAGGTCTCACAGATCGCAAAGAGGTAGCCATGCCAAAGCTTTCAGAAATCCTGGGCGAGCGCGATGTCGATCTGGACGATGGCAACTTTCAGGCCAGTAAATCCGCTAACCTGATGCTGTGGATCATTCTCGGGTTTTTCGTTCTGTTGCTGGCCTGGGCGGCCCTGACCAAAGTGGACCGCACCGTGCGCGGCACCGGCCGGGTTGTGCCAAGCTCGAAATTGCAGGTTGTTTCGAACCTGGAAGGCGGAGTGATCGAGCAGATCCTTGTAAAGTCTGGCCAGCCGGTCAGGAAGGGCGACATACTGGTGCGATTGTCACCCACGCTGAGCAATGCCGCCTTCGGCAGCGGTGCGGCGGAAGTGGATGCGCTGCTCACCCGGATCAGCAGGCTGAAGGCCGAAGTCCGGGGCCAGAATCCCAGCTATGCCGAAACCCGCAGCACCGGGCAGCTTGAGGTGGAACGGTCGCTTCACGCAGCCCGTTCTGCCGAATTGAGCGGCATCGTGGCGGCGGGCGGCGCACGAGTGGAACAAGCGGGGCGGATGGTGGCGGCGGCGCAATCGGCGCTGGAGGCCCGGCGTTCGACCCTTGCTGCGGCTGAGCGCGAACTGGAGATGATCCGTCCCCTGGTGGAAAAGCAGATCATTCCTCGCATCGACCTGATCCGCACGGAAAACGCCGCGCAAGTGGCGCGCAATGATGTGGACGTGGCGCTTGCCACAATTGCCCGTGCCCGCGCCGCCGTTGCCGAAGCCCATGCCCAGACCGCCCAGCAACGCAGCGACTGGATGGGCCGCGCGGGCATCGAACTGTCGCAGGCACAGGCAGAACTGGCAGCCAAGCAACAGCAGATGCCTGCCTTGTCAGACCGTCTGGAACGAACGGTCATCCGCGCCCCGATGTCCGGAAAGGTAAACCGGGTGCTGGTGACAACCGTTGGCGGATCGGTCAGTGCAGGCGTCCCGGTGGCGGAAATCGTGCCTTCGGAAAACACGCTCTATATCGAGGCACTGATCAAGCCGTCGGACATTGCCAATGTGCATCTGGGCCAACGATCGAAGGTGGAAGTCACCGCGTACAATTCGTCGATATTCGGCATGCTGGATGGCAAGGTGACCGGCATTTCCCCGGATACGGTGCTGAATGAAAAGACCGGCGAGAGTTTCTACACCGTGCATGTCGAAGCGATCGGGGTCTTGCGCGATCATACGGGCAAGGCGCTGCCGATCGGCCCGGGCATGATCGCCAATGTCAGCCTGCTGGGTGAAAAGCGTTCGATCCTGTCCTATCTGTTTTCCCCGATCACCCGCCTGTCGGAAACGGCATTCCGCGAATAGGCGAAGCGCAGACCATCGCCTGCGCCTTCTCAGTGGGGACGACGGCTTTCTCCAAACAGCCGCGACAATTCAAGGCGGCTAACCAGGTGAAGCTTGGTCAGAATATTGTGCATGTGCATCTTGATGGTGCCATCCGATACCGCCAGCTTCTGCGCAATCTTCTTGTTCGTCAGGCCAGATGCGGCCAGCCGGGCAACTTCCGCTTCGCGGGCGCTCAGTTCGACACATCTGGAAGCATTGTGTCCTGCAACCCCCAGCAAGTCCGGATCGAGCCAACGATGGCCCAGCCTCACCTGGGCTATGCAATCGGCAACGTCGCTGGCACTGGCGTTACTCAGGATCAGCCCTTCCACGTCCCATTCCACAAATTCCTGAAGCGAAAGTTGCGTGCCCGGATCAAGCACGATGACGATCTTGCCTGAATAACGGCCACGCAGAGCCCTGCTGTTCCGTGCGTCCTCGTTATGGCCCTTGGGGAAAACCTGTTCCAGTAACCCCCCGCCAATCACGAACAGATCGGCTTCAGCGTCATGCGCTGCCGCAAGGGCCTCAATCCCGTTGGCCCATTGTCCGATGACATGGCATCCTGAACCCATGAGGATGTACGCCATCCCTGTGGACCAGATATCAAAAGGATGCGCGATTACGACTTTGGCCATCAGTGCCTCGGACCGGCCCTACGCCCGGTCAAGTTTTTGCCCAAATTAACTATGTTTAACAAACGGCTTGCGGGAAAGGTTCCAAGCCAGTGCCTGACGGCACCAGCCGAAAGGGCGCAATTTGCCCCAAGCGCCCTCTTCGGTGGCTGCCAGCGGGCAGCAGAGGAATTTGGGAACTTTGCGGCATGCCGCGAAATCATTGAAAATATGGTGAGCCCTGCTGGATTCGAACCAGCGACCTACTGATTAAAAGTCAGTT
>CAZVHM010000108.1:3478-7138 GCA_964627175.1 uncultured Novosphingobium sp. | reverse complement strand
CGCGGCTACTATCGCAAGTTCGGCCTTTGCCGCGTTGAGCTGCGTGATCTTGCCAACAAGGGCATGATCCCGGGCGTCACGAAGTCGAGCTGGTAAGGATCAAGCGATGGCGATGACCGATCCCCTGGGTGATATGCTCACCCGCATCCGCAATGGCCAGCAGGCGAAGAAGGACTCCGTCCTGTCGCCGGCTTCGAAGCTGCGCGCCCGCGTGCTCGAAGTGCTGCAGCGTGAAGGCTATATTCGCGGCTACACGGAGGACGCTACCGGCGCCCACCCGCAGCTGCGCATCGAGCTGAAGTATTTCGAAGGCGAGCCGGCGATCAAGCACGTCGCTCGCGTCTCCAAGCCGGGCCGCCGCGTCTACTCGGGTTCCAAGGAACTTCCGGTGGTTCGCAACGGTCTTGGCATCACCATCGTCTCGACGCCCCGTGGCGTGCTCTCGGATGCCGAGGCCCGCGCCCAGAACGTCGGCGGCGAAGTGCTGGCGGAGGTGTTCTGATGAGCCGCATCGGTAAAGTTCCGGTCGCGATCCCGGGCGGGGTAACCGCCGCAATCGCAGACGGTGTTCTCACCGTGAAGGGCCCGAAGGGCACTCTCACGCTCAACCTGCGTGAAGAGATCAGCTATGTCGTCGAGGAAGGCCGCATCGTAGTGCGTCCGGCCAACGACACCAAGCAGGCCCGGGCATTCTGGGGTATGCAGCGTACGCTGGTTTCTAACCTGGTGACGGGCGTGACCGAAGGTTACACCAAGGTCCTTGAGATTACCGGTGTTGGCTATCGTGCCAATTCGCAGGGCAAGAACCTGAAACTGCAGCTTGGCTACAGCCACGACGTCGATTTTGCGGTGCCGGAAGGCATCGAGATCAAGACCCCGGATAACACTACGGTCGAAATCTCGGGCATCGACAAGCAGAAGGTTGGCCAGGTTGCCGCGGAGATCCGTCGCTGGCGCAAGCCCGAACCCTACAAGGGCAAGGGCATCAAGTACCGCGGCGAGTACATCTTCCGCAAGGAAGGGAAGAAGAAGTAATGGCGAAGCTCTCTCTCTTCGACCGCCGTCGTCGGCGGGTTCGCACCGCTCTCAAGGCGCGTGCCGGTGGCCGTCCGCGGCTGTCGGTCCACCGCTCGGGCCGTCACATCTATGCGCAGATCATCGACGATGCCGAAGGCAAGACGATCGTCGCAGCGTCAACGCTGACCAAGGGTTCCAAGGGCCCTGGCGCGACCTGCGAGGCGGCTGCTCTCGTCGGCAAGACGCTGGCCGAGGCCGCCAAGGCCAAGGGCGTGACCGCTGTCGTGTTCGATCGCGGCGGCTTCCTCTTCCATGGCCGCGTCAAGGCGCTGGCCGATGCCGCGCGTGAAGGCGGGCTGGAGTTCTGACGATGGCTGACGAAACCAACATTGAATCCCCGGTCGTGACCGAGGGTGCTGGCCCCGAGGGTGGTGAACAGCGTGAAGGTCGCGGCCGTGGTCGTGGTCGTGGCGGTAATGACCGTGGCGGCGATCGGGGTGGCCGTGGCCGCCGCGATGACCGTCGCGGCCGTGGCGGCGACGAGGAAGGTGGCGAGGAGCTGATCGAAAAGCTCGTGCACATCAACCGCGTCTCCAAGACGGTGAAGGGCGGTAAGCGCTTCGGCTTCGCCGCGCTGGTCGTGGTCGGTGACGGCAAGGGCCGCGTGGGCTTCGGCCACGGCAAGGCCCGCGAAGTGCCGGAAGCCATCACCAAGGCGACCGCTTCGGCCAAGAAGAAGATGATCCGCGTCGCCCTCAAGGAAGGCCGGACTCTTCACCATGATGGTCGCGGTCACTTCGGCGCCGGCAAGGTCAATGTGCGTTCGGCTCCGGCCGGTACGGGCATCATCGCCGGTGGTCCGATGCGCGCCGTGTTCGAAAGCCTCGGCGTGGCCGACGTGGTGACCAAGTCGGTCGGCACTTCGAACCCCTACAACATGATCCGCGCAACGTTTGACGCATTGAACAACCAGACTTCGCCGAAGTCGGTTGCCCAGCGTCGCGGCAAGAAGGTTGCCGATCTGCTGGGCCGTGGCGGCTCCAGCGCTGCCGAGGCGGAAGCCGCGGCTGAAGCGATCACGGAGTAATCTGAGATGGCCAAGATCAAGATCAAGCAGATCGGTTCGCCGATCCGTCGCCCCGAAAGCCAGAAGAAGATCCTGGTGGGTCTGGGCCTCGGCAAGATGAATCGCGTGGTGGAACTCGAAGACACCGCCGAAGTACGCGGCGCCATCGCCAAGCTGCCGCACATGGTTACCGTGGTCGACTGACCGCGCGTCCTGCGCTAATCGATCGAGCCCCGGCCTTACCGCCGGGGCTTTTTCGTTTTGGGCGAGGTTGCAAATTGTCAGGTGGGCCCGGTTGGTCCACTGTCTGGCTTTTGCAGAACAATGCTCGGAAGGGGGCAGTTTATGGCTGATGTGCTGCCTGAACATCTCGATGGACGGATGCTTTATGGCAACGATCTGGGCGGGGCCGAGCTACAGCGGTGGTACGATGACGAAGAGCACGGCTTTGCCGATCTCGCCACGGGCCAGTATGCGAATGCTGAGGGTGAATTCGATATCGGCTCAAGGGCATTGAATCGTTTGCATGGAGCGATGCTGCCCGCGCGCCGCTACGAGGCTTGCCTCGCAATCGGCTGCGCGAACGGTGACGATGTTCTCAGCCTGCAATTGGATATCGGGCGGATCATTGCCGTCGAGCCGAGCCGCCATTGGTGGAATGAGCACATTGGCGATGTTCCGGCGCAGTACCACGCGCCAACGCTGGAGGGCGATCTCGAAATGCCTGACGGTACAGTGGAGCTCGCAGTTGCACTTGGAGCGCTGCATCATGTTGCAACCGTGGAGAAAGTGGTCAGCGAGATGGGGCGAGTGTTGCGGCCAGGTGGCTGGTTGCTGATTCGTGAACCCATGAATTCGATGGGGGATTTTCGTCGGATGCGTCCTGGATTGACGCGGAACGAGCGTGGTATTCCTAGGCAGCTTATGGCCAAGTTCATAAACAAGGCCGGACTTGAACTTGTAAAGATGCGGCCCTGCTCGTTTGAGGCCTTAAACAAGGCCGTTCAGGCTGTGGGAGGGCCTGCGGTTTACGATTCACCGTTGCTCGTGCGGCTCGACGCTTTGGTTAGTCGAATTACACTGTTCAACGCGCGTTATTGGAGGCCCGGATTGCTCGATAAGTTCGCGCCTAACAGCATGGTATACTTGGCCTGCAAACCAAAGTGATGCGGCCATAGCCTCTTCGCCGAGATGAGGCTGTGCAGCGGACGGGCCAAATCCACCTTAGTTGGGCTGCGTTTCGTTCAAGGAGTTGAACCGGCTGATTGGGCGGACGTCGCCCGCGGTTGCCGTGGTCGACCAACAGCCCAATTTGGCAGCAACATTGAGCCGCGGTTAGTCCGCTCCCGGGTGCGGGCACCAAATCTTAAGCATATCTCACTAAGCCTGTCCGGATGATCGCCGTCCTGCGCCAACTTGTCCTGCCGTCCAGTCCCGGAGCGCTGCGGCTCTGGCTCGCGCTGGTTGTGGTGTTCCACCATGTGACTCGGATCGAAGTCGGCAAGGCGCCCGTGCTCGTGTTCTTCGCCTTGTCCGGGTACTGGGTCTATCGCGTGTGGATGGTGCGATATCGCCAC
>CAZVHM010000108.1:0-3378 GCA_964627175.1 uncultured Novosphingobium sp. | reverse complement strand
GATCAGTCCTATATCGTTTATCTGCTTCACTGGCCGGGGATCCTGATCCTGCGCGCGGTTGCGGTGCCGGGAACTCTGGGCTGGGCGGCGTGGCTGGCCGGCCTTGCGTTCGTCACTGGCGCGGCATGTTGGGCGGTCCACCGCTGGTATGATCGGCCGCTTAACCGGCTCCGCGCGCGCTGGGTCGAAAGGCGCAGGACCCTGGCAGGTGGCAGGGTGACAAAAGGGGATGACAGCAGCCCCGTCTTCGCCTAATGCGCCCAGCTTCCATCCAGCGCGACCAAAGCGAAAGCGAGTGCACGACCATGAAACTCAATGACATCCGCGACAACTACGGCGCCCGCAAGGGCCGCATGCGGGTTGGCCGCGGCATCGGCTCCGGCAAGGGCAAGACCGCGGGACGCGGCCAGAAGGGTGCCAAGGCCCGTTCCGGCGTGTCCGTCAACGGCTTCGAGGGCGGCCAGATGCCGCTTCACATGCGCATCCCGAAGCGCGGTTTCAACAACATCTTCGCCAAGGACTATGCCGAAGTGAACCTCGGTCTGGTCCAGAAGGCGATCGACGCCGGCAAGCTTGATGCCTCTGCCACGATCGACCACGCCGCCCTCAAGGCGGCCGGCCTTGGCCGTGGCGGCAAGGATGGCGTTCGCCTGCTCGGCAAGGGTGAGTTCTCTGCCAAGGCGAGCTTTGCCGTCGATGGCGTGAGCAAGGGCGCCCGCGAGGCGGTCGAAAAGGCTGGTGGCACCGTCACCCTGCCTGAGGCCGGCCCGTCCGAGCACGAAAAGAAGACTGCCCGCCGCGAAGCCAACAAGGCAGCGCGCGCCGCGAAGTAATCCCGGCCGTTCGTCCTTGCGCGCGGATTGTCCGGGTGTGGGGGTGACCGGCTGCGGCGGGTTCGACTTTGCCGCGCGCCGTCCTATATGGGGCGCGCGGCAGTCCCCGCCCGGCACCTATCGAGGCACATCGATCCCATGGCATCACGCGCCGACAACATTGCGAGCAACCTCAGTCTCGCCAACTTCTCCAAGGCCACCGAGCTCAAGAAGCGAATCTGGTTCACGATTGGCGCGCTGATCGTTTTCCGTTTTCTCAGCTTCGTGCCGTTGCCGGGCGTGAATCCGCTGATCCTCGAAACGCTTTACAGCAAGACCCAGGGCGGCATCCTCGACCTGTTCAACACCTTCTCGGGTGGCGGTCTTGAGCGCATGAGCCTGATCGCGCTCGGCGTCATGCCCTACATCACGGCCTCGATCGTGATCCAGCTGGCCGCATCCCTTCACCCCGCGCTCGCCGCGATGAAGAAGGAAGGTGAAAGCGGTCGCAAGCGGCTCAACCAGTACACGCGTTACGGCACGGTCCTGCTCACCGCCATCCAGGGCTGGTTCGTCGCATCCGGGCTCGAAGCCTATGGTGCATCCAGCGGTCTGCAGGCCGTGGTTGCGCCCGGCATGCTGTTCCGCGTCGGCGCGGTCATTTCGCTGATCGGCGGCACGATGTTCCTGCTGTGGCTGGGTGAACAGATCACGGCCCGCGGCATCGGCAACGGCACTTCGCTGATCATCATGGCCGGTATCGTTGCTCAGATGCCGACTTTCATCGCCAACCTGTTCGAGGGCGGCCGTTCCGGTTCGATCAGCGCGTTCACCATCGTGGGCCTGGTTGTCCTGCTGGTTGTGCTGATCCTCGGCATCTGCTTCTTCGAGCGCGCCACGCGGCGACTGCTGATCCAGTATCCCAAGCGTGCCACCCAGCGCGGCATGATGCAGGCCGATCGCAGCCACTTGCCGCTCAAGCTGAACACCGCTGGCGTGATTCCGCCGATCTTTGCCAGCTCGCTGCTGCTGCTGCCTTTGACCATCACCCAGTTCGCCGGCAATTCGGTTTCGCCCGATACTACGCTCGGCAGCTTCGTGATCTCGCTCAACCAGTATCTGGCGCATGGCAAGCCGCTCTACATGGGGCTTTACGCGCTCGGCATCATCTTCTTCGCGTTCTTCTACACTGCGGTGGTTTTCAACCCCGAGGAGACGGCCGAGAATCTGAAGAAGAACGGTGGCTTCATTCCGGGCATCCGTCCTGGCAAGAATACTGCCACCTACCTTGATTACGTGCTGACCCGGATCACCGTGATGGGGGCGGCCTACATCACTATCGTCTGCGTCATCCCCGAATGGGTTATCGCCCAGACCGGGATCAGCATGATGTTCCTTGGCGGCACCTCCTTGCTGATCGTCGTGAACGTGACCGTGGATACGATCACGCAGATCCAGTCGCATCTACTGGCTCACCAGTATGGCGATCTCATCAAGAAGGCGAAGCTGAAGGGGCGTATGCGCTAAGGCGCAACGAAAGTCGCACTTGCCCTGGCGGCAGGCTCGCGGCACCGTTCGGGCTTAACAGAGGGGAGCTGGCCACGTGAACATCATCCTGCTGGGTCCGCCGGGAGCGGGCAAGGGTACTCAGGCGCAGCGGCTCGTGGAGCGCCACGGCATGCGCCAGCTTTCGACGGGCGATATGCTGCGCGCCGCCGTCAAGGCTGGAACGCCGGTTGGCTTGCAGGCCAAGGCGGTGATGGAGCGGGGCGAACTCGTCTCCGATGCGATCGTCTCGGCGCTGATCGGCGAAGAGCTTGACGCGATGAAGCCCGGACAGGGCGCGATCTTCGATGGCTACCCGCGCACCGCCGCGCAGGCTGAATCGCTCGATGCCATTCTGGAACGGCGCGGGCGCTCGCTTGATCGGGTGATCGAGCTGGGTGTGGACGAGGATGCGCTGGTAGAACGGATCACCGGCCGTTACACCTGTGCCAACTGCGGCAAGGGCTACCACGACACGTTCGAGCAGCCGAAGCAGCTCGGGGTCTGCGACAAGTGTGGTGGTACCGAATTCAAGCGCAGGCCTGACGACACCGAGGAAACCGTGCGGACCCGCATGGCCGAATACCGAGCCAAGACCGCGCCGATTCTGCCAATCTACGAGATCCGGGGTATTGTCTCGCGTGTCAACGGCATGGCCGAAATGGATCATGTGACGGCGGCAATCGAAAGGATTCTCGCGGCCTGATGTTTCGCCGGGGGTCGGTCGCGAGGCCCGGCGAGGGAAGGGGTCGTTCACGATCTTTTGGTCTATTCACTTGGCGTTGCCGGTCGGCGCCGCCGATCGACGCTCCGGGCGTTGACACTACGCGCGAATCGGCTTAAGCGCCCGGTTCACTCGATTAAACGGGTCAAGCCCGGCAGGTGAATGCAGTCATGCGCACCGACCGGGCCTTTTGCCGTTTGGCTTGTGTCTGTCGCGTTGAGATGGGGGGCGCCTGATGGCCAGCCCTCTGTGGAGCATGGAGATTTAAGTGGCTCGTATTGCCGGGGTAAACATCCC
>CAZVHM010000107.1:0-7145 GCA_964627175.1 uncultured Novosphingobium sp. | reverse complement strand
CGACAAGGCTGAAGATCGCCAGCGGTTCCGCGAGGCGATGGACAAGATCGGGCTGGAATCGGCGCGCTCGGGTGTGGCTCATACGGTCGAGGAAGCCTTCGCCGTGCTGGAACGCACCGGCCTGCCTTCGATCATCAGGCCGAGCTTTACCCTGGGCGGCACGGGGGGCGGTGTGGCCTACAACAAGGCCGAGTTCGAGGCGATTGTGAAGAGCGGCCTCGAAGCCTCCCCGACGACCGAAGTCCTGATCGAGGAATCGCTCCTCGGCTGGAAGGAATACGAGATGGAAGTCGTCCGCGACCGGAACGACAATGCCATCATCATCTGTTCGATCGAGAACGTCGACCCGATGGGCGTCCACACCGGCGATTCCATCACCGTTGCCCCAGCGTTGACCCTGACCGACAAGGAATACCAGATCATGCGCTCGGCGAGCATCGCCGTGCTGCGGGAAATCGGTGTCGAAACAGGTGGTTCGAACGTACAGTTCGCAGTGAATCCAGCTGATGGCCGCCTGATCGTCATCGAGATGAACCCGCGCGTCTCGCGGTCCTCGGCGCTGGCATCCAAGGCAACCGGCTTTCCGATCGCCCGCGTCGCTGCCAAGTTGGCCGTTGGCTACACGCTGGACGAACTGACCAACGAGATCACCGGTGCTACCCCGGCGAGCTTCGAGCCGTCGATCGACTATGTGGTGACCAAGATCCCGCGCTTTGCGTTCGAGAAGTTCAAGGGTTCCGAGCCGCTGCTGTCGACCGCGATGAAGTCCGTCGGCGAAGTGATGGCGATCGGCCGCAACATCAAGGAATCCATGCAGAAGGCCCTGCGCGGGCTGGAAACGGGGCTGGATGGCTTCAATCGGGTGGAGCACCTGGAAGGCGCCAGTCGCGACGAGATCACCGCTGCGCTTTCGCGGCAGACTCCGGATCGCCTGCTGATTGCCGCGCAGGCCATGCGCGAAGGTTTCACCATCGAGGAAATCCACGCGATCACTCATTTCGATCTGTGGTTCCTGCGGCACATCGCTGAAATCGTGGCCGAAGAAGCGCGGATTCTTGAGCATGGGCTACCGCTCGATGCGGAAGGGCTGCGCCGCCTGAAAGCCATGGGCTTTTCCGACAAGCGCCTTGCCACTCTCGCCGTGCGTTCGGTGGGCGTGGCCGGCGGGCTTGGTGAAACGCAGGCCAAGCGTTCGGGCCTGCTGCACGACGCACTGAAGGGCCTTGCCGGCGCCACTTCGGAGGACGAAGTGCGCGAACTTCGCAACCGGCTCGGCGTCCATCCGGTGTTCAAGCGGATCGACAGCTGCGCCGCCGAATTCGAAGCCGTTACCCCGTACATGTATTCGACTTACGAGGCGCCTAGCTTCGGCGAACCGGAATGCGAGGCGCGCCCCTCTGATCGGCGCAAGATCGTCATCCTCGGCGGCGGGCCGAACCGGATCGGGCAGGGGATCGAGTTCGATTATTGCTGCGTTCACGCCTGCTTCGCACTGGCCGAGGCCGGGTTCGAGACGATCATGGTCAACTGCAACCCGGAAACCGTCTCGACCGACTATGACACTTCCGACCGCCTCTATTTCGAGCCGCTGACTGCCGAGGACGTGCTGGAAATCCTGCGGGTCGAACAGCAGAATGGCGAACTGGTGGGCGTGATCGTGCAGTTTGGCGGCCAGACTCCGCTGAAGCTGGCTCAGGCTCTTGAGGATGCCGGGATTCCGATCCTGGGCACTTCGCCCGACGCGATCGACCTGGCAGAGGACCGCGAGCGCTTTGCCGCGCTGGTCGAGAAGCTGGGGTTGCGGCAGCCGGCCAACGGCATCGCCCGCAGCCGCGACGAGGCTGTCGCCGTGGCGCAGCGCATTGGCTATCCGGTGTTGATGCGCCCCAGCTATGTGCTCGGTGGCCGCGCGATGGAGATCGTCGACAGCGTGGCGCAGCTGGATGACTATATCGCCACGGCCGTGCAGGTTTCCGGCGATTCGCCGGTGCTGATCGACCAGTACCTGCGCGATGCGATCGAATGCGATGTCGATGCGCTGTGTGATGGCGACGTGCACATCGAGGAAGCGGGCATCCATTCGGGTGATAGTGCCTGCACCTTGCCGCCCTATAGCCTTCCGGCCGAGATCATTGCCGAAATGGAACGCCAGGCCGAGGCGTTGGCGTTGGCGTTGGGCGTTAAGGGCCTGATGAACATCCAGTTCGCGGTGAAGGATGGTGCGGTTTACCTGATCGAGGTGAACCCGCGTGCATCGCGCACCGTGCCCTTCGTCGCCAAGGCGATCGGGCAGCCGGTGGCCAAGATCGCCGCCAGGGTGATGGCAGGGGAAAAGCTTGCCACGTTCCCGCCGTTCAAGCGCGAGCTTGATTATATGGCGGTTAAGGAAGCGGTGTTCCCGTTTGCGCGGTTCGCCGGCGTGGATCCGGTGCTTTCGCCTGAAATGAAATCCACGGGCGAGGTCATGGGCCTCGACAAGGATTTCGCGACGGCCTTTGCCAAGAGCCAGCTTGGCGCGGGCACCAAGCTGCCTCAGGGTGGATTGGTCTTCGTTTCGGTGAAGGACACGGACAAGCCGGTGATCCTGCCTGCCGCGAAAAAGCTGATCGAACTGGGCTTCCGCCTTGTTGCCACCGGTGGCACGCAGCGCTTTCTGGCCGAGGCCGGGGTGCCGGTTGAGCATATCAACAAGGTGGCCGAAGGTCGGCCGCATATCGTTGACCGGATCGTTGATGGCGATATCGCGATGATTTTCAACACAACTGAGGGATGGCAGAGTCTCAAGGACTCCAAGTCCATCCGCATCGCAGCGCTCAATGCCAAGGTGCCGTATTTCACCACCGCAGCAGCATCTGTCGCCACGGTGGAAGCTATTAGGGCAATGCGGGGCGCACAGCTTGAAGTGCGGTCCCTTCAGGACTATTATGGCTGAGCTACACCCGTCTCCCCTTCATCGCGACAGGTAACTTTTTGCCGTATGGTGTGTTGATCGCCCGCACGGCATGGGAAAACTGCCGTCGAGGTTGAGGTGAGCGTCGCGGCCACGTTTTGGGGTCGGCAGGAGAAAGAACAGAATTATGGCAAGTGTCGAAAAGCTGCCGATGCTGGCTGACGGCTATGAAAAGCTGATCGCCGAGCTGAAAGCACTGCGCGAAGAGCGACCGAAGATCGTTGACGCGATCGAGGAAGCGCGTGCTCACGGTGACTTGTCGGAAAACGCTGAATACCACGCGGCGAAGGAACGTCAGGGCCAGGTCGAAGCGTCGATCGGTGATCTTGAGGACAAGGTCAGCCGGGCGCAAATCGTTGATCCGACCACCCTTTCCGGTGATCGCATCGTCTTCGGCGCCACGGTGACCTTGCTGGACGAAGACGACAAGCCGGTGCGCTACCAGATCGTGGGGCCGTATGAGGCTGATGCTAAGGTCGGCCGGATCAGCTATAATTCGCCGCTGGGGCGCGCCCTGATTGGCCGTCGGGTCGACGAGGAAATCGAAGTCACCGTGCCCTCTGGCGATCGATTCTATGTGGTGAGCAAGATCGAGTTCATCTGAGCCAATCTCAGGCCGACAAAAAAAGGCGCCGGAGTTTCCGGCGCCTTTTTGTTTGTCAGATGTGGCTCTTCAGGCCCCCGGCAGTTCCGGTTCAAGCAGACGGTGGAGATGGACGATGACGTATTTGATTTCCGCGTCGTCGACCGTGCGCTGGGCGCGACCGCGCCATGCTTCCTCGGCCTCGGCATAACTGCCGTAGACGCCGACGAGATCGAGTTCATCCAGATTGGCGAAATTAAGGGTTTGGGGGTCGGAGACCCGGCCACCCATCACAAGATGGAGAAGTTGAGACATCAATGAAAACCCTGAGAGAGGAGGCAAAACGCTAGCCGCTTGAGCGGGGGTTTTTCAAGTCTCAGTGTCGAATATGCGACCGAAGTTTGATGGCCTGCTTGCCGATCCGCTGGCCGACGTCGCGGGCCGAGGCGAGGGTGTCCTCGGCCATGTTGGACGATTTTCGGCCGGTTTCGCTAACCAGATCCGCAGCTTTGCGCGAATAATCCGATGCTCCGGTGCCAACCGTTTCCTTCAGTTCTGCTAGCGATTCAGCGGCATCTTCGGCCTTCTCGATCGCCTGCCGGACGTAGAGGAGGCCCAATTCTCCGGCCATCGAGGCTGCCGCCACCGCGCCTTTTGCAAGCCTGCGACCGGCCGACCGGGGCAGCAGGGCCCCGGCGACGGCGCCTAGCGTCAGGCCACCGACGATCAGTGCCAAAGGGTGTTCGGTGGCAAGGTTGCGTACGCGGCTGAAATCTGGCGAACTACCTTCCGCTGCCGGTGCACTGTGCGCTTGCTCCCCACCATTCGCTGAAGTTTTCCTGTTCTCGCTCACGATTTTACCTTTCTCGCGGTCCACTCGCAAAAACGTTGCCAGCCCGATTGGGGTTCCCCTGCCATGATGCGATCCAGAGCTGCCGTGCCCCAGCGCATCAGGGGCGCGCGCAGCAGCCAGCCGACGAGGGCAAGGGTGGTGATCGCGGCAATCCAGCCATATTCACCCAGGATTGCTCGGGCTTCGCGCGTGGTGGCCTGGGCGCGGGTCAAGGCTTCGTCGGCAGCGCGCGAGGCAAGGCTGCGTTCGGATACAGCCGTGCGGATCTGTTCCAGGCGCAAATCGAACGCGGTGCGCGCGGCATTGCGTTCTGTCCTGGCTTGCAGCAGCAAGCTTTCGGCATCACGCATCGCCTGGCTCC
Organism: uncultured Novosphingobium sp.; assembly: GCA_964627175.1. Classification (GTDB taxonomy): domain Bacteria; phylum Pseudomonadota; class Alphaproteobacteria; order Sphingomonadales; family Sphingomonadaceae; genus Novosphingobium. Next base: position 2,398 of record CAZVHM010000107.1, on the reverse strand, counting down.
CCGGACATGATCAGGGTGAGGGCGCGGCTCCACCGCGATTTTGCCGATAGCGCGAAGATACCGGCCAGCACGAACAGGCCGCCCGCAACTGCCAAGGTGGCCCACCAGGGGCCGATGATCGTTGCGAGAGAGAGCAGGAGTCCGATGACCAGGGCGCCCAAAGCGAATAGCGCCAATGCGGCTGCGATCACCCCTCTCAGCGCAATTCCAGCAGCGGCCCCTGCGGCGAACTGCGCACGCGCCTTCTGATAGGCGATCTCCGCCTCGGCCAGGGTGCGGGCCTCTGCCGCGAGGCACCGGGCATTTTCAATGAGGTCCGACAAGCCCCGGTCCGACGGTGCATAGGCAGGGTCTGTGGCGCCGGGCGCCGGTTCGGGTGTGCTGTTCATCGCTGTAGCTTCAGGCAGAGCGGCGCTGCGCTCTGCCTGATCCTTATCAGATGCCTACCCTTCCGACTTGTTGGAACCCTTGAACAGGCGCGCCAGCAAGAAACCCGCCGCGGCGGCCAGGCCGACCGCGAGCCCAGGGCTTTTGCGCACCATTTCGCGCGCGTCCTCACCCAATTCGGCAATATCCTTTGAATCCAGCTTTTCGGCGGCATCCTGCATCGACTTGGCAGCCGTGCGGGCATAATCGCCTGCCTTGGGGCCAAGCTTTTCATCCAGGGTGTCGGCGTTTTCGGCAACCAGCCGGGCAGCGGCGGAAAGGCCTTCGACAGCCTTGGCCTTGCCTTCGGTTGCGAGGGCAGCAGCCTTTTCCTTGGCCTGATCGGTCACTTGGCGGGCATCGTCGATCAGGGCATCGCTCTTGTCGGAAATCTTTTCGCGATAGGCACCGGCGGTTGCCTGGGCCTGCTTGCCGAGGGCCTGGGTGCCGGCCTTCGCTTCCTCAAGCGCTTTGGCAAACTTTGCCTTTGCCTCTCCCTTGAGGGCCGCTGTTTCCAGCGCGGAGCCATCGCCCGCGGCCTTGACCCTGGGGGTGCGTGGCTTGCGCACGGGCTTTGCCTTGTCGGGGGTGGCAGTGCTCTCGGCCATGTTCTGTCCCTTGTCCTCGTGTCAAAAGTGCCCCCGCCAAGGGCGGATCCACCATTCCATGCGGATAACCGATCAGTGTGAATAGGTAAATATTCACGCGCAAGATGATGATGCGCCAACGCGGCTTGCCTGCCAAGGTTCCTTCGGCCAATGGGCATGCATAGCTCAAAGCACCTAGACACGGAGGCAGTTCCCATGACCGCGATCATTGACATCCACGGCCGCGAGATTCTCGACAGCCGCGGCAACCCGACCGTCGAAGTGGACGTGCTGCTGGAAGATGGCAGCTTCGGGCGGGCGGCGGTCCCGTCGGGCGCTTCGACCGGCGCGCACGAAGCGGTTGAACTGCGCGACGGTGACAAGGCGCGCTATCTCGGCAAGGGCGTGCTCAAGGCGGTTGACGCCGTAAACAACGAAATCAGCGAGGTCCTGCTCGGGCTGGACGCCGAGGACCAGCGCGACATTGACCTGGCCATGATCGAACTGGACGGGACCGAGAACAAAAGCCGCCTGGGCGCCAACGCCATCCTCGGCACTTCGCTGGCCATCGCCAAGGCTGCCGCCAATGCTCGCGGCCTGCCGCTCTATGCATACGTCGGTGGCGTTTCGGCGCATGTATTGCCGGTGCCGATGATGAACATCATCAATGGCGGCGAACATGCCGACAATCCGATCGACTTCCAGGAATTCATGATCATGCCGGTGGGCGCCTCGTCGCTCGCCGAGGCCGTGCGTTGGGGAGCGGAGATCTTCCACACCCTGAAGAAGGGCCTGCATGAAAAGGGCCTGGCGACCGCGGTGGGCGACGAAGGCGGTTTCGCGCCGAACCTTGCCAGCACCCGCGATGCACTTGATTTCGTGATGGCATCGATCGAGAAGGCTGGCTTCAAGCCGGGGAGCGAAGTCAAGCTGGCGCTCGACTGCGCCTCGACCGAGTTTTTCCGCAATGGCAAGTACGAGATCAGCGGCGAGGGCCTGTCGCTTAGCCCGGTGCAGTTCGCCGATTACCTGGCGGATCTGACCGAGGCCTATCCGATCATCTCGATCGAGGACGGCATGAGCGAGGATGATTTCGAGGGCTGGAAGGCGCTGACCGACAAGATCGGCGGCAAGGTCCAGCTGGTGGGCGACGATCTGTTCGTCACCAACCCCAAGCGCCTGACGATGGGGATCGAGAAGGGCTTGGCGAATTCCCTTCTGGTGAAGGTCAACCAGATCGGATCGCTCACCGAAACGCTGGAGGCCGTGAGCATCGCCCAGCGCAACGGCTACACCGCCGTGATGAGCCACCGTTCGGGCGAAACCGAGGACGCGACGATTGCCGACCTCGCGGTGGCTACCAACTGCGGCCAGATCAAGACCGG
>CAZVHM010000106.1:0-7207 GCA_964627175.1 uncultured Novosphingobium sp. | reverse complement strand
GCCGATCCGCGCGGGGAAATCGTTGCCCTGCTGCTCTCTGCCGAATGGGCAGGCAACACCGGGTCCATCGTGGGCCTGACCACTTGGACCGACTTTGCGCTGGCACGGGATATCCTGCGTTCTTCGGCAACGCCGGTGCGTCATGCCATCGCGCTCGACGGGCCGAACCCCGGCGTAATTCTCGGCACGGCCGGAAGCCCGGCCCATGCCGCGCTGCAAACGCTGCTCGGCCCCGCCCCGCGCCAACCGGGCCTGCGCGCGACCAGCTTCCTCTGGCTCGCCTGAGCCAGCCTGCTTCCCTTTTCTGATTCCAAGGAACCGCTCCGGTGGATACGCTGAATTTCGACTATGTGATCATCGGGGCCGGTTCGGCCGGCTCGGCCCTGGCCAACCGCCTGAGCGAAGATCCGGCCAACACCGTGCTGCTGCTTGAAGCCGGCGGCGAGGCTGAACATCCCTACGTCCGCATGCCGGTCGGCTTTCTCCAGGCGCTGCGCAATCCCGAGCTTGCGTGGCAGTTCGCTTCCGAGCCGCAGGACAATCTGGGCGGGCGCAGCCTGCCCCTGCCGCGCGGACGCATGCTGGGCGGATCTTCATCGATCAACGGCATGGTCCATTTCCGCGGACACCCGCGCGATTTTGACGATTGGGCCGCTGCGGGCTGCACAGGGTGGGACTATGCCAGCGTGCTGCCCTACTTCAAGCGATCGGAAGATCACTGGACCGGCGGCAACGAGTGGCGCGGCAAGGAGGGGCCGATCACGGTCCAGCCGGTCGATACCCGGCGGCTGATGGCTAACGAACTGCGCGCTTCGGCCGCGCTCTGCGGCTATCCCTACAACCCAGACTATGACGGCGAAAGCAACGAAGGCTGCGCCGATGTGCAGATCGCGCTGCGCAAGGGCGAACGCTGCGGTTCAGCCGCAGCCTATCTTCGTCCGATCCGCTCGCGCCCCAACCTGCGGATCATGACCGGGGCGCATGTCCGCCGCATCGTGTTCGAAGGCAAGCGCGCGGTCGGCGTGGAATTCGAACGTCACGGGATCGGCAAGCGCGCCAATGCCGCACGCGAAGTGGTGCTCAGCGCCGGCACTTATGGCTCGCCGCAAATCCTCATGCTGTCCGGCGTCGGCCCGGCGGCAGAACTCGCCAGCCATGGCATTGCCGTGGTGCATGATCTGCCCGGCGTGGGCCAGAACCTGCAGGAACACGTGCGCATGGCGCATCAATACGATGCCGCCCCGCCCCACAGCTTTGCCCGCGAACTGCGCTTCGATCGCGCTGCGCTTTCCGTGCTGCGCTGGTATTTCACCGGCACCGGCACCTTTGCCAATCAGATCGCGGCGGCCTGTATCCTCGCCCGCTCGACCGAGGGGCTGGACCGGCCCGATCTCCAGATCATGTCCAGCCCGGTGCGGGTTGATGCCAACATCTGGTTCCCCGGCTTTGCCAAGCCGAAGAAGGACTGCTTCTACAACTCGATCTGCCTGCTGCGTCCGAAGAGCCGCGGCTCCGTCACCCTGCGCGACAGCAACCCGTTCTCCGCGCCGCGCATCCAGCTCAACCTGCTCGACCATCCGGAAGACTGGGCCACGCTCAAGCGCGGCCTCGCCATTTCGCGCAAGATCTTCTCGGACGGTCCGATCGCGGAATATGTCGAGCGGGAAATCCTGCCCGGCGAAGGCGTGGTCGATGATGCCGCGCTCGATGCGATGAAGTCGGAGCTGACCGGCGTGGTCCACCATCCGGTGGGCAGCTGCGCGATGGGCACCGGGCCTGCCGCCGTGGTCGATCCCCAGTTGCGGGTCCACGGAATTGAAGGGCTGCGGGTGATCGATGCCTCGATCATGCCGCTGCTGGTGGGCGCCAACACCAATGCCGCAGCCGTGATGATTGGCGAAAAGGGCGCCGACCTCATGCTGGGCAAAACCCTTGCGGAGACCGCATAATGAGCCAAGCTGCCGTATTCGATCGTGCCAGGGCCGATATCGCCCGCCTTTCCGGCCACTTTATCGGTGGCACATGGCAGCCCGCCCGCGACCGTTCCATCGAAGTGCTGAATCCGGCTGACGAAACCGCCATCGGGCAGATCGCCGCTGGCGGCGTCGAAGAAGTGGATGCCGCCGTGGCCGCCGCCCGCGCCGCATTCGAAAGCCCAGAGTGGGCCAACATGCCCGCCGCTCAGCGCGAACGGCTGCTGCTGCGCCTGGCAGACCTGATCGAGCAGGATCAGGACGCGATCGCTGCCATCGAGACGCTGGATAACGGCATGCCCCATGCCATCGCCCGGCAGATGGCGGTCGGCTCGGCCGTCAGCGTAATCCGCTACAACGCCGGCTGGCCCCGCCGGATGACCGGGCAGACCGCGCCGGTTTCGGTGCCCGGCAACTGGCATGGCTATACCACGCACGATCCGCTGGGCGTGGCCGCGCTGATCGTGCCGTGGAATGCGCCGTTTGCCATCACGTGCAACAAGGTGTCAGCCGCGTTGGCCGCAGGCTGCACGGTAGTACTGAAGCCTGCCGAGCTGGCGCCGATGTCGGGCCTGCGGCTGGCCGAACTGATCGCCGAAGCCGGCTTCCCGGCAGGGGTGTTCAACGTGGTGACCGGCCTTGGCGCCGAAGCTGGCGCTGCGCTGGTTTCTCACCCCGGGGTGGACAAGATCTCGTTCACCGGATCCACCGCCACGGGTCAGGCCATCCTGCGCGAAAGCGCCAACACGCTGAAGCGCGTCTCGCTTGAGCTGGGCGGCAAATCAGCCTCGATCGTGTTTGCCGATGCCGATCTTGATCGCGCGATTCCGGGCGTGGCCATGGGCATCTTCGGCAATAGCGGCCAGGTCTGCGCGGCCGGATCGCGCCTCTTCCTGCACGAAAAGGTCTATGACCGTTTCCTGGTCGGGCTGGCAGCCTTCGCGCAAAAGCTGGTGGTCGGCCCCGGCTCAGACGAAGGCGTTAATCTTGGTCCGCTAATCTCGGCCGGCCAGAAGGAACGGGTGATGGGCTACATCGCTGCTGGCAAGGCCGAAGGAGCCACCTTGCTGGTGGGCGGGGATGCGCCGTCGGGTCCGGGCTATTTCGTCAACCCCACGGTCTTCGTCGATGCGCGGCCCGACATGCGCATCGTGCGCGAGGAAATCTTCGGTCCGGTGCTCAGCGTCATGCGCTTTTCCGATCAGGACAGCCTGGCCGATCTGGCCCGGATGGCGAACGACAGCGTCTACGGCCTGTCTGCCTATGTCTGGACCGGGAACCTTCAGGCTGCCCATGCCATGGCCCGCCACCTTCGCTCCGGCTCGGTCAAGGTCAACGGCTCGGGCATGGAATTTGCGCTTCCATTCGGCGGCTACAAGCAATCCGGCATCGGCCGCGAAAATGGTCGGCAGGGCGTGGAAGCCTTCACCGAAACAAAGGCAGTGATGATCGGCTGGTCCTGACCGGCCGACATTACGCCCCCACCCGCCGCTGAGGCGGGTCAGGGCCTCTCGAGCCAACGATCGCGATAGCCATCGTCTGCCAGGCGAACGATGGCCTGCCAGCTTTTGTGAACTCACGGCTTTTGCACGAGCAGACCATCTGCCTGCGAAAAATCCACGTTCGCAAAGCAAATGCCATTGCGACAATCCAACAAATTGTTAGACAATGCCTCAAACCGAATGAGCGAAGCGCCTCCTGCGCGCTGCGCATCCTTGAGGGAGAGCCGAAAACCCATGTCGAAACTCATTCCAACCGCCCTGCTGGGCCTGCTCGCCGGCACCAGCCTTGCCGGATGCGCCTATGCGGCAACCAGCGCTGCCCCCGCCGTGACAGCCGCACCGGCACCAGCGGCAGCACCCGCCGCCACCGACATCCCGACCCGTGACGGCAAGCCCAATTTCAATGGCGTGTGGGTCATGGCCGATTACAACCTTGTCTATCTGCCACAGGAACACAATCCACCGTACACGCCGGAAATCCAGGCGCAGATGGACCGCTACAAGACCGAATTGGACCCGGTGATCGACGATCCCGCGAAGTTCTGCGTCCGCATGGGCATGCCCTGGCGCGTGCTCAACCGCGCGCGCGACTATCCGCTGGAAATCTATCATAACCCTGATCGCATCATCATGCTGTTCGAAGGGCATGACGATTACCGCAGCATCAGGCTGGATCGCACCACCGTTCCTGCCAACCTGCCCGCGCTGGCCAATGGCTGGTCCAACGCGAAGTGGGAGGGCGACACGCTGGTCATCACCTCCACCAACCTGACCGCTCGCAACGAGGTCAACACCCTGCAACGCAGCGAAGAAGCAGTGATCACCGAGCGCTGGACGATGTACAAGCACCCGGAGCATGGTGACGTGATCGACATCAACATCACGATGGTGGATCCGCTGCGCTACACGGCCCCGATCAAGGCCCGCAACGTTCTCAAGCGGGCGGAACCGGGCGTCGAGGTAGGCGGCTATAACTGTGCTGATGCCCTGTGGGACGCCTACGTCGAAGAGCGCGAGAAGCAAATCGCTGCCGCGAAGCGCGCGAAAAAATCGCACAAGTAAGCGATTGTTTCCACTCGCTGATCGATGCGACGTGACCGGGCTCACTGAGTGCTCCGGATTCGTTGCCAACCGTTTGGCGACTTGACCGGTTCTTTTTGCATCAGGGCAGCCAGCCTGCCCTGATGCAAAAGCGCCTTATGCTCCGGACGATCCATCGTCATCGTCATCCGGCCTCGCACAGCTCCTTGAGCTGCTTCGCACAGGCCGCCCAGCCATCGCTGAAACCCATTTCCACATGGATCTGCATCGCTTCCTCGCTCCAATGGCGGGCAGAGGCAGTGTAACGGGTGCCATTGGCCTCCGCAGCAATCTCCCACGTGCCAATCATGAACGGCCCTTGCGGGTGAAAGCGATGGTCGATTGCATCGGTCGAGACGATGCGCCTGCCCTCGTCGTAGGCGAGATAAATGCCCTCCAACCGCTCTTCCTCGCCGTCCGGGCCGCGCAGGATCACGCAGGTCCGCCCACCGGGGCGCTTATCCTGCGCGACGATCTGGGTGGTCCACGGTACGGGGCACCACCATGCCTCCATCTCCTCGTCCATTGCCCGCCATACCCGCTCCGCCGGTGCAGCGATGAAGGTGGTGACGCTGAGTTCATAAGGAGGCTCAGCCATCGCATTTCTCCTCAATCGCGGTCAGCGCCGTCAAAGTGTAGGACAAGAATGGACGGCGATGAACCGTAAGCATCATGCCAGCCCGCCGCTGCCATAAGGCCGGGTGATCGCTTCGAGCAGGTGGCCGTCTGGTCCCTCGAAATAAGCGCCGCGGCCGCCGTCGTGGTGGTTGATCTGGCCCGGCATGGTCCTGGCCGGATCGGCCCAGAAGGTCAGACCGCGTTGCGTGATGCGGGCCATGACCGCATCGAATTCATCCTCACTTACCAGAAAGGCATAGTGCTGCGGCGCAACCCGCCCTTCCGTGTCAGCAAAATCGAGCGAAACGCCGTTTGCCAGATCGACAACGTCGAAATGGGCAACTCGCCGCGGCGCCCGCAGGCCGAACATCTCGCTGACGAACCGCGCGGACGCCGCCTGGTTGCTGGACCAGACAATCGTGTGATTGAGCTCCACCGTCATCGCATCACCCCCGCCGCGCCGCTTCGATGGCGGCGATGTCGATCTTGCGCATCGCCATCATCGCTTCGAACACCCGCTTGCGCACCGCAGGGTCGGGATCCGCCATCCCGTCCGTCAGGGCGCGCGGAGTGATCTGCCAGGAAAGGCCCCACTTGTCCTTGCACTACCCACAGGCGCTTTCCTGCCCGCCATTTCCGACGATGGCATTCCAGTAGCGGTCCGTTTCTTCCTGGGAATCGGTACCGATCTGGAACGAGAAAGCCTCGCTCTGGCTAAATGCCGGCCCGCCGTTGAGCCCGATGCAGCGGATGCCGACAACGGTGAACTCGACAGTCAGGATCTGCCCTTCCCTGCCGCCTTCGGGGAAATCGCTGGGGGCACGCATCACCTTGCCAACGCTGCTGTCCGGGAAGGTTTCGGCATAGAATCGTGCCGCGTCTTCAGCATCGCCCTGGTACCACAGGCAAACGAGATTGGTGGTCATGACTCAGCCCCCTTTGGCCCGACCACGCCGAAAGCGGCGCCCTGCGGGTCGGTGGCTGTCACGATCCACTCCCCGCCCGGAACCTCGTGCGGCCCCATAAGCACGGTGCCGCCACCCGCCTCAATCCGCCGCTTCGCCTCCGCGACGGTGGTGACGCCGAAATAGAGCAGCCATGCCGCCGGCTGGCGCTCGTCCTGCTGGCGCTCGATTGCCCCCAGTGTGCGGCCATCATGTTCGATGAAGCAGTAATTGCCCATCTCGCCCATCGGCAGAGAATTGTTGAACTCAAATCCGAAGTGCCGCGAATAGAACGCCATCGAAGCCTGCTGGTCGGGACTGGCCAGCTCGTTCCAGCGCACCCGTTGAGGCTCGGTGACCGAGAACACATCGCTGCCCACCCCTTCCTTGCCTGGCGGCGGGACGGGGGTCATGAGATAGATCGGAACGCCCTGCGGGTCCTTGACCATGGCGATACGGCCGACTGGGAGGGTCGCTGCCGGCATCAACTCCTCGCCGCCATCACCAACGATGGCAGCGAGTTTCGCGTCGACGTTTTCTGCATAGAGATAGGGCAGCCACTGCGGCCGGGCTCCATGTTCCAGCATCTCGGCGATAAGCGTCAGCATCCCGCCGGCTGAACCGCCGTCGTCACGAACGATATGCCGGTAATCCATTGTCCCGCCCTACTCGCCGCGCTGGACCTTCCAGCCCATGACCTCGCCGTAGAACTTCGTCGCGGCATCAGGGTCGGTAGTCAGGAGCTCGTACCAGATGAAGTCGGTCATCGTTCAAGCTCCCATTGGGTCAATGCTTGCCGCCTGACGGCATGATGACAACTGCCACTGGCCCCTCTCGACCCTCATCGCGTGCGGCTTTTCCAGGTGAAACGCCGGTTGCCGCTGCTCAGACAGCGGCAACCGGCGAAAGGATCAGATCACCGGCGTAGCAGCGGCAAGCAGTGACATGTCGTCGACCGTGAACGATGCCGTGACGGGATTTGTTATCGACCCGTCATTGTTGCCATCGATCGACACGTTGAAGCTTGCATCGACGAAGTCGTTATCACCGTCGGTCTCGCGAAGGGTAAAGCTCAGAGTGACATCGCTGG
>CAZVHM010000105.1:0-7371 GCA_964627175.1 uncultured Novosphingobium sp. | reverse complement strand
GATATCGGCTATGATGATGGCACTCGCGCCGTGGTCGTGCGTTATGATGCCGTGCTGGAAGCACCGGGCGGAGAGATCACGACCCAGCGGTTCGAGGCACGCGAGGATGGCGTGAAGCCCAATGCCGAAGCGGTTGGCCCAGCGCTGAATCGCGCGGCGAACGAGGTGGCACGGCAGGTTGCTGACTGGGTGGGCTGATCGCGCCCGGTGCCGGCATGCCTGCCTGGCTAGCGAGGTGAGGCATGGACGATACGGTTGATCCCCGGCGGATACTCGTGATCGATGGGCACCCCGATCCGGCGGCGGGCCATTATTGCCATGCGCTTTCCGCCGCCTATGCCGATGGTGCCCGCTCGGCCGGGCACACCGTCGATCTGTTGCGGATTGCCGAGCTGGATTTTCCGGTCCTGCGCTCCCCGGAAGAATGGCTCCACGGCAGTCCGCCACCGGCCATTGCCGCCGCGCAGCAGCGGATCGGCGCGGCGGAACACCTCGTCATCATCTACCCGCTGTGGCTGGGCGATGTGCCGGCCTTGTTGAAGGCCTTTCTCGAACAGGTGTTGCGGCCCGGTTTCGCGCTCGATCAGGCAGACAAGGGGTTTCCGCGCAAGTTGCTGGCCGGTCGTTCGGCTCGGGTTATCGTCACCATGGGCATGCCTGGCATCGCATACCGCCTTTACTATCGCGCCCACAGCCTGAAGAGCCTTGAACGCAACATCCTGCGTTTCGTCGGGGTAGCCCCGGTGGAAACCACCGTGATCGGCGGTGTGGGCGACATCGCCACGCGTGAAGACTGGCTGGAGCGGATGCGCCACCTCGGCGAAAACGCCGCCTGACCGGCCCTGTCAGCCGCGGGCGAGGGCGGCAAAGCGGGCAGCGGCGATAAAGGCCTCGCGGCGGCGTTCGCGGCGCTGTTCGGCCTCTTCGTCGCGGCCCCAGCGTTCGGCCTGCCAATCCTCTTCCAGATTGGCCGCATTCCACAGCGCCGTAATGTCTGCTTCCGGCTCCAGTGCAGAAAGGCCGGTGATCAGCGAAGCGGCCAGCCCGGCCAGGTTTCGCAGTGCTGCAAGGGCGAAATTATCCTGCCCTTCGAGAATGGCTTCCAGTTGCTGCATCGTTTCGGCCGGTTGCGGGCGGTGCATGATCCCGCCGATCCGCTCGAAGCGCTGGCCCAGCCGACTTTCGGCGGCGGCGACTAGCGGCTCCCACACCAGATCCTGTTCGCGGCGCAACGCATCCCCGATTTCCGCGCGATAGCACAGCGTGTCCGTGTCGGCATAAGGCAGCAGTTCGCGGATCGCCTGGGCGCGATCAGGTGCCACCACATCGATCGCATAGTCGGCCATGTCGCGATAAAGGAACGTGGCCGGATCGATTTCTTCGCCTTGCGCGGCCCATTCGGCTGCCAGCTCTTCGGCAAGGGCGCGCGAAGGCACGATCTGCGGCCGGCCACCGACGGTCTTGATCGCACGGCCATCCAGCAGCACCTGCCAGCCGCCCTCGCGCTCGCCGGGCAGGGCTTCCTTGTAGAACCGCTTCATCTCAACTCCTGCTCTTCCAGCGCCGGGCCAGGATCCCTGGCATCACGAAGGCATCGAACAAGCCGAACACCACCAGCAGAATGCCCAGCACGCCGGGCGCGGCAATCGTGCCGCTGTTGATCAGCAGGCCCAGCATCACCAGGCCCACCCCGGTCCAGCGGATCAGGGTGATGGCCAGGAAGCGGGCTTTCGCCGGGTCTTTGGGGGGGCGGCCAGTCGGGTCAGCCATCGATCAGATACTCCATCAGGCCTTGCGGCGTCTCGGCCACGTGGGCGGCGCCGGCGGCAATCAGTTCGGATGCGGCGTGATAGCCCCAGGCCACGCCCACCGCGCGCACCCCGGCGGCCTCGGCCATAGCCATGTCATAGGCGGTATCGCCGATCATCACTGCATGTTCGGGTTCCGCCAGCGTTTCGGCCAGCGCGGCTTCCAGCATGGCCGGATTGGGCTTGGACGGGTGATGATCTGCCGTTTGCAGCGTGGCGAAGTGGGCGGAGAGGCCGTGGCTGGCCAGGCAGTGGACCAGCCCACGCTGGGATTTCCCGGTTGCCACGCCCAGCGTCCAGCCGGCTGTTTCCAGCCCGATCAGCACATCGCGGATGCCCTCGAACAGCGGCTCGGACAGTACGCCCGATGCCCGTGCCGCGCGAAACGCGGCTTTGTATTCAGCCACTGCCAGCCGCACCTGATCAGCATCGGCGTGCGGCGCCAGCCGCATCACCGCTTGCGGCAACGACAGGCCCACGATGCGGCGAACCCGGCCCGGATCGGGCGCGGCAAGGCCTGATGCGGCAAAGGCCTGAACCATCGCGGAAACCACCGCCCCCTGGCCATCGACCAAGGTGCCATCGCAGTCGAACACCGCCAGCCGCACGGTCATGGCGCCGGCTTCCACATTGCTTCAGGCCGCATCAGCGCTTGCCGGTGGGTGGGCCCTTGCGCGGGGCCGGCTTGCCGGTGGAAGGGCGCGAGCCGCCAGGCTTGCGAGCCGCTGGCCTTGCCGCCGCGCCCGGTTTTCCGCCACCCGGTCCGGCGCGTTGGCCGGTTGCCTTGCGGGTGCCGGCCGGGGCTTCGCTGCGCTTGCGGCGTTCGCCCCGACGTTCCTTGCGATATTGCTTGGCGTGGGCCTTGGCCGCCACCTTGCGCGCTTCCTTTTCCGGCAGCTTGGGGGCTTCCGCCAACTCGGCGCCGTCGGCTTCGTTGAAGCCAAGCTGGTCCATCGAATTGGCGAAATGTTCGGGCAGCTGCGCCGTCACGTCCAGGGGGGCGCCATCCGGGTGTTCGATAATCAGCCGGCGGGCGTGAAGGTGCATCTTGCGGCTGATCGATCCAGACAGGAACGCTTCCTGGCCGCCATATTTCCCATCGCCCACAATCGGGTGGCCAATCGCGGCCATGTGCACGCGCAGCTGGTGAGTGCGGCCGGTAAGCGGCTGCAGTTCAACCCAGGCGGCGCGATTGCCCGCCCGGTCCAGCACGCGATAGCGGGTGCGGGCCGGCTGGCCTTCGCCGCTTTCGTCCACCATCATCTTTTCGCCACCGGTGCCGGGCTGCTTGGCCAGCGGCAGTTCGATCATCCCATCGTCGATTGAAGGCACGCCGATCACCAGCGCCCAATAGATCTTGCGGGCCGAGCGCCCGGAAAAGCGCTTGGAAAAGAACGCCGCGCTGCCGGGCGTTGCGGCCACCAGCAGAACGCCGGACGTGTCCTTGTCCAGCCGGTGGACCAGGCGCGGGCGGGGGCCATTCTGGGTATAGGCATCGAGCAGGCCATCGACATGCTCGTAAGTGCCGCTGCCGCCCTGCGTGGCAAGACCGGGCGGCTTGTTGATGACAATGGCCGCGCGGTCACGGTGGATCACCATGGCATCGGCCATTTCCAGCTGGGCCTCGGTCAGCTCGGGGCGGGGGCGTGCACCCTTTTCTTGCACTGTGCCGCCCGGCGGCACGCGCAGCACCTGCCCGGCAACCAGCCGGTCGGCCGGGTCGGCGCGCTTGCCATCCACCCGGATCTGCCCGGTGCGGGCCCAGCGCGATACTGTAGCAAAGCCGATCTGCGGCAGATGGCGCTTGAACCAGCGGTCAAGCCGCACGCCATCATCATCGTGCTGTACGGTAAACTGGCGAACCTGATCGCTCATGCCACGGCTCCCCGCATCAACCAAAGCCCCGCGAACAGCGCCACGAAACCGGCCACCAGCGAAGTGGCGACATAAGTGGCGGCAAGCCCCAGCGCGCCGCGTTCAATCAATACGGCAAATTCCAGCGCGAACGAGGAGAAGGTCGTGTAGCCGCCCAGCACGCCGACGCCGAGCAGCAGGCGCAGGCTTTCTCCGGCGCTGCTGCCGTGGCGGGCCAGCCAGCCGACCAGCAGGCCCATGCCGAGGCTGCCCACGATGTTGACGGTGAGAGTGGCCCACGGAAAGGCTGCGGCCGAAATGGGGCCTGCGCCGGCAAGCCATGCGCGGCCGGTAAGATGACGTAGCCACGCGCCCAGCCCGCCGCCAATGGCGACGAGCAGTGAGGAGTGGGCGAAAGAAGGAGATGAACTCATTTCGGCCCTGTAGCCGGGGTTTGGCCGGAACGCCACAGTTGCCGGTCAACCAATCGCTTGCCGGGGTCGAATCCCTTGCGCCGGTTGGCGTGGTCTGCTAGCGGCGCGCATCTTCGAGCCGAACCAGTTGGATTCGGTATCGTTTGCGTTTGGCATTCAAGGCGATCCCCGCGGCCGTGAAGCGGGTTCTGGCCTTTCGATTTGTGAGGTGTGTCGGTTTATGCAAATTCTCGTTCGCGACAACAACGTCGACCAGGCTCTGCGGGCGCTCAAGAAGAAGCTGCAGCGCGAGGGCGTGTATCGCGAGATGAAGCTGCGCCGCCACTTTGAAAAGCCCTCGGAAAAGCGCGCCCGTGAAAAGGCTGCCGCTGTTCGCCGCGCCCGCAAGCTGGAGCGCAAGCGGGCCGAGCGCGACGGCGCCAAGTAAGAGCCGTTTGCCCTTTGCCGGGCTTGCCCCGGCAACAGGTTTACGCCAAGAGGGCGCGGCTTCAGTCCGCGCCCTTTTCGTTTGCGCGTCACAGGAATCACGAAGGACGAATCGATGACCGAGATCACCCGCGTTCCGCTCCAGCCCATCGCCAAGGGCTCGCTCACGAAGCTGTGGCTCGGCGTGGCTGCCGCAGTGGCCGTGGCCGGCGGCGTGGCCTGGGCGGCTATGCCGCCGCTGGTTTCGGTCAAGACCCTCAAGGCCGGCGAAGGCCCTTCGCCGACGCTCGATGATGTGGCCTTCATCGATTACACCGGCAAGCTGGCCAACGGCCAGGTGTTCGACAGCGGCAAGGCGCCGCTGGCGCTGCGCGAAGTGGTGCCCGGCTTCACCCAGGCGCTGGAACAGATGCAGGCGGGCGGCAAGTACAAGGTCGTCATCCCCTCCAGCCTCGCTTATGGCGACAAGCCGACCGGGCCGATCCCCGCGAATTCGGATCTCTATTTCGATATCGAGGTGCTGGGCGTGATGAACCGCCAGGCCTTCGAGCAGCAGCGTCAGATGATGCAGATGATGCAGGCGCAAGGTGCCCCCGCCGGGGCGCCGCAGGGCGCACCGCAGCCCTGATTCTTCGTTTTCTTCCGCAATTTTCAGAATAAGGTCAGCCATCCATGTCGGTCGATACCGCCACCGTGGCCAAGATCGCCGCGCTTGCCCGCATCAAGGTGAGCGAGGGCGAGCTTGAGGCAATGGTTCCCGAGCTTAACGGCATTCTCGCCTGGGTTGAGCAACTGGGCGAAGTGGACGTTACCGGCGTGGAGCCGATGACCGCCGTGATCGAAAACCACCTGCGCCTGCGCGACGATGTGGTGACCGATGGCGGCGTGCGCGATGCGGTGCTGGCCAATGCCCCGGCGGCCGAACACGGCTTTTTCGGCGTGCCCAAGGTGATCGAGTAAGATGAGCGACATTACCGACCTGACGATTGCCGCCATCCGCGAGGGTGTGGGCAAGGGTGATTTCACCGCCGTCGAAGTAGCCGAAGCCTTCAATGCGGCCGTGGCCGAAGCGCAGGATGCGCTGAACGCCTTCATCGTCACCACCCCCGATGCCGCGCTGGATGCGGCGCGCAAGGTGGATGCGGATCGTGCGGCCGGCCGGCAACTCGGCAAGATGGCCGGCGTGCCGATCGGCATGAAGGACCTGTTCGCCACCAAGGGTGTGCAGACCACCGCGGCCAGCCACATCCTTGAAGGCTTCAAGCCGGAATACGAATCCACCGTCTCGCAGAAGCTGTGGGATGCCGGCGCAGGCATGCTGGGCAAGCTCAACCTTGACCAGTTCGCGATGGGCTCGTCGAACGAAACCAGCGCGTTTGGCAATGTGATCTCGCCGTGGCGCCGCCAGGGCGATACCGCGGCGCTGGCACCCGGCGGCTCGTCGGGCGGCAGCTCGGCGGCGATTGCCGCACGGCTTTGCCCGGCCGCCACCGGCACCGATACCGGCGGTTCGATCCGCCAGCCGGCTGCTTTCACCGGCATTTCCGGCATCAAGCCCACGTATGGCCGCTGCTCGCGCTGGGGCATCGTGGCGTTCGCCTCCAGCCTCGACCAGGCCGGCCCGATGGCCCGCAGCGTGCGCGATTGCGCGATCATGCTGGAAGCGATGGCCGGGTTCGATCCCAAGGATTCGACCAGCCTGAACCTGCCCGTGCCGGAATGGGAAGCCGGGCTGGATGCTTCGCTGGCCGGAAAGAAGGTCGGCATCCCGCGCGAATACCGCATGGACGGGATGGATGCGGAAGTGGCGAAGTCTTGGGATGACGGCATCGCCTGGCTGAAGGACGCCGGTGCCGAGATCGTCGACATCTCGCTGCCGCACACCAAGTATGCCCTGCCGACTTACTACATCATCGCCCCGGCCGAGGCTTCCTCGAATCTCGCTCGTTATGATGGCGTGCGCTATGGCCTGCGCGAGCTGCCCGATGGCGCCAACCTGCAGGACATGTATGCCGCCACCCGCGCGGCCGGCTTCGGGCCAGAGGTCAAGCGCCGCATCCTGATTGGCACTTATGTGCTGTCAGCAGGCTTCTACGATGCCTATTATACCCAGGCCCAGAAGGTTCGCACCCTGATCAGCCGCGACTTTGCCGCGGCCTTCAACCATTGCGACGTGATCCTTGCGCCGACAACGCCGACCGCGGCCTTCGCGCTGGGTGAAAATAGCGACGATCCGCTGGCGATGTACCTGAACGACGTGTTCTCGGTTCCGGCGTCGCTGGCCGGTCTTCCGGCCATGTCGGTTCCTGCCGGGCTGAACGCGCAAGGATTGCCGCTGGGCCTGCAGATCATCGGCCGTCCGTTCGACGAGCAGGGCGTGCTGAATGCCGGCCTTGCCATCGAACAGCGCGCGGGCTTTGCCGCGAAGCCGGAAAAGTGGTGGTAAGATGAGCACGTATCGTATCCAGGGCGCGACTGGCGAATGGGAGGTCGTGATCGGCCTTGAAGTTCACGCGCAGGTTACTTCGCATTCCAAGCTGTTTTCCGGCGCTGCCACGGCGTTCGGTGCCGAGCCGAACACCCAGGTTTCGCTGGTGGATGCGGCGATGCCCGGCATGCTGCCGGTGCCGAATCGCGAATGCATCCGTCAGGCGGTGCGCACCGGTCTTGCCATCGATGCCCAGATCAACAAGTGGTCGCGGTTCGATCGCAAGAACTACTTCTATGCCGATCTTCCGCAAGGCTACCAGATCAGCCAGCTCTATCACCCGTTGGTGGGCGAAGGGCACATCGACATCAGCCTGGATGACAAGAACCCCGAAGCCGATGTGAAGGTGATCGGGATCGAG